>JAFPUE010000017.1 GCA_017395555.1 Ruminiclostridium sp. | reverse complement strand
GAGGACACGCCCTATGCGGGACTGTTCGTAAAGGACGCAGACCCGAAGGTGCTCGTCGATCTCGACAAGGACGGCAAGCTCTTTGACGCGCCGAAGTTCGAGCATGAGTATCCGCACTGCTGGAGATGCAGCTCCCCGCTGATCTACTACGCAAGAGAAACGTGGTTCATAAAAATGACGGCAATGCGCGACAAGCTCATAGCCAACAATGACAAGGTCAACTGGATACCCGAGAGCATTGGCAAGGGACGTTTCGGTGACTGGCTGAAGAACATTCAGGACTGGGGAATTTCCAGAAACCGCTACTGGGGTACTCCGCTCAATATCTGGGAATGCGAATGCGGTCACAGACACAGCATAGGCTCTATCGCGGAGCTGAAGGAAATGTCGGACAACTGCCCCGACGATATCGAGCTACACAGACCTTATATAGATGATGTAACGATAAAATGCCCGAAGTGCGGAAAGCAGATGAAGCGCGTTCCGGAGGTAATCGACTGCTGGTTCGACTCCGGCTCGATGCCGTTCGCGCAGCACCACTATCCGTTCGAGAACAAGGAGCTGTTCGAGCAGCAGTTCCCCGCGGACTTCATTTCCGAGGCTGTCGATCAGACACGCGGCTGGTTCTATTCGCTGCTTGCGATATCCACACTGCTGTTTGACCGCGAGCCGTTCAAGAACGTTATCGTGCTCGGACTTGTACAGGACGAGAACGGACAGAAGATGTCCAAGTCCAAGGGCAATGCCGTTGATCCGTTCGACGCACTTGAAAAGCTCGGTGCGGACGCTATACGCTGGTACTTCTACACCAACTCGCAGCCGTGGCTCCCGAACAAGTTCCACGACAAGGTTGTTATCGAGGGTCAGCGTAAGTTCATGGGTACGCTCTGGAACACCTACGCGTTCTATATCATGTACGCGGATATCATAGGCTTTGACCCGACGAAATACACTCTCGATGTAAGCAAGCTGCCGGTTATGGACAAGTGGCTGCTGTCGAGAATGAACACGATGATAAAGGCAACCGACGAGAACCTTGAAAACTACCGCATACCCGAGGCTGCAAAGGCTATGCAGGACTTTGTGGACGAGCTTTCCAACTGGTATGTACGCAGAAGCCGCGAGCGCTTCTGGTCACCGGAGCTCACCGAGGACACCGTAAACGCGTATATGACGCTGTACACGGCGATTGTGAATGTCTGCAAGTGCGCGGCTCCCATGGTTCCGTTCATAACAGAGGAGATATATCAGAATATCGTACTCAGCGTTGACAAGAACGCTCCGGAGAGCATACATCTCTGCGACTTCCCGAAGTACGACGAGGCGCTTATCGACTGCGAGCTTGAAAAGAAAATGGGCGAGGTACTTGATATAGTTGTGCTCGGACGTTCCGCGAGAAACGCGTCCAACCGCAAGAACCGCCAGCCGCTCAGCACAATGTACGTCAAGGCGGACACAAAGCTCGATGTATTCTATACGGATATCATCAGAGACGAGCTTAACGTCAAGGAAGTTGTATTCACCGACGATATGGCGGGCTTCGCGTCGTACAATTTCAAGCCGCAGCTGAAAACGCTCGGTCCGAAGTACGGCAAGAACTTAGGCGAGATCAAGAACGCTCTCGCTGAGATATCCGCCGGCAACAGCGGCGCAGCTATGGCAGAGCTTAACAGCACCGGCGTTATGAAGCTGAATATCTCCATAGGCGAGATAGAGCTCACCAAGGACGACCTGCTGATCGAAGCACAGCAGAAGGAAGAATACTGCACGGTGTTCGACGGCGGTATCACAGTCGCGCTTGACACGGTGCTCACCCCCGAGCTTATAGAAGAAGGCTTCGTCCGCGAGATCGTCAGCAAGATACAGAATATGCGCAAGGACAGCGGCTTCGAGGTAATGGATCACATCAACGTCAAGCTCGCAGGCAACGCAAAGCTCATCGAGATCGTCAACAAGAATTCCGCTTCCATCGCTGGCGATGTTCTCGCTGACAGTATCACCGAAGGCGAATTTGCAAACTCCAAGGAGTGGAACATCAACGGCGAAGACGTAAAGATCGGCGTCGAGAGAGTCTGAGAGAGCTTGAGAGAGTCTGAGACGGGGCGCTGCCCCCTAACCCCCGCCAGCCCCCTTTAAAAAAGGGTGCTGGACACCCTAAATTAATGCAGTATTTCAGAGCGTACAGCTATGGGCAGCATCTGACTGAAATGCAGTGGGGTTGGCAAAGACTCCGATTATTAAAATAACAAGAACCGCACAGAATTTAATCTGTGCGGTTATTTATTATGTTATACAAAATCTATTTCTATCTTCAGACAAAACCAAGAAATTTCGTCACGATTCAGATATGCGCCACAGGCGCAACCAACATTCTTAATTCATAATTCTTAATTCTTAATTTGCCTATATTTCGATAGAAATACGGGCATCACGCCATTCCTGCGGTGATGATCGCCATTTTGTAAACTTCTTCTGCGTTGCAGCCGCGGGAAAGATCGTTGATCGGCGCGTTGAGACCCTGGAGGATAGGACCGTAAGCCTCATATCCGCCGAGACGCTGTGCGATCTTGTAGCCGATGTTGCCGGCTTCGATAAGCGGGAAGATAAAGGTGTTTGCCTGACCCGCAACCTTTGAATCCGGGCATTTCGTCTTTGCAACTTCTGCGGAAACAGCCGCGTCGAACTGGAATTCGCCGTCTATAACAAGCTCGGGATCAAGCTTGCGTGCTTCGATAACAGCATCATGGCTGAGCTGTACTGTGCCGCCCTTGCCGGAGCCGTAGGTCGAGAAGCTGAGCACCGCAACCTTGGGGTCAATACCGAAGAATGCCGCTGTACGAGCAGTCTCGACTGCAACCTCTGCGAGCTGCTGAGCCGCTGTCTGAACAACATTTCCTTCCTTGTCGAGCTTGTCCGAGTAGCTGAGGTTGATAGCGCAGTCGCCCATTGCGATAGTCTCTTCCTTGCCGTCCTTCTCACGGAACAGAATGAACGACGAGCTTACAAGGCTGGAGCCCTTCTTGGTCTTTACTATCTGGAGAGCGGGGCGAACAGTATCGGCTGTCGAGTATGTCGCTCCGCCGAGAAGTGCGTCTGCCTTGCCCATTTTAACGAGCATTGTACCGAAGTAGTTGGACTTTTTGAGGAAGTTTCTGCACTCGTCCTCGGTCATCTTGCCCTTGCGGAGCTCTGCCATGGTTGTGACCATTTCCTCGAATCCGTCATAATTGAGGGGATCAATGATAGTTGCAGCGGAGATATCGAATCCGCCGTCCGCGGCAGCCTTCTTTACCTCATCGGGATTACCGCAGAGGATAACTCCCATGAGCTCTTCTTTGAGCAGTCTTGCAGCTGCGGAGAGGATACGCGCGTCTGTACCTTCCGTAAGAACGATAGTTTTTTTGCTTGCCTTAAGGTTAGCAAGCAGCTTGTCAAACATTGCCATTTTGGATAAACCTCCATTAATTATAATCTATCTTTTATTATACCACTTTTTGTCAAAAATGCAAGTGTTTTTTTATTGCATCACCCACACGCTATCTCATACTGATTATAAATAGAGAAGCAGACAACGCGAACCTGCAATGCCTGTAATAAAACAACAACAGCCTGCTTGAAAATACAGCAGGCTGTCATGTTCTGAACTGTCATTCGGATCTCGTCACGATTCAAATCCGTCCGCCGCAGGCGGACTCCACAATTATTCATTATTCATTCTTCATTATTCATTATCAGAAGAACGTCATCTGTGCGGTATCCTGCAAGCCCTCGAATACGCCCCTTTCTTTGAGCTTTTCAATAACGGAGGAGTTGACACCGGAAGTCGCGGCGATATCCTCGACGCTGATGTAGCCGCCCTTCTGAACCGCGTCATAGATCATGACCGCAGCGTTTTCTCCGCAGCCGTCAATTGCCATGAACGGAAGACGGAGAGCGCCCTCCTCAATGTTGTATTTCGTCGCGTGGGATTTCTCGAAATGCGGCGGCAGGAAGTTTATTCCGCGGCACTGCATCTCATAAACGAGCTGGAGCACTTCGTACACTGCCTCGTCCTTCGGGGTTGCATCGGGGTTCGACTTGATAGCGGTCATTCGAGCCTTTACCGCGTCCTTGCCCTTTATCACCGTGTCAACCTCCATATTCTCGGTGTGCTTTGTAAGCGTCGCGGCGTAGAACGCCTCGGGGTAATACACCTTGTACCAGCCCAGCTTGACCGCGGCGGTAACATACGCTGCGGCGTGCGCCTTCGGGAACATATACTTGATCTTCTTACAGCTCTCGACATACCAGTCGGGAACGTTGTTGTCCTTGAATGCCTGATATATCTCGTCCGTGAACAGCTTGGTAGCGTTGCCCTTTCGGGTGATCTCCATTATCTTGAATGCCAGCGACGGTTCAAGCCCCTTGTGCAGCAGATAAACCATGATGTTGTCACGGGTTCCGATAACCTCACTGATCGTGCAGGTGCCGTTTGCGATAAGCTCCTGCGCGTTGCCGAGCCATACGTCCGTACCGTGCGAAAGACCGGATATCTGCAAAAGATCGGAGAAATTCTGCGGCTTGGATTCGAGCAGCATACCGATAACGAAGTTGGTACCGAATTCCGGGAGTCCGAAGGTGCCGGTGCGTATTCCCGTCTCCGCCTCTGTGATGCCGAGGGCTTCGGGGGACGTAAACAGGCTGTACACCTTCGGGTCTGACGTGGAAACATCGGCGATCTTGATACCGGTCATGTCTTCAAGATGCTTGTACAGCGTCGGCACATCGTGTCCGAGCTCGTCGAGCTTCAATATGGTATCGTGCAGCGCATGGAAGTCGAAGTGCGTGGTTATCATATCGCTCTCGGACTTGTCCGCAGGGTGCTGCACGGCGGTGAAGTCGTAAACATCGTAGTTGTTGGGTACAACAACCATTCCGCCGGGGTGCTGTGAGGTAGTGCGCTTTACGCCGGTAAAGCCCAGCGCAAGTCTCATCATCTCCGCGCCGTTGACCATTGTGTGGTTCTGTTCGAGGTACTTGCGGACATATCCGAGCGCGGATTTCTCCTGTATCGCTGCGATAGTACCCGCTTTGAAAACGTGGTCTGAACCGAACAGCTCTTCTGTATAGCGGTGTACCTTGCCCTGCACCTCGCCGGAGAAGTTAAGGTCTATATCGGGAGCCTTGTCGCCCTTGAAGCCGAGGAACGTCTCAAACGGGATATCGTGTCCGTCGCGGAACATCGGCTCGCCGCAGTTCGGGCAGTTCTTCTCGGGCAGGTCAAATCCGGAGCCGACAGAACCGTCGGTAATGAACTCGTTGTATCTGCACTTCTTGCAGCGGTAATGCGGCGGGAGCGGGTTTACTTCGGAGATACCGGACATTATCGCTACAAAGGACGAGCCGACAGAACCTCGCGAACCTACAAGGTAACCGTTCTTTTCGGAGAAAGCCACCAACTTCTGCGCGATCATGTAAAGCACCGAGAATCCGTATTTGATGATAGCGTCAAGCTCTCTTTGCAGGCGCTTTGAAACTATCTCCGGGATCTCATCGTTATAGCCGTACCAGTTCATCGCTCTGTCCCAGCAGAGACGCTGGAGCTCCTCCTCCGCGCCGTCAAGGAACGGGGTGAACGTACCCTTCGGTATCGGTCTGATATTCTCTATCATATCGGCTATCATGCGCGGGTTGTCGATAACTACCTGCTTTGCGCGCACGTCGCCGAGATAACTGAACTCATCAAGCATTTCGTCGGTGGTGCGGAAGTAGAGATCCGGCTGCTCGCCCTCGTCCTCGTAGCCCTGTCCGGCCTTGAGTATATCGCGGAAGATCTTGTCTTCCTTGTTCTTGAAATGCGCATCGCAGGTGGCGACTACCGGTATGCCGAGCTTGTCGCCGAGCTCGCAGATATGCTTGTTTATCATGCGCAGCTCAAGCTCGGACTTAACTACGCCCTTGTCAATAAGAAAGCGGTTGTTGGTTATCGGCTGAATTTCAAGATAGTCGTAGAACGACGCGATCTCCTCGATAACATCGTCCGGCTTCTTGCTCTCGATAGCACGGAAAAGCTCTCCCGCCTCGCACGCCGAGCCTATGATAAGACCCTCGCGGTAGTTTTTGAGCTCGGACATCGGTATGCGCGGACGGCTCTTGAAGTAATTGAGGTTCGACAGACCGATCAGTCTGTACAGATTTTTCAGACCCGTGTTGTTCTTCACGAGGATTATCATGTGGTAGTACGGCATACTGCGCACATCTGTACCGGTTATAAGGTTAAGGTCACCGAGCTTCTTGATCTCACGGCTCTTTCTGCACTCGGCTATCAGCTTCTTATATATCAGCGCGAGCATTTTCGCGTCGTCTATCGCGCGGTGGTGATTGAAGTCGCCGAGACCGAACTGCTCCGCCATTGCGTCGAGCTTGTGCTTGCGCTTATTCGGGAACAGCGCGCGGCAGATCGCCAGCGTATCTATGCTGTCCGAGCGGAAGCCGAGCCCGTGACGATCGGAAGCCGTGCGTATGAACGACAGGTCAAAGCTCGCATTGTGCGCCGCGACGGGAGCTCTCCCGCAGAAATCCATGAATGCGCTGACCGCCTCTTCCTCCGAGGGAGCGTCCTTCACCATATCCCCGGTGATGCCGGTAAGCTCGGTTATCTCCTGCGGTATCGGCTGCCCGGGGTTCACGAATGTCTGGAACTCCTCGACTACCTCCAGCTTGCGCAGCTTAACAGCGCCTATTTCCGTAAGGCGGCAGGTATCCGGGTCAAGACCGGTTGTCTCAACGTCAAAAATAACGATATCGTCATCTATGCTGCGCGATGTGCAGCCCTCTACAAGCTGCGCCTCGTTGTTTACGAAGTAAGCCTCCATGCCGTAGATCGGCTTGAACTTTGTCTCGGGGTCTGACTTGCGTATCTTCTCGACAGTGTTCATAATTTCCGGGAATGCCTGAACGTTGCCGTGATCGGTGATCGCAACAGCCGGATGCCCCCACTTGTACGCCTGCATAACAAGCTCGCCTGCCGGCGTTATCGCGTCGAGATCGGACATATTTGTGTGCATATGCAGCTCAACGCGCTTCTCCTCGGCGGTGTCGCTTCTCGAAAGCGTCTTGACCGTCATTATCGAGCGCGGCTCTATAACGAGAGCACCGCCCGCGTACTTGTCGATCTTTACCGAGCCGTTCACGAGCACTGTCGCCCCGCTTTTCAGGAACGAATATGCGGGAGCCTTATCCGCGTTCGTGAATACGCGCATTATCATCGACGAGGTACGATCGGTGAAATACACGGTCTTGGCGTTGTACTTGCCGTCCTTGACGGACTTGTCCTCCGTGAAGAACACCTCGCCCCACACGGTCACATCGTCCGACTCGTTCAGAATATCGATCATCTTCGACGGCTCTTCGTTGATCGGCTTTCCGATAACAAGCTCCGCCTCGTCCCGCAGCATCGGGTGCGTGAACATCAGCTTCATAGCCTCGGGCGGCTCGTGTATCGCGGGACCGCGGGAATAGCGCTTTTTCTCGCCGCCGCCGTTTCCGCCGTTGTACGAAGCACCGCCGCGCTGTCCGGAGCCCGATGAGGACTGCTCCGGCGGGGGTGCGGGCGTGGGTATCGGCAGCGCCGCGTCCTCCTCGGCTATACGCCGGGAGTATTCCTCAAGATCGAGCGTGGTCTTGCCGGAGAAGCTGACATACACTTCGAGCCCGTAGAAGCCCTTCACAAACTTGCGTATCTGCGCGTCAATGCCGAGCGCGGTGAGCATCTGTATGCCGTAGTGTTCGAGCTCATAAACGATGTTTTTCCCGTCGAAGGTTGCCTGCGCATCGTCAAAATAGCCATTGACATTGAAGCCCTCGCGCTTTAAGAACACTGTGATATCGAGCGCGGCATCGCTGTCGAACAGCTCCGGCGCGTATTTCGGGTAAATGCTGACTCTGCCGCTTTCGAGCTCGGCTCTTATCGCGTCGGCAGCCCCGATCAGCACCGCGAACGGGACTCTCTCGTCAAGGCGGAGCTGTAGTATCAGCGAATTGTCGGCTTCGCGGTGAACGACGGAAAGGACCTCGCCCTCGCCGGCTGCGGGGTCGAAGCCTATATTTTCAAACATTTCTTTAAGTTTTGCGGGCAATTTTATCTATCCTTTCATTGAAACGTATCTTATTTATTATACACTTTTTTGCGGACTATGTCAAGCGCGGAGAAACCGCATGAAATGGCGCTTTTCCTGCCGGAATGAGCGCTGTACCGCCATTAACGGGCATTCCCGAGCACTTGACAATATGTACAATATATGATATAATTTCAAATGATAATTATACTTATCTCACAAAGGAGGAAAAGGTCATGAGAGCAGATTACAGAGCGGCAAAAAAACTCGGTGAGGACGCGGTCAGAGAGGCGGAAAAAAACAACGTCTCGCCGTATCTGCCAATTCTCGATACATCCACTGAGATAAAGCGTGCGGCAGGAGAGGTTCACCTCGGACTGCAGGAGCTGCCCCTCTCCCGTATCATCGGAAACAAGGAGGCAGGAAGAAACAACTCGTTCGCGAATAACTTCATGCCGCTTTTCGACGAAACCTCGGAATTCGGTCTTAAATGGTCCGCTCTGTATGATTCCTACAAAACAGAGGGCATACGCGACGCTATAAAGGTCTATGAGTATATGCACAATTACTATGTGCAGGAGGGCAACAAGCGCGTTTCCGTGTCAAAATACGGCGGAAGCGAGTATATCCTTGCAGATGTGACCCGTATTCTTCCCGGCAAGAGCGATCGCAAGGAGGTCAGGGCGTACTACGAATTTCTTGATTTCTACCGCGTGACCGGCAATTTCTATATCGTGCTGACGGAGCCCGGCGAGTACGGCAAGCTCGCGGAGCTGCTCGGGCAGAATCTAAACGATGTGTGGGACGAGCAGGATAAAAAGGATCTCAAATCCGCGTACTTCATTTTCGAGCGCAAGTACAGATCGGTGCTTAAGATCAACGACAAGTACACCGTAGGCGAGGCTTTCCTCATCTATATTTCCATTTTCGCAATGAAAACGCTGTTCTCCGACACCGACGAGCAGATAGTCAAGAATATCAGAATGGCGCGTAATGAGCTGCTTGCAAGCAACGACATCGACGATATCGTATTCATTGACAACGCGCCCAAGGAAGAAGCAAGACCCACGGGTCTCATGGGTCTGTTCTCCGGTATCAGGACATATTCGGCATTGTCTCCGCTCAAAGTCGCGTTTATCTACAATGACGAGCCCGACAATTCCAGATGGATAGACAGCCACGAGGCAGGAAGACTGTACCTCGACGAAATGACCGGCAGCGATGTAAGAACGCAGTCCTATATCGCCGAAAAGAGCGCTGAGGGCTTTGCCGCAGCTATCGAAAAGGCAGTGAAGGACAGGAATGAGATCATTTTCACGGTTTCGAGAAGAATGATGCCCGAAGCAGTAAAAGCGGCAGTAAAGCACCCCGATATAAAGTTCCTCAACTGCTCGATCGGAAACACGAGCTCAATGGTAAGATGCTACCACGGCAAGCTGTACGAGGCTTCATTCCTCATGGGCGTGCTTGCGGGACAGACCTTGCTGCTCGAATGCAATAAGGACGACGAGCGGCGCATAGGATACCTTGTGCGCGATTTCGGAAATATGAGCATGGCAAATATCAACGCTTTTGCAATAGGCGTTTCCATGATAGACCCCGAATGTAAGATCGAGACCGTGTACCGCGGACGGACAAAGGAATACGACTATCAGACCGAATGGAAAAATGAAGGAGTAAAGATATTCGCGGATTTCGATTACTCCTCCGCCGGAACAACCGCTAACCGTCCCGGTCTTTACAAAACCGGGAACGGCAAGAATATCTATCTCGGCGCGCCGTACTACAACTGGGGAAGATACTACCTCCAGATAGTCATGTCGGTGCTGTACGGCTCATGGAGGCTGCACCAGATAATTGACAAGCAGACGGCGGCGAATTACTGGTTCGGTCTGTCAACAGGAGTTGTGGACATCAGAGTAGGTGACCTGCCTTATCAGACACGCAAGATGCTCGCGCTGTTCAAGAGCGCCGTGATAAGCGGCAGCTTTGAGCCGTTCAAGGGAGAAATCCACTCGCAGTCCGGCATCATACAGGAAGACCCCAATCCCAATAAGCATATCATATCGCTCGCGCAGGACGTTATACCTGCCGGCAAGATCGCGTCAATGACGTGGATGAACGACAATGTCGAATGACAGATGACAATTATGAATCGTGACGAGACTCATAGTAAAGAAAACAGACCGATAGTTTCTTCTATCGGTCTGTATTTGTATTATTCATTATTCACTTTTTCATTTTCCATTCGAGAAGCTCGGACAGCTCGATAGGCTTGCCGTAGTAGTAGCCCTGGAAGCTCTGAACATTGTACTTGCGGAGAATTTCGCACATACCCTCGGTCTCGATACCCTCGACGCAGATCTTCGAGCCGAATGTGCGGGCAAGATCGGCGAAGTTGCCGATAAGCTCGCGGTCCTTTTCATTCTCCTCGATACGCATAACGAAACTGCGGTCTATCTTGATCGTGTCGAACGGGAGATTCATTGCCGCTCCGATAGAGGAGAAGCCGGTGCCGAAGTCGTCGAGCGCCACCCTTATGCCCTTACCGCGCAGGTTCACGAGCACATTTTTGAGCAGCCCCATATCAAGCAGTCTGCAACGCTCGGTTATTTCGAGACACAGGCGCGACGCGGGATATCCCGCTTGCTCGATTATCTTTATGACCGTATCGACAAAATCCGGTCTTTCGAGCTGTATATACGACAGATTGACATTTATCACAAAGCCGGGGTACTGCTCCAAGAGCTTCTTTGCAGACATTACCGCAGTCCGCAGTATCCACTGTCCGAGCTCGCAGAACAGCGGGTCATTTTCAAGTATCGGCACAAAATGATCGGGCGGTACAACACCGTATTCGTCGTTCTTCCAGCGCAGCAGTGCCTCCGCTCCGATAAGCTCCTCGGTGTTCGCATCAACGACAGGCTGATAGAGCAGGTAAAATCCGCTGCAGCCGTGTGTGATCGACGATCTTATCGCGTGCAGCTTCTCAATGCGCTGGCGGCTGCCGTCGTTAAGCTCATTCAGGAACTCAACAAGCTCGCCCTGCTTGCTCGTCTTGGAAAGCCCGTACACGAAGTTGAGGCAGGCATAGATCGTCTTTTCGTCAATGCTGAAATCATTTATCGAGATAAGTCCCGCGTTGAGCTCAAGCATGACGTTCGTGCCGTCAATGGTATAGCTGCGGCACATAGTGCGGAAAGCATTGTAAGCACGCTTGATCTCGTCATTCTCCATTGTGGGAGTTACGACGGCGAATTTCGTTCCGTCAAGCCTGTACGCATTGCCGCGGATACCCACGCTGTCAACCAGATCTCTGCCTAACTTCTGCAATACCCTGTTGCCGAAGCTGTAGCCGTAAACCTCGTTTATTTCCGAGAATTTCGACGTACCAACCATACAGATCTTCAGCTTGGTGTTGTTCATAAGCGCGTTGTGTATCGCGTCGAACCACTCGTACTGGTTGCCCAGACCGGTCAGCATATCTATACGCCCGATCATGCCGTGGTTTCTGATAACGCCGCCGAAATAGTCGGGAGAGCCCGACTCGTCTTTCAGCACGACACCGCGGCAGGTACAGACATCGTAAGTGCCGTCAAGCCTTTGCGCACGGTACTGCATATCATGTCCGAACGCGTCGCCGCTGAATATCGCTCCGATACCGGCGTGGTAAGCGGCGCGGTCTTCGGGGTGGATACACTGCTCCCAGATATCTCCCGCCGCCGACATATACCCTCCGGGCAGCCCGAACGTATCTATCGCCGCCTGTGACCAGCGCGAAATATCATACTTCATATCGCACAGGAAGACATAGGTACCCTCCGACACCAGCGAGAACGCCTCGAACAGCACGTCCAGCTTCCTGCGGCGATCCTCCGGGAAGCTCGAACGATCGTCATTTTCCTCCCTGATCTCTTTCTCTTTGAGACGGGTCTTGTTATCATACATTATGCTGTCGGCGCGCTCGAATATCTCGGACATTATGCGGTCATTTACGGGATCATAATCTGCCATTCCGCACGCAACGACAGGACCATCCTTCTTGCGCATATTTTCCTGAACACGGCGGCGCAGGTGTTCGAGAAGACGATTTCTGTTATCATAATCACGGCTGCCCACAACAACGACAAATTCGTCGCCGCCGATACGGAACACGGGGCTGTGCGCGAAGACCTCACAGATCAGCCTGCACGCAGCACGGATATATTCGTCGCCCGATTTGTGTCCGAGCTCGTCGTTAATAGCCTTGAGGTTGTTTATATCACAGACCGCAATAGCGAACCGGAGATCCTTTTCGCCGGCGTTTATGCGCTCCTGCATTGAGTTTTCGTATTCCTGATACGCGTTCTTGTTCTTGGTACCGGTGAGCTCGTCGCGGCGTGCCATTTCATTTGCGAGATTGAGCTCCTTTATATGCTCGCTTTCCTTCTTTACTTCCTCGTCGATGTTCTCCACACCGATAATGAAATGTCTGCCGTCGCTGCCCCAGATCGCGGTAAAGCGCGTGAACTGCGTATGATCGTTGACCAGCATACGGTAATTTACCACGAGCTGGCTGTTATTTTCGAGTGAGGATATGAAATAATCCTTGTTGAACGCGTTTTTGACCCTTTCCCTGTCATCGGGATGAATTATGACATCGGTATTTTTTACCGCGTCCTCGAAGAAGTGATCTCCCTCCTCCTGTATCTCGATATTGCCGTAGATATGGTTGGAGGTAAAGCCCGTGTACGCGTCTGTCACAGCATTGACATAATAAATAACATCATAGCGGGCAGCAAGGCTTTCGAGTATGATACTGAAGGTCTTGTTCTTTCTGCGGCTCTCACGAAGCGCATTCTCGACGTTGACCTCCGACGTGATATTTTCCGCATAGATGATGATGTGCTTGCGGTCCTTCGCCCACATTCCGGAATGTCTGTAATACACCGTATCATCGCCTACGAGACGGCGGAACTCAACCGTAAACTTCTTTTTTCCGCGAAGAGACTCAATGATATGCTGCTTTGTGAACACAGCAAACAGCGCCTTGCGGTCATCGGGGTGTATTTCGGTATTTATCGTTCTTTCGGCGTATTCAAAGAAATCGTCACCGAATTCCACTACCGCGAGCGTGCCGTTTTCCGAGCGGTACTTGCTGTAGCTGCCGTCGGCGATATCGAGATAGAACATATAGTCAAAGTGCTCCGCGAGACCCTCGGCGATCTGGTTGTAGGTCTCACGCTCTTTTTCTATCATGCTCACCTTTTTGCGGAACTCGACTATCTTATCTGTCTTGATAATACCGAGAACAAAGCAGCTCTCGGTTCCCGGACAGGCGGTTATGCGCAGGGTATAATATGCCGGCTCTCCGTCCACGATAAGGCGGTATTCGATATCGGTATGACCCTTGCTGTGCTTTATCAGATTGATGATGTTCTCCCTCTGCATGACATCGGTGAACATACGGCGGTCGGGAGTATAGACGCACCCTGCCGCGTCATTTACAAGGTACGAGAAGAAGTCGTCGCCGCGCTTTATCTCTTGAAACGGCAAACCGGGTCCCTCCGGGGCATACTGACGAAATTCGCCGCTCGCGGAGTCCACGAAATATATGCGGACATAGTCGGAGGCGAGCGCCTGCGCCGCATAGATCAATATCTTGTCGTTTTCTATCATAATTTACACCACCCAAACCGGTATTAGAAAGCACCTCTGCCCGAAATACTTCGCAAAGCCGACGTATGAAAAAGGCCGGTAAAACACCAAGAGACATATATATGTTATTATAACATTTTTTACCTATACTTGTCAATATTTTCGCGTATTTTAACACAATTTTGTATATTTTGATGAGAAAAATATATTTGTTACGTTTTCTTTTGTGTTTCCGCAATTATTCATTATTAATTATTAATTAACACAAAAAATTCCTGCCCCGGGGCAGGAATTTTTTTGTGTTCTTATCCAAGCATATTGAAGTAGGAGCCGCTGATGTTGGATATCTGCATTATGCTGCCGGCATCGTTGTACGCTTCGGAACGCTGGTAAAGATCGGTCTGTGCGTAGGATGCGAGCTGCTTTGCCTGACCGTCAACAAACTCCGCGAAGGAATCCTCCTTACCGAAAACGCGCTCTATATCGCGCTCGGTAGCCTGCGAGAGCTGTGTCTCGTCAAACGTCAGTCTGTTGTCCTCGCCTTTCGTTATGCCGACTTTTTCAAGCCTTCTGCTGTATGCGTCAGTCATGTCTCCAAGGAACCTCGCCTTGCCTTCAACGGTTCCGTTGCCGCTGTTCTTTATGCTGTCAACAAGCTCATTGTAGCGGTCAACAAATTCCAGAGCCGCCTTGTTCGCTCTCTGCTTGTCAAGATCGCCTGTCTGCGGATTGCGGTCAAAAGCGTCGCCGAGTCTCTCGCTCGCTTCCGCCATTTTCTGTGCGTGCTCGCGGAGCTTCTTGTTAGCTTCCGAAAGGCTCTCCATAGACCTGTCGATAAAGGACAATACCTGATTTTCCGGTCTGTCCGGCTTCAGCAGGTGTTCTCCCGCTTTTGACCGTGCGGCGGAAATTATGGCATTGACTTCTGCGGCAGGCGTTGTTTCATTCATCTTATCAACAGAGTTAAGCGTGTTATTTAACGGCATATTCTGAAATGCGTTCATATTGAAATTCATATCGCTCATAACCTTCACTCCTTTCATATAAAAATATCTCTCCACTTACTATATCGTCAGAAACCGAAAAAACTTTAGCTTTTTTTCAAAAATTTCCGAAAAAATTTTTTATATGACAAAAAAAGCCGATTAAACAGCGTTTTCTCGCCCCTTAACCGACAAATTTTTCGGGCTCCGGGTGCTATAATCTTACCTGTACCGCAAAAAAAATTTCCGGGAACGGTGATAAAATGACTGTCTATCTCGACGTGCTGATCGTCATGAATGTTTATATATCGTACTTCACGCTCCGTGCTGCAGGCCGGCTCCTGCACACCGAAACGGGGTTCCGCCGCACAGCCGCGGCTGCGGTATTCGGCGGGCTGTCGTCCCTTGCCGCGCTCGCCGATACCGGCATCGCCGCTTCCCTGCTCATCAAAGCCGTGCTCACCGCCGTGACCGTGCTGATAGCCTTCGGCGCGGGCAGCCTCCGTCTGTTCGCCGTCCGCGCCTTCGTATGCGTCACGATAAGTATGCTGATCTGCGGCTCGGCGGTGCTGCTGCACGAGCTCACCGGCTCGGATATGGTCTTTGCCGCGAACGGCTACGTCTATCTGAACATCTCCGCCCTCGTGCTCGTTATCTCGTCCGCTGTTATCTACGGTACGCTGTGCCTTATCCGGCGTATTGCCGACAGCCCCGATGCCGACGAGCGGGTACACCTGACTATCGCCGGAAACGGCAGCACCGTCAGCGTTGATGCCGTCTGCGACAGCGGGAACTACCTGCGCGATTTCCTCACCGGGCGCCCCGTCGTGCTCTGCAAGGAATCCTCGGTGCGGGAGATACTTCCGTCCGGCGCGGCGGCTTTTCTCGCGGGCGGGAATGACGATGTGCGCGGACTGCGGCTGATACCGCTGCGCACAGCCTCCGGAAGCGGGATAGCCGCAGCGTTCCTGCCCGACAGCTTAACTGCCGAATACCGCGGCGAATCGAAAAAGCTCGACGCGCTTGTGGGGGTATGCCGCGACGCGCTCTCCGGCGAGCCGTTCGATGCGGTGATATCGCCGAAGCTGCTGAGATAGACTGAAAAAACAAACCAAAGGAGAAGAAAAATGAACGCAACGGTAAGACTGAACGAGCTTATCAGAAAGATCATAGCAAGACAAACTGTGCAGAGCATTTACTACATAAACGGCTCCGACAACCTCCCGCCGCCGCTCACAAAGGAGGAGGAGGAACGTGCATTCGAGGGCGTTCGCAACAACTCCCCGGAAGCGCGGGACACCCTGATAACCCACAACCTGCGGCTGGTGGTATATATCGCGAAGAAATTCGAGTCCACCGGCATCGGCATAGAAGATCTTATCTCGATCGGCACGATAGGCTTGATAAAAGCGGTGAACACATTCAGCCCGGATAAGAACATCAAGCTCGCGACGTATGCCTCGCGCTGTATCGAGAACGAAATCCTGATGTTTCTGCGCAAGTCGAACCAGTACAGATCGGAGATATCCATTGAGGAACCGCTGAACATCGACTGGGACGGCAACGAGCTCTTGCTGTCGGACGTTCTCGGCACGGAGGACGACGTGGTGAACGAGAACATCGAGAACGAGGCGGAGAAGAAGCTGCTTCTCGAATCTGTGGCGAAGCTCCCGGAGCGCGAGCGTTTCATAATGGAAAAGCGGTTCGGACTTGCCGACGGAAAGGAAATGACGCAGAAGGAAGTCGCCGATCTTATCGGGATCTCGCAAAGCTACATCTCCCGTCTCGAGAAGCGGATAATCAAGCGGCTTCGGAAAGATTTAGAGAAAATCACTTAAGGCTATACCGCATAAATAGCGTGCGCAGATTGCGCAGTCAGATTTTTCGTCAGATTGTATAGAAATTTCGCAGGCTTACTGACGTAAGTCAAGAAATTTCTGTGCAAGATGACGGAATAATATGCAAGCAAGATGTGTG
>JAFPUE010000001.1 GCA_017395555.1 Ruminiclostridium sp. | reverse complement strand
CTTACGATGATACTTACGATGATACTTACGATGATACTTACGATGATACTTACGATGATACTTACGATGATACTTACGATGATACTTATGATGATACTTATGATGATACTTACGATGATACTTACGATGATAATTCCGAGGAGACTTCCGCAACGGAAAGATCGCGTATCAGCATCAGCTACTCTTTTGATCTCAAAAACATTGATATCCCCGATATCCCCGAGATACCCGACATCAGCCTGGAAACAACTGCTCCGTGATCGGGTCCCGATGTAAGTAAAAGCCTTGTGCTCCCGCTTTTTCGGGAGCGCGCAGATACATAAAAGAAAAGGTAAGAAAAATGAAAATCTATTGTGATTACTGCGGCTCGCAGATAGAGACTGCCGAGCACAGTACCTGCCCGCACTGCGGTGCCGCGTATGCCAACGATAAAGATCTTCTCGAAGAGAGGGAGCGTGTGAGAAGGCTCAACGAGCTCGACGAGCAGCAAAGACAGCTTGAGCTCGAACGGCAGAAGCTCGAAAACCAGCAGAACAATGTATTCAATGTCAACAACTCAAAGCTCGCGAACCGCGGCGCACAGGGTTGTCTGGCAGGGATCATCGTTGGGCTGTGTTTTTTCGGTTTATTCTTTATTTTTATGATGATATGTATTTTTGCGGACGAGGCGAGCGGAATGAGAACCGCCACGACGACTGCGGCAGAGACCACCCGTGCAAGCATCAGCTATACTATTGATCTGGAGCCGATAGAGCTGCCGGATATACCGGAGATAGACGTGCCGGATATAAAGGCAATACCGTAGATAACAAAAGAACCGTAAGACGGGCTACAAATAAAAAAGGAGACAGAGAAAATGAAAATACGAGTCGGAGTTTTTTTCGGAGGAAAAAGCGTTGAGCATGAGGTGTCGGTAATATCCGCGCTTCAGGCGTGCAGATCGCTCAACACGGAGAAATACGAGATAATTCCCATATACATCACCAAGAACACCGAGTTCTACATAGGTGAGAAAATAGGGAAGATAGAGGCGTACAAGAATATCCCGGCGCTGCTCGCGGAAAGCACCCGTGTGCTCCCCGTCGGCAATAACGGGACCGTCGAGCTGCTGCATTACCCGATGAAGAAGTTCGGCAGCAACACCGCCGCAGTCATAGATGTCGCTCTGCCGATAGTACACGGCACGAACGTCGAGGACGGCGCTCTGCAGGGCTACCTCCAGACCCTCGGCATTCCCTACGCCGGCTGCGACGTTCTTTCAAGCGCGCTCGGAATGGATAAGTACGCTATGAAGTGCGTGTTCGCGGACAACGGTATCCCCGTGCTGCCCGGGACCGTCGTAAATGTCAGAGAATATACAAAGGGGCAGGACGCTGTGCTCGATCTCATCGAGAGCAGAACGCAGTACCCCGTGATCGTAAAGCCCGTGAACCTCGGCTCCAGCGTCGGCATACGCAAGGCGAAAGACCGCGAAGCTCTCGCGGACGCGCTCGACTACGCGTTCACATTCTCGATAAAGGTGCTCGTTGAGAACGCGATAACCGATCTCAAAGAGATAAACTGCTCTGTGCTCGGAGACTATGAGGACGCACAGGCGAGCGAGTGCGAGGAGCCCGTTGCAAACGACGAGATACTCAGCTATCAGGATAAGTACGTCGGCGGTACAAAGTCCTCCGGCGGCAAGAGCGGTATGGCATCGCTCAAACGTAAGATACCCGCAGACATCACACCCGAAATGCGTGAGGAAGTGCGTACTCTCGCGGTCAGGGCGTTCAAGGCGCTCGGCTGCTCCGGCGTGTCCCGTATCGACTTTATGCTCGATCAGAGCACCGGAAAGATCTACCTAAACGAGATAAACACGATCCCCGGAAGCCTTGCGTTCTATCTGTGGGAGCCTGTCGGCGTGAAATACACCGAGCTGCTTGACAGAATGATAAGCCTTGCATTCAAGCGCGAGCGCGAGAACAAGTCGATCAGCTTCTCATTCGACACGAATATACTCGAAAATGCTTCATTCGGCGGCTCGAAGGGCGCAAAAGGCGGAAAAATGTGATCTGATTGCTTTACTCCCTGCTTCCGGCGGGGAGTAAAGCATAAAAATCATCGTGAAAGCGGCTGAAATTATGAGTGTTGCACAATAAGCGGTGCAGATATTTGGTATAAATATACAAAAATAAAAAATTGTCAAAAAATACTTGATTTTTTTACCGTAAAAGACTATAATATGATTATCGGTTAGCACTCAGCAGAAAAGAGTGCTAACACTCGAAGCGGATAAGTGCTAAAGCTCTCCCGGACAAAAGCGGTTTACAATGCCGGTACCGTGCGGAGAACGCATAAAGCGCGGTTATCCGTTGAGCAAGGTTTATAATTTTATTTTCTTATAGGAGGTCTTCAAAATGGCAGCAGCAAAAACAACCAAAACCACAGCAGCAAAGAAGAGCGGACTGAACATCAAGCCGCTTGCTGACAGAGTGGTCATCAAGTTCCTCGAAGCGGAGGAGACGACAAAGGGAGGAATCATCCTCACAAGCTCGGCGCAGGAAAAGCCGCAGGTAGCGGAGATATGCGCAGTCGGACCCGGCGGAGTGGTTGACGGCAAAGAGATAAAAATGGAAGTCAAGGTAGGCGACAAGGTGCTTATCAGCAAGTACTCCGGAACCGAAGTCAAGCTCGAAGGCGAGAAGTACACAATAGTTCGTCAGAGCGACATTCTTGCAATTGTAGAATAAAAGAAAGGAAATGATTTATTATGGCTAAGCAGATTATTTACGGCGAGGAAGCTCGCAAGGCTTTACAGGCCGGTATCGACAAGCTCGCGAATACAGTTAAGATCACACTCGGACCGAAGGGCAGAAACGTTGTACTCGACAAGAAGTTCGGCGCTCCGCTGATCACAAACGACGGTGTTACTATCGCCAAGGAGATAGATCTTGAGGATCCCTTCGAGAACATGGGCGCACAGCTCGTCAAGGAAGTTTCCACAAAGACGAACGACGCTGCCGGTGACGGTACAACAACAGCTACACTTCTTGCACAGGCTATCGTTCGTGAGGGCATGAAGAATGTTGCTGCGGGCGCTAACCCCATGGTAGTAAAGAGCGGTATCGAGAAGGCAGTCGAGGTTTCCGTTGAGGAGATCAAGAAGAACGCGCAGAAGGTAAAGAACGCCGAGGACAAGGCAAGAGTTGCCACCGTTTCCAGCGGCAGCGAGTTTATCGGTAAGCTCATCTCCGAGGCTATGGAGAAGGTTTCCGACGACGGCGTAATCACAATTGAGGAGAGCAAGACCGCCGAGACATACAGCGAGGTAGTAGAGGGTATGCAGTTCGACAGAGGCTACATTTCTCCCTACATGGCTACCGACGGCGACAAGATGATCGCAGAGCTTGACGATCCGTATATCCTTATCACAGACAAGAAGATCTCCGCAATACAGGATCTTCTCCCGCTTCTTGAGCAGATCGTAAAGACCGGCAAGAAGCTGCTCATCATCGCAGAGGACATCGAGGGCGAGGCTCTCACGACACTTATCCTCAACAAGCTGAGAGGTACATTCAACTGTGTTGCTGTCAAGGCTCCGGGCTTTGGTGACAGACGCAAGGAGATGCTGCAGGATATCGCAGTCCTCACAGGCGGTCAGGTCATCACAAGCGATCTGGGCATAGAGCTTGCAGACGCTACGGTTGATATGCTTGGTACAGCAAAGCAGGTAACAGTTTCCAAGGAGAACACAACTATCGTTGACGGCGCAGGCAAGAAGGCTGACATCAAGGACAGAGTAAACCAGATCAGAAACGCTATCGAGAACACAACAAGCGACTTCGACAGAGAGAAGCTGCAGGAAAGACTTGCAAAGCTCGCAGGCGGTGTTGCTGTTATAAAGGTTGGCGCAGCAACCGAGATCGAGATGAAGGAAAAGAAGATGCGCATCGAGGACGCTCTTGCGGCAACAAAGGCTGCCGTAGAAGAGGGTATCGTAGCAGGCGGCGGCACAGCTCTTATCAACGCTATGGGCGCTGTTGAGAAGCTGATCGCAAAGCTCGAAGGCGACGAAAAGACTGGTGCGAAGATCGTTCTCCGCGCTCTCGAAGACCCGATCCGTCAGATCGCTGCGAATGCAGGTCTCGAAGGTTCCGTTATCATCGAGAACATCAGAAAGAACAAGGGCAAGAAGACCTACGGCTTCGACGCATTCAAGGGCGAGTATGTTGACATGATCGACGCGGGTATCGTTGACCCTGCAAAGGTAACACGTTCCGCACTCCAGAACGCCGCTTCCGTAGCAGCTATGGTGCTCACCACCGAGAGTCTTGTGACCGACATCAAGGAAGAGACCCCCGCAGCTCCCGCAGCCGGCATGGGCGGAATGGGCGGAATGTATTGATCTGCGCGGATTGAAACGCAGTGATAAAAAACCGCTACAAAATAACAGAAACCGCACAGACTAACGATCTGTGCGGTATTTTGTTATTTCAGCAACGGAATTTTCGCCAACCCCCATTCATTTCTTGCAGAGCGACCCGGCGCGGAAGCCCGCGCTGGCAATGCGTAGCGACTCTCTTCTATGGGCGGGTGCAGCACCTCGGTTAGCTATACTCTGCTATTTCAACAAACGGAGTTTTCGCCAACCCCCATTCATTTCTTGCAGAGCGACCCGGCGCGGAAGCCCGCGCTGGCAATGCGTAGCGACTCTCTTCTATGGGCGGGTGCAGCACCTCGGTTAGCTATACTCTGCTATTT
>JAFPUE010000016.1 GCA_017395555.1 Ruminiclostridium sp. | reverse complement strand
TTCAAGGGCAAGGGACTGATGTTCGCGATAGTTATTCTCCAGATCATCGTTCCTACGCAGGTTATCCTGATACCGCAGTATATGCAGTTCAGATACTTCAACCCCCTCGGAATCGTCGGTCTTTTCAACAACGGAGCGGCGATAAACCTCGCGGACTCTCCGTGGGCGCTCTACCTGCAGGCATTCTTCTGCAACGGTATCCGTGCGGGTCTGTTCATCTTCCTGTTCAGACAGTTCTTCAGAGGACTTCCGAAGGAACTCGAAGATGCAGCGTATCTTGACGGCTGCGGACCTTTCGAGACATTCGTAAGAATAATGGTTCCGAATGCGTCGAACTCCTTCCTCACAGTTTTCATCTTCTCCGTTGTATGGTACTGGAACGACTCCTATGTATCGGGTATGTTCTTCACAAAGTCCAACACGGTAGCACTTATGGTAAGCAACCTCTATCAGACGATATCCGCTTACTACAGCCCGAACGGAACCCCGACAGGCGTACCGTCCGACTGGCTCGTTTGGATAGAGTCCGGATGCTTGCTCTCGATCCTCCCGATCCTCGTAATGTATATCTTCTTACAGAAGAACTTCGTCGAGGGTATCGAAAGATCCGGTATTGTAGGCTGAGCCGAGAAGCCTCGGCACGCGACTGCTGTATTTCAGGGAATGGCATATTTCAGCCTTTTGCCGAAATGCAGATTATCGGCGAAAACAAAAATTCTCTCCCATGCGTTTTGCTTGGGAGAGTTTTTTTTAATAAACCCCCTTGACAAATCCTTGTCATAGGTATATAATAACAATTGAACAGTTGTTCAAGTGATTGCAAATTATAACATATCGCTTTCGCTTCCTTTCGCGCTCGAAAGGAAGCAGAGCAAGAGCGCGAGAGAGGGGCGGCGCTCCTCTCTCGTCCGCCGCTCTTAAAGCGGCGGTGACCGGAAAGGGGAAAAAATATATGAAAAAGAAATTCAAATTACAGGATCTCGACTGCGCAAACTGCGCACAGAAAATGGAAGATGCAATAAAGAAGATACCGGGAGTAACGGACGCTTCGGTAAATTTTATGATGCAGAAAATGACGATCGAAGCGGACGACGACAAATTCGACGAAATAATGAAGCAGGTACAGACTGCGTGCAGCAAGGTAGAGCCGGACTGCCGCATAATCATGTGATATGGGAAGCCTCACAAAAAAACAGCGCACCGCTCTCCTGCGGATAATTGTGACCTTCGTATTGTTCGCGGGACTTATGGTATGCGAGCATACGGGGGTCCTTGACTTTTTGCCGTGGTGGGCGGAAGCGCTGATATTCGTTGTTCCGTACCTTATAATAGGCTATGATATAATTATAAAAGCCGCGAAGAACATAATGCACGGTCATGTGTTTGACGAGAACTTTCTTATGCTTGTCGCTACTGTTGCCGCGTTCTGTATCGGGGAATATTCCGAAGCTGTGGCGGTAATGCTGTTCTATCAGGTTGGCGAGCTGTTCCAGAGCTACGCTGTCGGCAAGTCCCGCAATTCGATAACCGAGCTTATGAACATCGTCCCGGAGTACGCGAATATCGAATGGGACGGCGAGCTGAAGCAGGTGGATCCCGATGATGTCGAGGTGGGCGACACGATAGTGATAAAGCCCGGCGAAAGGATCCCGCTCGATGCGGTGATAACCGAGGGTGACACTATGATCGACACCGCGGCGCTTACAGGAGAATCCGTACCGCGGCACGCTTCCGTCGGTGACGAGATCATAAGCGGCTGCATAAACGGCAGCGGCACGATAAAGGCAACTGTAACGAAAGCGTTTGAGGATTCGACGGTCACGCGCATTCTTGAGCTTGTCGAGAATGCGGGAAGCAAAAAGGCAAAGACCGAGAATTTTATCACGAGATTTGCGAAGGTATATACTCCGTTCGTGACGATAGCCGCGCTGATACTTGCTGTTATTCCTCCGTTGTTCGACGGTGACTGGAGCGAGTGGATAGCCCGTGCCTGCACGTTTCTGGTAATATCCTGTCCGTGTGCGCTTGTGATATCCGTACCGCTCGGATTTTTCGGAGGTATCGGTTCCGCGTCCCGTTCGGGCATACTCGTAAAAGGCGGCAGCTATCTTGAAATTGTGTCGGACTTGAAGACCGCGGTATTCGACAAGACCGGAACGCTCACAAAGGGCGAGTTCCGTGTCAGCTCGGTTCAGCCGGAGGGCTGCACCGAAAAGGAGCTGCTCGAAATTGCGGCGTATGCGGAGTGCTACTCCGATCATCCGATAGCCGCGTCGATACGCGAGGCATACGGCGAGAGCATAAACACGGAGCGTGTCACCGACTCGGGCGAGACAGCCGGACACGGTGTGAGCGCTATGATAGACGGGAAGCGCGTTATTCTCGGAAATATCGCGCTCATGCGGGATAACGGCATAGAAGCGAGGGAGCTGTCCTCCGCGGGAACGGTAGTTTACGCGGCAGCCGACGACGCATATATCGGCGCGATAGTAATTTCGGACAGCATAAAAGAGGGCTCCGCTGAAGCTATAAAGGAGCTCAAAGCGGCAGGTGCGAAGAAGTGCGTTATGCTTACGGGTGACCGAAAAGCGGAAGCCGACGCTGTTGCCGCGCAGCTCGGGCTCGATATGCACTATTCCGAGCTTCTTCCCGCCGACAAGGTAGGCATAGTTGAGAAGCTGCTGAAAGACTGCGGCAAGAATGAAAAGCTCGCGTTTGTCGGCGATGGTATAAACGACGCGCCCGTTCTCGCGAGAGCCGATATCGGTATAGCAATGGGCAGTATGGGCAGCGACGCGGCGATAGAAGCGGCAGATATCGTGATAATGGACGACGATCTCCGCAAGATACCGAAGGTGATGAAGATAGCGTCCAGGACCATGCGGATAGTCCGCGAAAACATAGTATTCGCACTCGCCGTCAAGTTTGCAGTCCTCGTCCTCGGCGCACTCGGCATAGCCAATATGTGGCTCGCCGTCTTCGCCGATGTCGGCGTAGCCGTCATCGCGATCCTCAACTCCATGAGAACATTGAGAAAATCGTGAGAGAGACTTTTTTAGAGAACTTTGAGACGGGGGCGCTGCTTCGGCTGCTTTTTTGCGCGCATCGTGCGCGCCTTTGGCAGCCTACTCGCGGCTTCGTGCCGCGACCCCCAACCCCCCGCAAGGTCTTTCGGTCAGCCCCTCTGCCGTTTTCGCAAGCGAAAACATCACCTCCCCGGCTATCGGGGAGACCACCCTTTGGAAAAGGTGGCTGAACCCCCTACGGCACGATGCCGTAAGGATGTTTCCAAAAGCGCGCACGATGCGCGCATTAAAGAAACTTCCGATAAACCAAATGCAGTATTTCAGAGTGTACATCTATGGGCAGCCGCAGCGAGAAACGCAGTGGGGCTAGCAAAGACTCCGTTGTGTAAATGGCAGGGAATAACTAACCGGGGCGCTATACCCGTCCATAGAAGAATGTCGCTGCGCATAACGCCGTCGCGCGTCCGCGGCTGGCAAAGACTCCGTTGTGTAAATGGCAGGGAATAACTAACCGGGGCGTTATACCCGTCCATAGAAGAATGTCGCTGCGCATAACGCCGCCGCGCGTCCGCGGCTGGCGAAGACTCCAATTGTAAATGTAATAATTGTCCCTATAAGATAACAAATGCTTATGGGGATTTTTCTTTTATGTAGTTTTTGTAAAATTTTAAAAAAGTGTTGAAATTTAAAATAATATATGGTATTATAATGAAACTTAGTAAAACGTTTACATGACTACTGCAATACAAATCCGTTTTCAAAAGACCATTATTTATTTTTCCAGAGGTGATTATTTATGTTTATGTTGAGGTGGCTGTGGAAAAATATGAAAGGAGACAGGGCAATATACTGCTTCGGTCTCTGCCTTACCGTGTTCTGTCAGTCAATGTATATCATAACCCCGTACATAACCCAGAATATCATAGATACGTTTCTTGTGGGTGAGGAGGCAGCCGAAAATCTCCGTCAGGGCGCAGACCGGCTTTTATGGATGCTCGCCGCAATGATCGGCTTTACGCTCCTGCGGTGTGTTATACAGTACAGTTCGAGTATGTGCTACGAGCACGCGTCGCAGGGAACGATCTACCGCATAAGAAAGATATTGTTTGATAACATCGAAAAGCAGGATGCAGCATTCTACGACACCCACCGTACCGGCGATATCATGACCGTCGTTACCGGAGACCTTGAAATGGTGCGTCATTCCATAGCGTGGATCATAAAGACGACGCTCGAATGTATCGTGCTGTTCTCTGCAACGATGATATACTTCTTCACTATCGACTGGCTAATGGCTGTATGTATGCTCGCCCTCACGCCAGTTATAATGATGATAACCCGCGGCTTCAAGCGTAAAGTCGGTCCGTTCTATGTCGATCTGCGCGAAAAGCTGTCCGCAATGAATACCCGCGCAGAAGAAAATATTTCCGGTAACCGCGTCGTCAAAGCGTTTGCCCGCGAGGAAACGGAGATAGAAAAGTTCGACGAGTGCAACAAGTCCTACAATGAGGCGAACCAGAAAGCTGCGTTCACATGGCTGAGATTTTTCCCGGCACTTGAAATAACCGCGCAGGGCCTCAGCGTTGTGTGTCTGCTGTTCGGCGGTATCTTCGTCTCGCTCGGCAGACTTACATTCGGAGAGTACGCTGCGTTCGCGGGTCTCGTCTGGACGATCTCCAACCCCATGAGAACGCTCGGAAATATCGTAAATGACTACCAGAGATTTACCGCCTCCGCATACAAGATCATCGAGCTCTACTACGGCAGACCGTTTATCGTGGAGCGCGAGGACGCGGAGGATATCGAGGGCAGGATAAAGGGCAGCGTCGAGTTTAAGAATGTGTCGTTCTCGTATGGCAATACCGAGGTGCTCAAAGATATCAGCTTCAAGGCGGAAGCTGGTGAGACTGTCGCGATAATGGGAGCTACCGGAAGCGGCAAGACCACGCTTATAGACCTTATCCCGAGAATATATGACGTGTCGGCGGGTGCGGTGCTCGTTGACGGTCACGATGTAAGAATGATGAAGCTGAAACAGCTCCGCGGGGCGATAGGCATTGCCACACAGGACGTGCTGCTCTACTCCGACACGATAGAGGGAAATATCTGCTTCGGCAATGTCGATCTTCCGGAGGAGGAAGTCGTGAAGTACGCCAAGGCTGTCGACGCGCACAACTTTATCGAGAAAACGTCCGACGGCTACGATACAATAATTGGTGAGCGCGGTGTCGGACTTTCCGGCGGTCAGAAGCAGCGTATCTCGCTTGCACGCGCTCTTGCGGTAAAGCCGTCCGTGCTGATACTTGACGACACCACATCGGCTGTCGATCTCGAAACGGAAAAGCACATACAGGACGCACTCGGCACGCTGGACTACCCATGCACGAAGATAATCGTCGCGCAGAGAATTTCCACGGCAAGGACAGCGGATAAGATAATTGTGCTCAAAGACGGTATGATCGCGGAAACGGGAACGCACGAGGAGCTCATACAGCGGGACGGTTATTACCGCGAAGTCTATGAGCTGCAGAAGTAAGGCGGTGATATAAATGGCAAGAAATAAATTCGATATAGACGAAACTCTTGAAACGCCTTTTGACATACGGCACTTAAAACGTGCGCTGAAATATGCGGGAAAGTATAAGAAAAGGATATTCCTGTCGCTCTTTGTCAGCATACTTGCTGCGGTGATATCGCTGTTATCGCCGCTGATAGTGCAGTACGCTGTCGATAACTGCATGAAGGGTGAAGAGACGATACCTATGCTTATCGGCTGTGCAGGGGTATTGCTCGCGAGCATTGTGGTGAGCGTTTTTCTGGCGCAGCGCCGCTCGAAGATGATGACGAAAGTCGGGCAGGATATAATCTACGATATAAGAAAAGACCTGTTCAGACATATGCAGGAGCTCCCGTTCGAGTATTACGACAGCCGTCCGCACGGCAAGATACTTGTGCGTGTGATAAACTACGTCAACAGCATTTCCGATCTCATGACGAACGGTATCATCAACTTTGTGCTTGAAATGATGAATTTGCTGTTTATAATGGTGTTTATGTTCTTTGTGAACTGGCAGCTTGCGCTTGTCGTTTTATGCGGGCTTCCGGTCTATGGGGCGATGATAATGTTCATAAAGGATCACCAGCGCAAAGCATGGCAGGCGGCATCGAACAAGAGCTCAAACCTTTCGGCGTATCTGCACGAGAGCATAATCGGCGTGCAGATATCGCAGGTATTCACGCGCGAGGAGGTCAACGCGGAGATCAACGACAAGCTCGCCAAGAGCTACCGCAAGACGTGGATGAGAGCGGTAGGCTACTCCAACCTTGTGTGGCCGTCAACCGATATCGTGTCGATATCGACGAGGGCGGCGATATATCTTGTCGGACTGCTTTTCCTGCCGGGTCTGTCGCTGGGAACGATACTTGCAATGGGCGACTATTCCGGGCGCTTCTGGCAGCCGCTTATGAACCTTTCCAATCTTATGAACACGTTTATAAACGCGGTGGCGTATCTCGAAAGAATATTTGAGATGCTTGACGAACCGGTTACGATAAAGGACAAGGTTGGCGCGAAGGAGATGCCGGAGATAAAGGGCGACGTGCATTTCAAGGATGTTACGTTCTCTTATGAGGACGGCACGACGGTGCTTGAAAATCTGAGCTTTGATGTAAAAGCGGGGCAGAGCATAGCGCTTGTGGGACCCACGGGCGCGGGAAAGACGACGATAGTGAGCCTTATCTCGCGGTTTTACGATCTCGATTCCGGTGCGGTGCTGATAGACGACACGAACATATCCGATGTTACGCTGCACTCTCTGCGCAGTCAGATGGGGATAATGCTCCAGGACAGCTTCATATTCAGCGGCACTATCATGGAAAATCTGAAGTACGGGCGGCTCGATGCTACCGACAAGGAAGCCTACGAAGCGTGCAGGATAGTCGGCATCGACGAGTACATAAACACGCTGAAACACGGTTACGAAACAAAGGTGAGCGAGCGAGGCGCGGGGCTTTCGCAGGGACAGAAGCAGCTTATCGCTCTGGCGAGAACGATATTGTCAAACCCGAAGATACTTGTGCTCGATGAAGCGACATCTTCCATTGACGCAAAGACCGAGCGCAATCTGCAGAACGGACTTAATCATCTGATGAAAGGGCGCACGTCGTTCATTATCGCGCACCGTCTCTCTACCGTCCGCAACTGCGATAAGATAATGTACGTCTCGGACAAGGGCATCACCGAAGCCGGCACCCACGACGAGCTCATCGCCAAGCGCGGCGACTATTATCGCCTTTACACTGCTCAGGCAGTGTAAGAGATGCGCGGCAGCCCGCGCTGTCGATCCGCCGCACGAGCGAGGTTTAATGGACAGCTTTCGCATAGGCGGCGGCGCGGTAGCCCGCGCTGTCGATTCGCCGCACGAGCGAGGTTTAATGGACAGCTTTCGCATAGGCGGCGACTCATTGACCGCCGCAGACAAAAATAAAAAGCTGTCTCTACTATTCGGTTCACATCAATGGGGAGACAGATTCCGGAGTACAGGTGCAGGGTTTATTTAAAGACCCTGCACATTTTTTCAAAATTTTTTGAAAAAATACTGCCACATTTAAAAATCATGCGTATAAATAAACAGAAAGCAAAAAACAAATGATTGATCCCCTCCATTGAGTTCTTCATAAAATTTTCTCTCCAAGTGGCGCACCCCGATGAAACAACATTCTGCTTACGGTTGTTTTATCGGGGTGCGTCATTTGTATCTGCACAATGAAAAATATTTTCAAAATCACTGCCACATCGGAAATTCCTGCGTATAAATAAACAGAAAACAAAAAAACAAATGATTAAACAAAACTAAAAGACTAAAGGAGAAAACACAAATGGTACTTACAGCATTTTTACTCTGCGCAGTGGTTGGTCTTGCAGCCGGTCTTATGAAAAGCAAATTTGACAGCATAACCGAATAACTGACAACTTAAGAATAAAACAAATCAACACATAAGGAGATAACTGAAATGAAAAAGTTCACAAGAATAATCGCAGCAGTAATGGCGGCAGCAACAATAGCAGTAACGACAAGCGTATGCGCATCGGCAAGGACGCTCGTGACAGGGGAAGTGCTCACAGAAGAAGTAGTAGACCGATATGCAGCCGCATTGAAAGTAGTAAGTGCGACCTCAGATGAGCTGATTCTTTTTTCGAATGAATACGGGTTCTTTAATACAGATAAACAAGGTATTATGGGATGCAATACAGACTATGACGGAGCTTGGATAGATTACTGGGCGGGGTTGCAGAAATCAAAGCTGTGCCAGGAAAGAGAAGGATACACTTCTATATTGGATCCGTTCAGCAGAGGCTGACACGGCAGCAGATTTTGTGCGTAATCAGTAAAAGCATAATATGTATCAAGCCCGTATCTCACTCCATTGAGTTCTTCATAAAATTTTCTCTCCAATGTCAAGCCCCGATCAAACGGCAGATGCATTCTACCGCTTGACCGGGGTTTGGCATTATATTATGATTCCCTGCTTATCTCTTCCAGTTTCTCCGAGGCTTCCGCCCATTCTTCCGTCTGTTCGTCAAGCTCTGTCTGAAGTTCCACCAGCTTTGCCGAAAGCTCCGCTACTTTGGCGTAGTCGGCGGAAATTTCGGGGGACTGCATCTGATTGTTGACATCGGCGATCTCTGATTCAAGCTCTTCTATGCGGGCTTCCGCGCGGGAAACGCGTGTCGTCAGCTTGCGGATATCGCTTTGCAGCTCCTTGCGCCGCTTGTAGTCGAGCTTGTTTGCGCTGTCGGAGTCAGGCTTTTCCGTTTTTGCCGCGTTCAGAACAGAAACGCCCTCTGTTGTGGCAAGATAGTCGTCATAACCGCCGTTAATGCTCTGCGCGCCGTCGGGCGAGAGCTTGTACAGGCGAGTGGCTATCTTGTTTATCAGATATCGGTCATGGGAGATTATAAACACCGTGCCGCCGTAGTTCGCAAGCGCGTCTTCGAGCGCTTCACGCGAGTTTATGTCGAGGTGGTTCGTCGGCTCGTCAAGCAGCAGGAAGTTGCAGCCGCTGAGCATCAGCTTCAGCAGCGCAACACGCGCTTTTTCGCCGCCGCTCAGCACGCCTACCTTCTTGAACACATCTTCGCCGCCGAACAGGAAGCTGCCGAGCGCAGTGCGCACCTGTGTCTGCGACATCTTCGGGTACGCGTCCCATATCTCATCCATGACCGTCTTTTCGTCGGAAAGTCCTGTCATCAGCTGATCGTAATATCCCGCGTGAACGGCGGGTCCGTAGATGACATTCCCGGTCTCGGGCGCGAGCTGCTTCATAAGTATTTTGAACAGCGTGGTCTTGCCGCTGCCGTTTGCACCGAGCAGGAACACGCGCTCGCCCTTGCGGACCTCGATATCCACGCCGCCGAACAGCTTTTCGCCGTCAAATCCGACAGACAGATTTTTTGCCGTCATTATCTCGTCCGTCACGGGGTCTGTGCAGCGGAACGCGAACCGCAGCTTCTTCGGGAGTGTCTGCGGCTTTACAAGATCGGCTTCGAGCCGTTCGATCTGTTTTTCCTTGCTCGCTATCGTGATGTAGTTGCGCTCCTGATTGAAACGCTTCTGCTGCTCGATAATGCCCTTTATGCGGTTTATTTCTTCAAGCTGATTTTCGTAGTGCCGCCACGCGATCTCAAGGTCTTCCTCTTTCTTTTTACGGTAGGCGCTGTACCCGCCCTTGTATGCGGTAAGCCGCTTGTTTTCAAGCTCAAATGTGCGCGTCGTGACTGTATCGAGGAAGTAGCGGTCATGCGAGATTATGATATATGCGCCCTTGTAGTCGAGCAGGAACTTTTCGAGCCATGTCGAAGCTGCGATATCAAGGTGGTTCGTCGGCTCGTCAAGCAGCAGCAGGTTCGCGCCCGATAGCAGGAGCTTCGCGAGCTGCACCTTTGCCTTTTCGCCTCCGCTGAGTACGGAGACAGGCTTTTCCTGCTCCGGGAGCGAAAACCCGAGACCGAGCAGGCTGCTCATTGCACGGGTTCGGTAGGTAAGTCCGCCCTCCGCTTCAAAGCGCTCGCGCAGAAGCATCTGCTTTTCGAGCTGCTCCGCGGACGGAGTTCCTCCCGCAACTTCGGTGTTGATCTCGTCGAGCTCGCTTTCGAGCTTCATAAGCGGCGCGAATACCGACAACACCTCGTCGTAAACGCTGACGCTGCTTTCGCGGATAACGTGCTGCTCCATATATCCGAGGACGGCATCCTTTGACTTGACAAACTCGCCGCCGTCGTATTCGATATCGCCGCGTATAGCCTTGAACAGCGTTGTTTTTCCGCAGCCGTTCACTCCGACAAGACCTATCCTGTCGCCTTTTTCGACTTCAAAGGTCACGCCGCCGAAAAGCATTTCCGCGCCGAAG
>JAFPUE010000015.1 GCA_017395555.1 Ruminiclostridium sp. | reverse complement strand
GGACGCTCCGCTCCGAACCCGTAGCGACATTCTTCTATGGACGGGTGCAGCACCTCGGTTAGTTATTTTAGTGGAATCTTCACCAACCCCAGCGGCGGACGCGCCGCTCCGAATCCGTAGCGACACTCTTCTATGGACGGATACAGCGCCTCGGTTAGTTATTTTAGTGGAATCTTCACCAACCCCAGCGGCGGACGCGCCGCTCCGAATCCGTAGCGACATTCTTCTATGGGCAAGTTTAGTAACCCGGTTAGCTATTCTCTACTATTTCAGCAATGAAGTCTTTACCAACCCCACTGCGTTTCTATGGGAGCTGCCCGTAGCAGGAAACTCTGAAATACTGCATTAGATTTATCGGAATTTTCTTTAATGCGCGCATCGTGCGCACTTTGGGCGGTCACGCTCGCAGGCTCCTGCTGCGGCACGGAGCCGCCGGCAGGGCTTGGGACAGAGTCCCCAAAAGCGAAGCAGAAGGCTTTTAACTAAAGCCCGCCTGTGGCAGAAAACATCTATTTCAGCTCGATCACAAGTCTGTTAGGCAGGCATATTATCGGCAGAAACTCGGAGCGCAGCTCGCCGTGGTTCACGCAGATCTTGTCGGGGCAGCTCGCCGCGGTCACGGAGATAGCGCCGTCCTTTATCGTGACAGTGTTTGAGCCGTTTTCGCTTTCAATCGTAAAGACCTCGTCGGGTGCTGTTGAGAGGTCTATCGAGCGTATCACAACGCCGTCGGAGCTTATCTCGGCTATGTGCTTTTCGGATACCGACAGCAGCGCGGTCAGTGTGAATATAAGCGCGGCAATGAAAAGAACAGCCGCCGATAATATGACCGCGAGCTTTTTCTTTGTCATTTTCTCCGCCTCCGTTCGTGTTTCCGTCAAGCTATTATAGCACAGCGTAGGGGATTTGTAAAGACATAAAATAACTCTTGACAAACCGGATAAAAGGTGCTATAATACGAATTTGAAAATGATTGTCATTTTTGTTTTGCGTATCACGGAGGACGTTATGGCAGTATATAATACGGTGCAGAGAGCCGTGCTGCTGGATTTTCTGCGGGCGCACGGCGGCGAGTCGCTTACGGTGAGGGATATCACTGCGATGCTCGCGAAAGAGCGCGGGGAAGCGGTCCCGTCCGAGAGCACGGTGTACAGGATAATGCGCGATCTCGTAAAAGGCGGGGTTGTGCGCAAGGACGTGAATGTCGAGAGCAGGGAGAATGTCTATTCTCTCGCGGAGGACGACAATCACGCTGTAAGTATGAGGTGCCGTGTCTGCGGAAGCGTGTACAATGTTGACGGCGAAAGCGGAAAGAGAATAAAGGAAGACCTTACAAGGTGCGGTGCGGGCATTCCGGACGGGGATATAGAAGTTCTGATAAAGTGCGGAAAATGCGGCACTGCCGAAAAACAGAACAATTGACGGAGGCGGCAAATGGCGGAAAAAACGATACCCGTATATATGTTCCTCGGGTTCCTCGAAGCGGGAAAGACGACATTCGTGCAGCGAACGCTTGACGACGAGCGTTTTGCGGCGGGTGACAACATACTTCTTCTCGTGTGCGAGGAGGGCGTGGAGGAATACGATCTTTCAAAGAGCGGAAACGCGAAGATCACAATGAAGGTCATAGAAGACGTTTCGGAGCTCACAAAGAAGAACCTGAACAAGCTCGTCCGTGAAAGCGGCGCTGACTGCGTAGTTATTGAGTACAACGGAATGTGGAGTCTCGGCGATCTGGTTATGAATATGCCGGAGGACTGGAATATCTTTCAGGTTGTGTTCGTGGTGGACGCGTCAACGTTTATGCAGTACAACACGAGCTTCCGTCCGCTTGTTATCGAGAAGATCAACTTCACCGATCTTGTTGTGTTCAACAGGTATGAGGGAAATGCGAAGATCGAAGACCTGCACAAAGCCGTGCGTACTGTGAACAGGCGGGTGACGATATACTACGAAGCCGATAACGGCGAAATGAAGCTTGATGATATCGTCGATCCCATGCCGTTTGATATGAACGCCGCGAACATCGTCATTTCCGACGAGCATTACGGTCTGTGGTTCTCGGATATAATGGAGAACACGAAGAATTACAACGGCAGAACAGTCACCGTAAAGATGATGATAACCAAGCAGCCGCGGTTCCCGAAAGGCACGTTCGCTGTTGGAAGATATATCATGAACTGCTGCGCTGAGGACATACAGTTTGCGTGGATAGCGGCGACATACAACAAGGATTTCAAGCCCCGTCCGGAGCACTGGGTCACGATAACAGCGGGCATAAAGGTACAGCACGACAACGCGTACAATATCGACTATCCGGTAATGGAGATATACGAGCTGAAAGATGCCGAGCCCCCTGCCGAAAAGGTAGTCTCTATGATATAGCGCCGAAGCCGGTGAATATTATAATAATACCGGCATAACTAAAAATAATAAAAGACAGGAGAAAGTAAAATGACAAAGATCACAATTTTTTCGGGATTTCTCGGAGCGGGAAAAACAACTCTCATAAAGAAGCTGATAGCCGAAGGCTACAAGGGCGAAAAGCTCATGCTTATCGAGAACGAATTCGGACAGATCGGCATTGACGGCGGATTTTTGCAGGATTCCGGCGTTGAGATAACCGAAATGAACTCCGGCTGTATCTGCTGCAGCCTTGTCGGCGATTTCAAGACCGCGCTCGAAAAGGTTATCGGTCAGTACCGGCCCGATCGCGTGCTTATCGAACCCTCCGGTGTCGGCAAGCTCAGCGACGTTATCAGAGCGGTGCAGAACATAGATATGCACGATGTTGAGCTCGACGGCTTTACTACGGTTGTTGACGCGAAGAAGTACAAGATGTATATGAAGAACTTCGGCGAATTCTTCGACAACCAGATAACCTACGCGAGCTGCCTTATTCTGAGCCACACGACGGGTCTTTCGCAGGAAAAGCTCGATGAGTGCGTAAAGAGCCTGCGCGAAAAGAACCCGAAGGCTACTATCGTAACGACGGAGTGGGATCAGCTTACTGGCGTGCAGATAACCGACGCTATGACGCAGAAGAATACCATAGATGATGAGCTGCAGGCGCTTCTTGAGGAAGCCGCAAAGCACGATCACCACCATCATCACCATGATGATGACGACGAGCACGAGCACGAGCACGAGCATCATCACCACCATGATCACGACGATGACGACGAGCACGAGCATCATCACCACCATGACCACGACGATGACGACGAGCACGAGCATCATCACCACCATGATCACGACGATGACGACGAGCACGAGCACGAGCATCATCACCACCATGATCACGACGATGACGACGAGCACGAGCATGAACATCATCACCACCACCACGCTGACGATGTATTCACGAGCTGGGGTAGGGAAACGGCAAGAACCTATACGGCAGAGGAGATAACAGCCTGCCTCGAAGCGCTCTCCGATGAGGAGAAGTTCGGAACGGTGCTCAGAGCGAAGGGAATTGTTGCCGGAGCGGACGGAAACTGGATACACTTCGACTATGTACCGGGGATCCCGGATGTTCGCACGGGCAGCGCCGGAACTATCGGCAGACTCTGCGTTATCGGCTCAAAGCTGAACGAGGACGCGGTATCCGAGCTCTTCAAGGCATAACAGCATAATAACAGCGGCAATGCGCCATAAATCGGGGCATTGCCGCTTTTTTGCATAAATTATGGAAAATAACTTGATAAATTACAGAATTTATGCTATAATAAAAGAAATCTGAAGCTGTCTCAACACCAAAGAGTAACACAGCCGGATTTTAAATGCTGCGAAAGGGATAATTCATAATATGAAAAGTGATGTTTACGTATTTGAAAAAGGCGGAGTTTCCGTTATCAAAGCCAATGAGGAAGTACGCAAGGTAGCGGGTTACAACGGACTTACCCATAAGCAGGAGCTCAGGCTCGATCTGCTTGCCGAGGAGCTTCTTGGTATGCTGCCGAACCTGCTGTGCTACGGTTCCGGAAAATTCTGGATCGAGAACAAGGGTAATGAATATGAGCTTCATGCCGCAGTAGAGATAGACGATGTGCTGCCCACACCCGAAAGAGACCGCATACTTTCCGTTTCGACTACGGGCGAGAACGCAGCGGCAAAGGGCATAATGAACAAGATAAGGATCGCAGCGGAGATAATGCTCGCTAACTATGCGCAGTCCGCCGCCACAACAGGCATGATCTACACCGATACCCCGTATGCCTTCTACGATATGGGCGCGTTTGAATACCCGGCGGGCTATTCGACTATGTGGTCACTTTCCCGGTACAAGGACGAGGCGAAGGAAGACACCGAGGCTTGGGATGAGCTTGAAAAATCACTTATTGCAAAGCTCGCGGACGATGTTACCGTCGGCATTATCGGAAGCAAAGTCGAGATAACCGTTAAAAAGAAGTTTTAATAAATTTATGATTTCAGAGCAGGCGGGACAACCCCGCCTGTTGTTTCAGACAAAAGAAAAAGGACACCGGTTATGGTGTCCTTTTGGTTTTTATAGCTTACTTTCTCTTCTTTGCTGCAACGATAGCGCCGCCTGCTACGATAGCAAGACCTGCCGCAACCGCAACATCTTCGATACCTGTGTTCGGAGAGCCCTTTGTTGAGTCAGTAGCTGCTGCAACATCACCTGCTGCGGGAGCGGGAGCAGCTGTTTCTTCTGCTGCAGCGGGAGCAGCGGTCTCTTCAACTGCTGCAGGTGCTGCCGCGGGAGCGGAGACTGTGCCTGCTGTGAAGTTTCCGTCGCCGTCGAACGAGCACATAAGAGCACCGGACTTGTCGTAGATATCGAGCTCAAGTACCTTTATGTCGGTAAAGATCTCGTTGCCCCATTCCTGGAACGCGATCTGAACGTAGCAGTCCTCTGCGTCATAGCTTTCCTGCTGTACATTGCAGGTGTCGTCAACATCTACTGTCAGAGTGTAGATATAATCGCCTGCGATCTCTGTATGTATCGGATTTGTATCGTTTTCGGGATCACGGCCGAAGATCTCCTTGTCCTCGTCCAGAACGCCCCAGTAGTTCTTACCGGGCCAGTTGTGGTCTGCCGGAGCACCGTTCTGCGGACCGCTGGAAATAACAACGCTTCCGCCTGTGCCGCCCTCGAAATCGTCGGGGCTGTCGGGAGTGATCGTGAATACTACCTTGCCCATTTCACGGGGATCGATACCGAAGTCGATACCCTGTCCGGGAACATAGATCTGCTGCATCCACATACCGCCTGTGCTGCTGAAGCCGGGATTTGTTGCACTGGAAACCACGAGCTGTGCGCCGGAAGAAACTGCGAGAGCGGATGCCGCAACCGCAGCGACTGCAATACCGGATACTATTTTGTTTAATTTCATCTGAGTTGACCTCCTTAATTATATGTACGTTCATACATAGTGCAGGACAATACCTACACACAATATTATTATATAAAAGCCCTCAAGGTTAGTCAATATACATTTTAACTAAATCTCGCATATCATTCTTGTGACATTTACAGAATTTCTGTATCTGTATTTCGTATGTATCTGCGAAGCGGGTATTCGCCGTCATGCGCCTCTCCCGTGAATGACGCGGACATATCTCCGGCAGTCATAACGCGGTTCACGCCCGAGCGCAGCAGCATTTCCGTCAGCTCGTCCCTTTTTTCGGGCGAGCAAATAAGTCCGGCTGTCTGCAATTCGCCCTTTTTTCGCCGCAGAATGGGGAGTATATGCTTTGCCGGGAGCCGCTTCACGAGCACGTTCGCGTACATATCCGAGAGCTCCGGCGTGCTGTCGCGGCATACCGTGAGCGAGCAGTTGCTGCCGTAGAAGGTTAAACGGCCTTTGCGCGGCGACAATCCCGCGGACGCTTCAAGCCGCCCGCAGTACCGCTTCACGGACAACTGCGCCGCCGCTCCGATATCCGTGTGCAGATATGTCTCCGCGGCTCTTTCGAGCAAAGGCAGGAACTTCGCCGCGAACACGTCGAGCGCTCCCGTGTCGTATGTGTCAATGTATATTGTCTGGCATGAGCTGCACAGGAGCTGTCCCGTTTCGGCGATATGCTTTGCGAGAGCGGAAAGCTCCGCCTTCTCGTCCGTGTACCCGGAAATATAGGCAAAACCGAGGCGGTGTCCCCACTCTATCAGCTTTACGCCCGCTGGAGCGAGATTTCTCACGGCTCTTATCGCCGTCTCGCCGCCCCATACGACTATCCCGTCCGCCATATCCGCCATTTTCCGCATTGCTTCGATATCGGAAGAGGGCGTGTCGAAAACATAGAGGTATTCCGCGAGCTCCGGTGCCGCCTTGATAAGCTCGGTTAGTATCCTTATAGTAAGTCCGCTGTCCGCAGACGGCAGCTTCAATATGTTCACATTCCCGGTCACGAGCCCTTCGAGTACGCTCATCGCCGGCAGTCCCTCCGCGTTTCCCGCCGCGATATGAAACAGCGTTCCCAACGGACGCACGGAATGTATCAGGCAGCCGGTTCTACCCGCTATGATGCTGTCCGGCAGCTCCACTGAAAGCCGCAGCTCAAGATTTTCGCGCTTCATCGCGGTTACTGCCGCCTGCTTGTATTTCCACACATCGTCGGGAGCGACTGCTGCGATCAGCGTGTCGAACTCTCCGATAGCTATCCGTTCCGCAAGGCTGTCCAGCGCGGATAGCACCGTCTCGCGTTCAAGTCTGCCGTAAATGAGGGTGTGATTTATTCGCATTTCGAGCCTTTCGAGCAGCTCGCTCTGCTTCTCCGTGGGGTATAGCTTTCCGCCGTACAGTATCACTTCACGTCACCTCCCGCATTTTTCAGTATCTCCTCCGCACCCGCGGCACAGGTCTTTACGTCGGTAAAGCCGGCGCGTCCGATTATTTCAAGATACGGCGAGTTTATACCGCAGCCGCATTCCTCCGCCCGGTGAATTACCCCGAGATCGTCGGTGACGATGCTCTGTATCGGCGTTCCGTACACCATGGGCGTTATCAGGTTCACAAGACCCGGCTGCCCGTACCGCAGCGGTTTAAGCGTATTCACGTCGCGTATTATTACGCGGCTGTAAACGGGGATATGGAAATGATGATTCTTACAGTCGCAGTACAGTATAGGGTGCTCTGCGGCACCGTAGCTCTCGATGATGTTCTCCTCGTCGATGTCCAGCACCTTTTTCGCGAGTGCGTACATCTCGGTCTTATCAACCTGCTCCTTGTAAAACTGCTTCCAGCCGCCGCCGAGCATTATCTTCGAGCCCTTCGGCAGCTTCACGTTCATGCCCTTTTCGTCCATGAGCCGCAGCATGAACCATGTGTATGCCGGAAAGCCTATGAAGCGAGTAGGGAAGGGGGAGCGGGAGTTGCGCACAACTGCCCTTGCCACGCCTTCGAGATCGGGCTTGTATTCCCCGTCCGTGAATCTGAGCGCGAATGTACGGCTGACAGCGGGTGTCAGCAAGGTGTAGCCGTAGGCGGTCTTGGCGATTGCGGTGTGGTTGCCCTTATGGGGCTTGTAGCCGAGTATCACATAATTGCACGGCTGCGGTGAGACTATCCCGCGCATACCGAACACTTTCAGCACCATTTGCAGTCCGCACAGAAGCCCCTGTGTATCGAAGCCTATCCGGCTGTACACACCGCCGGTACCGGACGAGGTAGCCTTTATCGGCATACGGTACTGCGGCATTGAATATATCCTGTGTCTCTTTAAGAACACGGTAGGCAGGAACGGGAGCCTTGCGATATCCGACGGGGTCTTTATACCATAAGGATCGAAGCCCTCCGCGTCGAGGATATCCCTGTAAACGCCGCAGTGCTTGTAATGATATATGCAGCATTCCCTCATTGCGCGTACAAATACCTTGTCCGTCCCCTTAATGTCATAGGGGTCCGGGTGAGAAAAAAGAACGCTTCTCGGATCCATAAGATCGCCTGCCTTTCGTGATTTTGTCTGCCTTGATTATAACATATCTGCCGCGAGCTGTCAAATCAAATAATAATTCATAATTCTTAATTGTTTACTTCTTGACTTCCGGGGGGATATCTGATATAATGGAAGGCGGCGCAAACCCGCATTGCTACGCGATGTAAACAGTTGTTTACATAAAAGTAAAGCAAGGTTTATTGAAAAAAATCCATATCCGTGCTACCATATCGACAACGGAACAGGCTTCATGCTCTGACGTAAACGGAGGCAAAAAAGTGACCATAACAAAGGAAAAGATCGGACGGCTGAAATTTGAATACGATTCCCGTGCGCATATCGGTAAGCTCCCGCTTGTGAGTGTGAGTGTCGGAATAGGCGCGAAGACGGCGAAGGGATTTCTCGCGATCGGCAATGTCAGTATCGGAGTATTTGCGATAGGACTTGTCGCTGTGGGAGGCTTCGCGCTCGGACTCGTGTCCCTCGGCATTATCGCGCTCGCCTGCGCAGCGGCGGGATTTATTTCCTGCGCCGGGATCTCGGTGGGTATAATTTCAGTCGGCGGAGTGGCGTTCGGAGTATTCGCTCTCGGCGGATTTGCCGCGGGAGTGGCTTCGGTGGGCGGAATAGCCCTCGGCGCACAGACCGCGTTCGGCGGATTTGCGGCGGCACCCGTAGCAATGGGCATCATAACAAATGCCGAGGTCTCGGTCTCGTTCATTGATATCGGTCATATCATCAGCGGACAGAAAGCCGAGTTTGAAACGCTTATCCGCGAGAAATATCCCGATATCTGGCAGCCCTTCGTGGATTGGGTCACAATGCTGCTCTGATTCGGAGGACGGGAAAATGGAGTTTGGCAGTGAGCTGCAAAGGCTCAGAAAGCAGAACGGACTGTCGCAGGAGGAGCTCGGAGAAAAGCTCGGAGTTTCGCGGCAGACCATATCCAAGTGGGAAAACGACACCGCGTACCCGGATATGCTCAACCTTATCACAATAAGTGATTATTTCGGCGTTAAGATCGACGATATGATAGCCGGAAAGAAGGAAGAGCCGGAGTTGCCGGATACGACGGAGGTTCGTCAGGAGGAAGAAGCCGCTGTTCCGGAGGAAGCGCACGGAAACGCCCATTCGCAGTTCCACTGCGAATATAAGAGCAGGATAACGGTGCGGGGTCTTCCGCTCATACATGTGAATTACGGGTTCGGCGATTACCGGGCAAGGGGAGTTGTCGCGATAGGCAATATCAGTACCGGAGTGCTGTCTATCGGTATTCTTGCCAAGGGCATTATCTCGATCGGCATACTCTCGCTCGGTCTGTTCGCAATAGGCGTGCTGTCGCTTGCGTTCTGCGCGGTAGGCTGCGTCGCGGCTGGCATTATAAGCATAGCCGGAATTGCGCTCGGCGTTATGACGCTCGGCGGTCTCGCGCTCGGAGTGGTGTCGGTAGGCGGCTGTGCCGTCGCTTCGCACATTTCCGTCGGCGGAGTTGCCATAGCTCCGATATCCGTAGGATTCATAGTGAACGGAGACGATACCATTGTCCTGCAAAGTCTTCAGGAGGTCTCTACGGTAACGGCGGAGAAGATAACGGGTCTGATCGACGGAAGATTTCCGGATCTGCCGTTTTTCCTGCGGGACTGGGCTTCCATGCTGTTTATGTAGGCGGAGCGTTGGTTTGCCCGCTCCGGAAACGGAGGAACGGATATGGAAAACAATATAAATATGAACGAAAAGAAACGCGCCGACAAGGTTGTACTGCCGGAAAAGGTGAACCGTCAGGTCACCAAGCGTCTCACCATGTGGGATATCGAAACGGGGCTCTGCACAGGGCTGTTCTGTCTGGCAATGATAATAATAGGCGTGTTTCTGTGATCCATTCGGTGATTAGTCCCGTCGGGAGCTGTTTATCGGCGCTTCCGGCGGGATTTTTACATATCCGGATTAATGCAACATCGCCTCATACAGTTGACATTTCCCGAAAGTTAGTATATAATAATAACTTAACGGGGGTGTGCTTTATGGACAAGACAGATATCAGGCTTTTCAGCGAAGATGAAGTGCTTATCCGCGAGGGTGAGGTCAATACAGAGATGTTCAAGCTCGTCTCCGGACAGGCCGCTATGTACTTCAATTACGGCAAGGACAACGAATATCTGATCGGTGTGCTTGCGGAGGGACGCTGTGTCGGGCAGATAGGGCTTCTTACCGGACTTCCGAGCCCGTTTACCTGCGTCGCTTTTTCCGATGTTATGGCGCTTGGTATAAAAAAGGATGATTTTGCCGATTTTGTAAAGGATGACCCTTACAATGCGGTGGATATAATGAAAAGCCTTGCCGGAATGGTAGTCACGATGAGTTCGAACATCAACCAGATAAATGAAGAGCTGATGAGCGAGCTCGGCAGCGATATTTCCGACGAAAAGGCGAACAGCATAAACAAGCGTATAATGAGATACCGTGTGTCGGGAATGCAGGGTTCGCCGCTTTATTCGCGTTTTTACAACAAGTAACAGTTTGAGAGTGTGAGCATGAAAGAAACTACAACAACGGAAAAGGGCGTAAAATTCGGAAGCAGGCTCGGCTTTATACTCGCGGCGGCAGGCTCGGCGGTGGGACTCGGGAATATCTGGAGATTTCCGTATCTTGCTGCGAAGTACGGCGGCGGTTTTTTCCTGCTTGTATATATAATACTTGCGGTAACATTCGGCTTTACACTCATGCTGACCGAGATGGCAATTGGAAGGCGTACCGGCAAGGGCGTTCTCGGAGCGTACCGCGAAGTGAACAGCAAATTCGCGTTTCTCGGCTGGGGAGCCGCAATAATACCCGGTCTCGTCCTGTCGTATTACTGCGTTATAGGCGGCTGGGTGCTTAAATATACGACAATGTTCTTCACCGGAAGCGGCGGTGCGGCAGCGGAAAATGTGATAACGGAGGCGGGAAGCGAAACGCCGTTTTTCCTTGATTATATTTCCCACAGCGCTTCACCGACGATCTTCTTTGTGATATATATGCTGCTTAATGTCGTCGTCATACTGCTCGGCGTTCAGAAGGGCATAGAGAAGATAAGCAAGGTGCTTATGCCGGCGCTTGTACTGCTTATCCTCGGAATAAGCATATATACGACGACGCTTGACGGCGCACTTGACGGCGTTGCTTACTATCTTCTGCCGAATTTTGACGACTTCACGGCGGAAAAGCTGTTCAAAACCATTGCCGCCGCTTCGAGCCAGCTGTTCTATTCGATGTCGATATCAATGGGCATACTTGTGACTTACGGCTCGTATATGCGCAAGGAGGATTCGCTCGAAAGCTCGGTAAGGCAGATCGAGATATTCGATACGGGAGTTGTGCTGCTTGCCGGACTTATCATCGTCCCGTCCGTGTTTGCGTTTTCCGGAGGTGATCACGGTTCGCTCAATGCGGGTCCCGGGCTTATGTTCATAACGCTCCCGAAGGTGTTTGAGTCAATGCCGGCGGGGAATTTTATCGGTGCGGCGTTCTTCGTGCTTGTGTCACTTGCGGCGCTGACATCGTCGATCTCTCTTATGGAGACGGTGGTTTTCGCGATAATGGACAAGTTCAGACTCAGCAGAGTAAAGAGCTGTATCATTGTTGTCATAATAACGCTGGCGCTCGGTATGCTGTCGGTGCTCGGTTACAGTGACTGGTCAGATGTAACGCTGTTCGGTATGCAGTTCCTTGATTTCTTCGATTTTATAACGAACTCGGTGATGATGCCGATACTCGCGTTACTCACCTGCATACTTGTCGGATATGTGGTAAAAACAAAGTATGTCGAGGAGGAAGTCCTTCACGGCGAGAAGAAGTTCTCGGCGCGCGGAGTGTACCGGATAATGATAAGGTTTGTCTGCCCGGTATTTATGGTTATCATACTTTTGACCCCGTTCTTTACAGATATATAAAGGGAACCTCTAAAAACCCAATTTGAGAGAAAAAGAGCTATCCACGCCGTCTACTGCGTCAAACCTCCTAACCGGGCGCCAGCCCGGCTTCGTCGGCTTTCCTTGTATCCGACGCAGCTATCTCATTTTCTCTTTTCAAAG
>JAFPUE010000002.1 GCA_017395555.1 Ruminiclostridium sp. | reverse complement strand
CCGGTGCTCTGAACCAAAGCATATTCTCTCTCCTTGCCGCAACGGTCTTGATGTTAAGCAGATGCTTTACTCCCACATTCTCGCTGACGCTGTTTCCGCCCCATGAGCCGCAGCCGAGCGTGAGCGAGGGCGTCATTTTGAAGTTGTAGAGATCGCCTATTCCTCCGTGTGAAGAAGGAGTGTTTATAAGAATACGTCCGGTCTTCATTCTTGCGGTGAATTCCGCAAGGAGCTCCTTTTCCGTCTGCTCGTTTATATATATCGAGGATGTATGTCCGTAACCGCCGTCCGCGATAAGATGCTCCGCCTTGTCGAAAGCATCGTGTATATCCTTTGCGTGATACATCGCAAGCACCGGAGAGAGCTTCTCGTGCGCAAATTCCTCACTGATATTGACGCTCTTAACCTCGCCTATCAGTATCTTTGTACCCTCCGGAACGTCAACTCCGGCAAGCGCGGCAATAGTATGCGCCTTCTGACCGACGATCTTCGCGTTGAGCGCGCCGTTGATAATTATAGTATGGCGAACCTTGTCCGTTTCGGACGGAGACAGGAAGTAGCAGCCTCTCGCGGCGAATTCCGCTTTTACCTTGTCGTAGATCTCGTCAAGCACGATAACGGACTGCTCCGAAGCGCAGATCATACCGTTGTCAAAAGTTTTTGAGTGTATGATAGAGTTTACGGCGAGGACGATATCCGCAGACTTGTCGATGATAGCCGGTGTATTTCCCGCGCCTACGCCGAGAGCGGGCTTTCCGCTCGAATACGCCGCCTTCACCATTCCGGGGCCGCCGGTAGCGAGGATTATGTCAGCTTCCTTCATTACAAGCGTGGTCATGTCGAGGCTCGGCGCATCTATCCACGAGATGATGTTCTCGGGAGCGCCCGCTTTAATCGCAGCGTCTCTGACTATTCTCGCTGCCTCGATCGTTGACTTCTTTGCTCTGGGGTGGGGGCTGAAAATGATGCCGTTGCGGGTCTTCAGCGCGATAAGAGCCTTGAATATCGCGGTGGAGGTAGGGTTCGTGGTAGGTATTACCGCCGCGATGACACCTATCGGCTCGGCTATTTTCTGTATGCCGTACGAGGTATCCTCCTCGATAACGCCGCAAGTCTTGGTGTTCTTATATGCGTTGTAGATGTATTCGGCGGCGTAGTTATTCTTGATGACCTTATCCTCGACTACGCCCATGCCGGTCTCCTCCACCGCCATTCTGGCAAGCGGGACGCGAGCCTTGTTTGCGGCGGAAGCTGCCGCGAGGAAGATCTTATCCACCTGTTCCTGTGTGAAGACCGAGTACTTCTTCTGCGCTTCTCTGATGAGCTTGAGCTCTGCTTCGAGCGCGGGGACGCTGTCAACGGGAGCTTTTACCTTCTTCTCCATGGGTTACCTCCTGCAATGAAATATTATATACATATTATACCATAAACTGCAATTTTTATCAATAGTTTTTTCGGAGACTTTTGGTGCCGAAAACAAAAACGGCAGAACGGGCATTTCTGCCGATACTGCCGTAATTATTGATCTGTTTGCAGAGCTTCACATCTCATTCGCCGCGGGGCGTTCCCCGCCGCGGTCCAGCCGCGTAGGCTGGCGCCGTCCGCGTAGGACACAGCGCGACAGCGCAGCTTAAATCTTACTGATTCTGCTTGTTCTTTGCAGCCTCGATGTCTGCGAGGGCTGCTTTTCTGGAAAGACCGATCTTGCCCTGAGCGTCGATCTTGATGATCTTAACGATGATCTGATCGCCTACGTTGCAAACGTCCTCTACCTTCTCAACACGTCTGTTCTCGAGCTCGGAGATATGGACCATGCCCTCCTTGCCGGGAGCGAACTCTACGAATGCGCCGAATTCCTTGACGCGGACAACCTTGCCCTTGTAGATAGCGCCGATCTCGGGATCGGTAACTATTGACTTTATGGTATCCATGCACGCGTTTGCCTTGTCGAGGTCGCTGCCGCAGATGAATACGTTGCCGTCGTCGTCGATATCCACCTTGACATCGAAGTCGGCGCAGAGCTTCTGGATGACCTTTCCGCCCGTACCGATAACTTCTCTGATCTTATCTACCGGCACCTTCATTCCCATCATCTTGGGAGCGTACTTGTTTACAGTCGCTCTCGGAGCCGGGATTGCCTTGAGGATTATCTCGTCGAGTATATAGTCACGAGCCTTGTGTGTCTTTGCGAAAGCGTCCTTGATGATCTCGGGAGTAAGTCCGTCGATCTTAAGATCCATCTGGATAGCTGTGATACCCTTGTGAGTACCGCCTACCTTGAAGTCCATATCGCCGTAGAAGTCTTCGAGACCCTGGATATCTACCATTGTCATCCAGCGGTCACCCTCGGTGATAAGTCCGCATGAGATACCGGCAACAGGCGACTTGATCGGAACACCCGCGTCCATAAGCGCAAGAGTAGAGCCGCAGATAGAGGCCTGCGATGTGGAACCGTTGGAGGAGAGTACCTCGGATACAAGTCTGATAGCGTAAGGGAACTCGTCAACGCTCGGGAGAACAGGTTCGAGAGCTCTCTGCGCGAGTGCGCCGTGACCGATCTCACGTCTGCCGGGACCTCTGCTTGCCTTCGTCTCGCCTACGGAGTAAGCGGGGAAGTTGTAGTGGTGCATATATCTCTTGGTATCCTCGTCGTCGAGACCTTCAAGCCTCTGCGAATCGCTTACCGGACCGAGTGTAGCAACAGTGAGAACCTGTGTCTGACCTCTTGTGAAAAGTCCGGAACCGTGAACACGCGGGAGCAGGTTTACTTCGGCAGCGAGCGGACGCATCTGATCCATCTTTCTGCCATCAACACGCTTCTGCTCGTCGAGCAGCCAGCGGCGAACGATAACCTTCTGGAGCTTGTATATAGCCTCGTCAATCATGGAAGCCTGATCGGGATATACGGGATCAAATTCCTCGTGGATAGCATCCTTGATCGGCTGGAGACGTGCTTCGCGGATGTTCTTGTCGTCTGTGTCGAGCGCAAACTTGACCTTTTCGCCGTACTCTTCGAGCAGCTTGTCGAGGAAGTCGTGGTCTATCTCCATGGACGGGAAGCTGAACTTCGGCTTGCCGATCTGTGCCTGGATATCCTTGATGAACGGGATAAGGGACTTGTTGATCTCCTCGTGACCCGCCATTATAGCCTTGAGCATTGTGTCGTCGTCAACTTCGTTAGCGCCGGCTTCGATCATAACTACCTTCTTCTCGCTGGAAGCAACGGTAAGCTGGAGATCGGACTTTGCTCTCTGATCCGCGTCGGGCATGAGCACGATCTCGCCGTCAACGAGACCTACGGAGATACCGCCTATCGGACCGTTCCACGGGATATCGGAAATAGATACCGCGATCGAAGCGCCGATCATGGAAAGTATCTCGGGCTGTGTATCGGGATCAACCGCGAGCACCGTCATAGTGATCGCAACGTCGTTTCTCATATCCTTGGGGAAGAGCGGACGCATGGGGCGGTCAACAACACGGGAGGTGAGTATCGCCTTCTCGCTGGGTCTGCCCTCTCTCTTGAGGTAGCCGCCGGGGATCTTTCCAACCGCGTAGAGCTTCTCCTCGTAGTCAACGGAAAGCGGGAAGAAGTCAACACCCTCTCTGGGCTTGGGGCTTGCCGCAACGTTTACCATTACGACTGTCTCGCCGTAATGTATCCAGCAGGAGCCGTTCGCGAGTCCGCAGACTTTTCCCGTTTCAACCATAAGCTCTCTGCCCGCAAAGGTGGTTTTGAACGTCTTGTAATTTTCAAACATCTGTAATTCTCCTTTTTCATAATATTTTCAGAGGTACAGATTTAGCAATAAAATTCAGCACGGAGCGGTCTCTGTGCTCAATTTTAATGCTATACTGTACGCTCTTAGTTCCTGTGATTTGCAAACGGGCAGAGCATAAATGCCCCGCCCATACGCATGGTTCTTACTTACGAATACCGAGTTTTGCTATGACAGCACGGTAACGCTCGATGTCCTTCTTCTGAAGGTAGTTGAGAAGGTTACGTCTTCTACCTACCATCTTGAAGAGTCCGCGTCTGGAATGGTGATCCTGCTTGTGGTTCTTCAGATGTTCGGTAAGATCGGCAATTCTCTTTGTGAGGATAGCTATCTGTACTTCGGGAGAACCGGTGTCGTTTTCGCTGAGACGGTTAGCCTCGATGATAGCTGTCTTTTCTTCCTTGAGCATCATGACTTATTACACCCCTTTATCATTTTATTATCGCGCATCGGCACAGCAGAGGGCAGGTATTTTCTCCACAGGAGCTTACACCGCAGAGCCGTGACGTGTGCATTCCTGCCGCAAAGATACGACAGTGCATTTATTATAACACAGTTCCGCCGATTTGTAAATACCTTTTTCACTATTTTTTTAATTATTGACAAAAATCCTATAATGTAATATAATAGTTATATTCGTTTCAGGTTTTAAAAGGCGGCAGAACGATGTGCCGCATAATTAAAAATAAAAGAGGAATTATGGTATTTTCAAGTCTCGTATTTATTTTCCTGTTTCTGACGGGAACACTCACGCTGTACTATCTGGCACCGAAATGTCTGAAAAACACGGTCATACTGCTCAGCGGCCTCGTGTTCTATACATGGGGCGAGCCGGTCTATGTCGTGGTGATGATAATTTCCACGCTGATAGATTATTTTGCCGGTCTTGTGATATGGAAATTCGGCGCAAATAAGGTCATACGGCGGATATGCCTTATCGTGTCCCTCGTTATGAACCTCTCTCTGCTGTTTATCTTCAAATACAGCGGATTTTTCGCGGACAATGTCAACGCGATTGCCGGACAGACGCTGATAGACATAGAGAAGACGTACTTCCTCGGTCTTGACTTCCTGCCGGTGAATATCCTGCCGATAGGCATCAGCTTCTTTACGTTCCAGTCGATGTCGTACACCATAGATATGTACCGCGGAGAGATCGAGGTACAGAAGAACCCGATAAACTTCGCCGCGTTCGTTACCCTGTTTTCACAGCTCGTCGCCGGTCCTATCGTGCGTTATTCCGATATCTCGAAGGAGCTTAATGACCGCACGATCAACATTGACAAGATCTACGAGGGCGTTAAACGCTTCATAACCGGTATGGGCAAGAAGGTGCTCATCGCGAACAGCGTCGGTGCGCTCTGGGACACGGTGCTTGCGGACGTGCAGGCGGGCGCTCCCGTTTCCGCGCTGACCGCGTGGACGGGTATCATAGCCTACACCTTACAGATATACTTCGACTTTTCCGGCTATTCCGATATGGCTATCGGACTCGGAAAGATGATGGGCTTCACATTCCCCGAAAACTTCAACTACCCGTACCTCTCAAAGAGCATAAGCGAGTTCTGGCGGCGCTGGCACATGACGCTCGGCGCGTGGTTCAGAAGCTATGTATATATCCCGCTCGGCGGCAACCGAAAGGGCATGGGACGCACGGTTTTCAACCTCGCCGTTGTATGGCTGCTCACCGGTATCTGGCACGGCGCGGACTGGACATTCATTCTGTGGGGCGTGCTCTACGGCGTATTCATAATTGCCGAGCGCCTGTTCCTCGGAAAGGTGCTGGACAAGCTCCCCGACTGGATATGCTGGCTTTATACGATGCTGCTCGTTATGTTCGGCTGGGTGCTGTTCGCTTCACCAAACATTGCGGCTGCCGGAGAGTATTTCGCGGCGATGTTCGGCTCGTCCGGCGTGCTGTTTGACAACACGACGGTGTACCTGCTGGTGAACTACGGCATCGTGCTCGTGCTCGGAATATTCGGTGCAACCGACGCGTGGAAGATAATAGTTCAGCGCGCAGAGGGCAAATTCCCGGCGGTAGTCCACGGGCTTGTTCCGGTCTGCACCACGGGCATATTCGTGCTCTGCACGGCGTATCTCGTTGACGCGACATACAATCCGTTCCTGTACTTTAATTTCTGACGGCTGGAGATAAAATGAAAAAGAAAACAAAAGCATACAAAATAATAACGGTGGCGCTGTTCGCGGCAATGCTGATCGCACTTCCGGTGCTGACCTTCATAAACCTTCCGTCCGATCCGGCTCCGTTCTCCGAGAACGAGAACAGGCTGCTGACGGTGTTCCCGACGGTATCGTTCGAAAACTTCCGCAATGAGAAGCTGATGACCGGCATCGAGAAATGGTTCGCGGACAGATTTTTCGGGCGCGAGGAGTGGATAAAGCTGCGAAACGCGTCGGAGCGCACCGCCGGCAAGACCGACATCAACGGCGTATTTACTAAAGACGATCGTATGATCGAGATATGGAGCGGCTTTAACGAGGAGTTTGTCGGCAAGAACCTCAAAGCTATGAACGCGTTTGCGAAGAAAAATCCCGATGTATCAATGTATTTCCTGCTTGCACCCACTTCGCAGGGCGTATATTCCGATCTGTTCCCGACGGGCGCACCTATCGGCAGTCAGAGCGCTCTGCTCGACTACTGCCGCGAGAACCTGAGCAATATTCAGACGATAAACGTTATCCCGACTATGAAAATGCACGCCGACGAGTACATCTACTACCGCACCGATCACCACTGGTCAACCTACGGCGCGTATCTCGCATACTATGACGCGGCAAAGGCAATGGGTTTCAAGCCCTGCGAGATCGGAGAATTCGACATCGAGCACGCCTCCGACAGCTTCCGCGGAACGCTGTACTCAAAGACGCTCGACGACAGTGTAACGCCGGACATTATGGATTACTACCACCGCAGGAACGATAAGGGCGTAAAGCTAACCGTAAACGACGGCAAGAGCATCAAGAAATACGACAGTCTCTACTTCCGCGAATACCTTGACGTAAAGGACAAATACAGCTCGTTCCTCGGACCTAACGTTCCCTACATCGACATTGAAACGGGCGTTGAGGGACCCTCGCTGCTCATATTCAAGGACAGCTACGCGCACGCAATGGTGCCGTTCCTCACCTCTCATTTCAGCAGGATAACCGTGCTGGATATGCGCTATATCAACAACGGCATAGGCGGATACATCAAAATGAAGAACTATGACAGCGTCCTTTTCGTCTATAACGCGATCACATTCTCGGAGGGCATGGATATCCGAAAACTCAACATGGGATGATAACAATTGATAATTAATGGATCGGTTTATATCAACGGCATATCGCGCTCTTTCCCGCCGGAGCCGGGGAGAAGGAATTGGTTGCCGGAAAGGGAATGGTCAGAATGGAAACAAGAGTAGCAGTAATAGGAATAATCGTTGAGGAGCAGAACTCCGCCGAAAAGGTGAACGCCGTACTGCACGATCACAGCAGAGCGATCATAGGGCGCATGGGCATACCCTACCGCGAGAGGAACATCAGCATAATCAGCGTTGCCGTTGACGCGACGCAGGACGATATCTCCGCTCTTTGCGGCAAGCTCGGCAGGATAAGCGGCGTGAGTGTCAAAGCGGCGTATGCGAAGAACTGACAGCGGTATTCAAACGTACATAAAAAACCGTCGGGTAAATCATCACCCGACGGTTTTCTGCTTGCTGTAAGTCTCGTCACGATTCCGATAACGAACAGTGATTGTCAATTAATCAAGACTTGTTCAGTGGTTAAGTGCGCCTTCGATAGCCCATTTTCCGATGATATTGCCGTTATACAATGTCTGGAACAGAATAATGATGAACGCGATAATTGAAATGACTATTCCGGCTGCGGCAAGTCCCTTGAAGCGGCTGCCCTTGAAGAAGCCGATAACAGATGCTATCACGGCGAGCGGTTCGAGCACTACCCAGATGCTGAAAAGTCCCACAAGCGACGACACGAAACCGAGTATCGTCAGAACGTCGAAGATGCCGAAGGGCTTCTTTGCCGGCACGGGTCTGATGTACGGCGGGGGAGCCATAGGCGGCGGTACAGGCTGCTGAGGCGGCATGACGTGTACGGGTATTTCTTCCGGCGCGGCAGTGGGTTCGGCGAACGAAGCGCCTCCGCATACGCTGCAGAATGCGTTTTCGTTTTTATTCTCCGATCCGCAGTTCAAACATTTTTTCATATATTTCATTCCTTTCCTGTCTGTGAATGTCTTTCCCTGAATTGAATTATAACAGAAAATGCACGGTATGTCAAGAGAGAGACGGTACAAGAATAAGGCGGCAGTATTTGCTTTTGTGCATATTGTAAATAAGTGGTACATTGTTTTTTATAAAAATACTATTGAAATTGAAAAAAAAATATGATAAAATAATAGAGAGTTTATAATTTTTCGACGGGAGGCGTCAAGGTGAAGCGTTCGGATTACATATCGTGGGATGAGTATTTTATGGGAATAGCCCTGCTGTCCGCACAGAGAAGCAAGGACAGCAATACACAGGTCGGTGCGTGCATCGTCAATTCCGATAATAAGATCGTGTCCGTCGGATATAACGGTATGCCTACCGGCTGCGCGGACGACGAAATGCCGTGGGAACGCAGCGCGGACAGCGCACTTGACACCAAGTACCCGTTCGTGTGCCACGCGGAGCTTAACGCGATACTCAACAGCAATATCCCGACGCTTGCCGGCTCTACCCTGTATGTCACGCTGTTTCCGTGCAACGAATGCGCCAAAGCTATCATACAGTGCGGCATAAAGCGCGTCGTATATATGGAAAACAAGTACGCCGATACGGACGGCGTTCGCGCTTCCGAAATAATGTTCAGAAAATGCGGCATAACCGCGGAACTGTATCAGTCCACGGGCAGAGAGCTTACCATAAATCTTTAAAGAGAGCAAGAAATGAAGAAGAGAAAGACGATCGCCGTTATAGTCGGTACTACGAACGGTTTTTTCCGGAGCAAGTGTCTTACCGGAATAATAAGACAGGCAAAGATGCTTGACTATGATGTTGCCGTTTTTTCCGTTTTCACTATGTGGAACGAGAGAACCAAGCATCAGCTCGGTGAGGAGAATATTTTCAATCTGCTTTCCATCGGAAAGGTGGACGGTGCTATTCTTGTTGACTATTCGTTCTGGGCAGATGTTGTCCGCCAGAAGGTTATGAAAATAGCCCGTACCGTTCCCGGCTTCAATATGGTCATATTCGATCAGAAGGGCGTTGACGGATTCGAGGGCGTTGTTTCCAATGACAGAAAAGGCTTTTCGTCAATGGTGGATCACCTTATCGAGGTACACGGCTTCAAAAAGATATACTGTCTTTCCGGCGGTGCGGAGTTTCCCGTTGCGGTTGACAGAATGAACGGTTATATAGATTCGATGACCCGTCACGGTCTTGAGGTAAAGGAAGAATACAAGATCTTCGGCGATTTCTGGACTATGGCAGCCACCGCGCTCGCGGAAAAAATAGCCAACGGTGAAGTCGAAAGGCCGGAGGCGGTCATCTGCGGAAATGACAAATCCGCGGTAACGCTTGTAAACGAGCTTATAAGCAGAGGAGTACGCGTGCCGGAGGATATGGCGGTCATAGGATATGATCTCGGCGGCGAGTCCATAACGAATGACCCGTCGGTCACGACTTGTACCCGTCCGGATATATACACCGGTGAAAAATGTGTTTGTATCCTGCACAAGAACATTACCGGCGAGGACGTAGAGCCTGTGGATCCGGACGAGATATACTTCGTCAGCGGCGAGAGCTGCGGCTGCCACAGAGATATTGCGTTCGCGCACAGATATAACGAGATAGACAGACTTGAAAGAGACTCCGAGGCACAGCTGCGTTTCAGCTGTATGCAGGAATCGCTTATGGCGGCGGAGACCTTTGAGGAACTGATAGGCATTGTGTTCGACCACCTGAATCTGGTAAGGGGCAGAGCGGCTTACACGCTTTGTCTCAACAAGGACTGGAACCTTTTCCGCGAGGACGACACCGTTTATATCCGCGAAGGCTATCAGGACGAAATGTTTGAAGCGATGTTCAATTCCGGCGACGAAAACAGGTACGAGACAAGAACATTCAGCCCTTCGGAGCTGTTCCCGCCGAGCATTCTTCTCGATGATCGTCCGGTCACCTGCTTTTTCAACGCTGTCCACTTTGAGGACAGGTGCTTCGGTTATCAGGTAGTAAGATTCAATGATGAGGAGAACGTATTCCCCGAGGAATTTACCCATTCATGGGTTTCGGGCATAAGCGTTTCCCTCGAATATATGCGAATGAGCGAGCGTATGAAGCTGATGTACAACCGTGCATTCGCAAACTCCATTCGTGACGCTATGACCGGTCTTTACAACAGGCAGGGATATGAGCTGTACAGCGAAGAGATATTCAGACTTGCCAAGGAGCGCAAGACGAAGCTGCTCGTTGTTGTAGCCGATCTGGACGATCTGAAAAAGATAAACGACACATACGGGCATGAAGAGGGCGACAACGCTATCACTGTTGCGGCGCGCGCATTGCAGACCTGCTGCGGAAACGGTGAATACTGCGTGCGTTCCGGCGGCGACGAGTTTATCATCTTTGGCACCTACGATTACGATAACGCTATTCCCGTATTCTACCGCAGCCGTATCGACGGCTATCTCGCAAGATACAACGCTGCTTCTCAAAAGCCGTACCATGTCGGAATGAGCACCGGCTTCTTCATAGATTACGCAGATTCCTATGAAGATATTGACCGCTGCCTGAAGATCGCCGACGAGCGTATGTATGCCAACAAGACTGCCCGCAAGAAAGGCAGAAAATGAGAAATAGTGAAGAATGAATAATTGTGGAGCATTTCGCGCGTATCTGAATCGTGACGAGATCCAATCACTTCATAATAATAACAGCTTGCTGTGACTTTACAGCAAGCTGTTTCTTTTATATTCAGCAACGGAGTATTTGCCAACCCCGGCGGCGGGGAACGCCCCGCGGCGTTTTGCGTAGCGACACTCTTCTATGGGCGGGTGCATTGCACGAGGCGATGGTAGTTGCCGTCAAGAGCGCGCACGATGCGCGCATATAAAACGGCAACGACAGCACCTCGGTTAGTTATTCTCTGCAATTTATGGTAAAAAAAGTAACCGCACAGATTGTAAGTCTGTGCGGTTATTGTTATTTTTGGAAACGGAGTCTTCGCCAACCCCAGCGGCGGACGCGCCGCACCGAATCCGTAGCTATATTCTTCTATGGGCAAGTTTAGTAACCCGGTTAGCTATTCTCTGCTATTT
>JAFPUE010000137.1 GCA_017395555.1 Ruminiclostridium sp. | reverse complement strand
ATTCCTCGAAAACATCGCCGCGAGCTTTAAGCGTGCCGTTTGTGAAGGAGGCTTTTTCTCTACCGCTGACCGCCTTGTCAAGAACATCCTCGACTACGCCACAGGCAGCGGTCATGTTGCTCACACGGTCGATAAGGATGAGCTCACCGAGCGTCTTGTGCAGCGCGAACCTGTCTGCGGTTATCGGCTCCGAAAGCTTTATTGTGCAGCGCGCTATGCCATTCTTGCTTATAGTCTTTGCAGGGATAAGCTCACCCGTATTCACATCTACGGCGTATTTTATTTCGGTCACTACCGCGGGTATCAGCTTTGTGCCAAGCTTTACAAGGCAGTCTCCGCCCACATTCAGCTCGCTGTCATCTGTCCAGAGAAGCGATACATCGAGAGTTCCGTATGCTGCTATATCATCGTCCTTTGTGATGACGCATCCGCGCGATACATCCACCTCACGGTCAAGCGTGAGCGTGACCGGCTGACCCTTGTGTGCAGTTTCAGCCTGTTTATCCGTAACGAGAATTCTTTTTACCGTTGCGGTCTCTCCGCTTGGAAGCGTTTTTACCGTATCACCGACCGAGACGCTTCCCGCTTCGACCTGTCCTTGAAAACCTCTGAAAGTTCGGTCAGGGCGGCAGACACGCTGCACCGGCATATAGAATTTCTCGCCGCTGTCAGAGTTGCTCACATCGACTGTCTCAAGGTAGTTCAGCAGCGTTTCTCCCGTGTACCACGGCATATTCTCCGAGTGCTTGGTAACGTTGTCCCCGACTGTTGCGGAAAGCGGTATGACTTTCACGTCGGACAGGGAAAGCTCTGCCGCAAGAGAGTTAATCTGCGCGAGTATCTCATTAAAACGGTCCTCGCTGTATTTAACGAGGTCCATTTTGTTTACGGCAAAAACGTAGTGACGGATACCCATGAGACTGCAAATTCTCGCATGTCTGCGGGTCTGCATAAGAACGCCCTGCGAAGCGTCAACAAGTATTATCGCGAGCTCTGCAAAGGATGCGCCGACAGCCATATTACGGGTGTATTCCTCGTGCCCGGGAGTATCCGCAACAATGAAGCTTCTCGCGTCGGTGGTGAAATACCGGTACGCAACATCTATCGTGATGCCCTGTTCGCGCTCCGCCATAAGGCCGTCAAGAAGAAGAGAGTAGTCTATCTGCCCGCCTGTGCTGCCGACCTTGCTGTCGAGTTCGAGCGCCTTTTCCTGATCGGCGTAGATCAGCTTCGCGTCATACAGGATATGCCCGATAAGCGTGGATTTGCCGTCATCGACGCTTCCACAGGTGATAAATTTCAGAAGTCCAGACGCGGAGCCCGCGCCCCCGAACCGTCTGTTACTTTTGATAACGGACGAATTATCTGCCTCGCTGTCCGGAGTGTCGTTAAAAGTATTGGTCTTGTTCATCAGAAATACCCCTCTCTCTTTCTGCGTTCCATACTTCCCGCAGCCTCGTTGTCGATAACACGCGATGTGCGCTCCGATTCCACGCTTGCAAGCGTTTCCTCGATTATTTCGTCAAGCGTTGCCGCAGTTGACTCGATACCGCCGGTGAGCGGGTAGCAGCCGAGTGTTCTGAACCTCACCGACTTTATCTGCGGGACTTCGCCCTCGCGGAGCGGGAAACGCTCGTCATCGACCATGATGATATTTCCGTCACGCTCAACGACAGGACGCACAGCCGCGAAATAAAGCGGAACAATGTCGATATTCTCGCGGCGTATGTACTGCCATATATCCTTTTCCGTCCAGTTCGATATCGGGAAAACGCGGATGCTCTCGCCTTTGTTGATTTTTGTGTTGTACAGCTTCCACATTTCGGGGCGCTGGTTTTTCGGATCCCACGCATGAGAGGCACTGCGGAACGAGAATATTCTTTCCTTTGCGCGGGACTTTTCTTCGTCACGTCTGCCGCCGCCGAATGCTGCGGTAAAGCCGTACTTGTCAAGCGCCTGTTTGAGTGCCTGTGTCTTCATTATGTCGGTATATGCCGCACCGTGGTCGAAGGGGTTTATGCCCTGCTTCACGCCGTCCTGATTGATGTATTCGAGCATTTCGATACCGAGCTTTTTCGCTGTCTTATCGCGGAATTTTATCATTTCCTTGAACTTCCACGTCGTGTTGACGTGCAGGAACGGGAACGGTGGCTTTTCGGGATAAAACGCTTTGAGCGCGAGGTGCAGCATCACTGAGCTGTCCTTTCCGATAGAATACAGCATAACGGGCTTTTCGCATTCCGCCGCAACTTCGCGTATTATGTATATCGCTTCGGCTTCGAGCTCGTCAAGGTGTGATAATTCGGGCATTTCATCATCTCCTAATACTTGTTTGATTCTCTTGTATCTACGTCAATTTCTTCGGTTACACCGTCGGGCTTTTCGATTATCCAGCGCAGGATGTCACCGTTTTTTTCGGTGTGCAGCCTGCTGCCGAGACCGCCCATATCGGCGCCGAGAAAAAACCTTATCGCGTGAACGGGACATTCCTTGATGCAGCTCGTGCAGCCCCAGCAGTCCCGCGGGTACTTCATATACGCACGTTTTTCTTCATCGAGAGCGATCAGAGTACCCGGACACACATCACGGCATTTCCCGCAGCCGACGCATTTCAGCTTGTCTATCTCAATGCTCAACTGTCACTCACTCTCCTTAATATGATCTCGGCTTTTCCGTTCACAAAGCGGGAATTGACAAACACATTCCAGCGCTCGTTGTCGCGTTCGGGATAGTCGGAGTTCTCCGCAAAGCAGTGCCAGCGGGTCTCGTGGCGCGCTTTCAGGTGCGCTATAACAGTCCTGCTAACAGTAAGCCGTTCACGCAGCTCGTAGATGAATATAAGCTCCTGCGGGTCATCTGCGTGAAGGCTGTCCGACAGCTTCTGCAGCTCCGCGATACGGCGGTCGGCTATTTCGAGGCTCTTTTCCGAGAAGCGGTAATTCGTTTTTATGCCGCCCGCGTAGCTGTCCATAACGGTTTGCATAGCTTCTTCAAGCTGCTCGGCTGTGTACGGACTTTTGGAGTTTCCGAGAAATGACGATACCT
>JAFPUE010000136.1 GCA_017395555.1 Ruminiclostridium sp. | reverse complement strand
GGGGGCTGGACACCCTAAACTGATGCAGTATTTCAGAACGCACAGCTATGGACGAATGCTGACTGAAATGCAGTGGGGCTGGTGGAGACTCCATTCAGAAAATAACAAGAAAACAGCTTGCAGAGACAATCACTGCAAGCTGTTTTTAATCTGATGAATATACCTAACCGAGGTGGCGCACCCGCCCATTGAAGAATGTCGCTACGCATTTCGCCGCGGCGCGTCCGCCGCCTCAAAAGTCTCTTAAACTTCTTCCGACGTCTCCTGAACCGTCTCTTCTGCGGGAGCCACAGGTGTCCCGAGGTAATCCGGGAGCTTCATGCCTGCCTGATCGAACATTTCACCGAGCGGGGGAACAGACTTGAACAGACCGCTGATAAAGTCCGCAGTGGAGTTCTTGCCGTCGCCGCCCTTTGAGCCGCCGTCCCAGACAGTGACCTTGTCGATCTTGATATTCTTGATAGCATCCACCTGAATGCGCAGGAGGTCTTCCATCTTGTCAGCAAGTATGAGCTTAACTGCGTCGTCTGCGGTACCTGCCGTGTTGACGAGTTCACGCATACCTTCCGCCTGCTTCTGGAGCATCTCACGCATACCGTTTGCCTGTGCTTCCATTTTCGCGAAAATAGCGTCCGCTTCACCTTTTGCCTTGCGGCGGATAACCTCTGCTTCCGCCTCCGCAGCTATCTGAGCCTGCTCCTTCGCTATCTGTGCCTTTACGATAACGTCCGCCTGCTGCGTTGCCATTTCGAGCTGAGCACGCTGCTGCTCTGCGAGCTTCTGGGCAGCGTATGCTTCCTCGCGCGCCTTTGCTGCCTGTACAGCCTCGGCTGCCGTTGCGAGCTTCAGGGCTTCCGCTTCTTTCTCACGTCTCTGTGCGTCGGACTGTGCTATTGCGATCTTCGCCGAGTTTTCACCCTCGACAGCCTTCGCGTTCGCTGCTGCAACCTCTATACGCTGCTCGCGCATAGCGTTTGCCTGTCCGATCTCACCGTCTCTGCCGGTCTGCGCGATCGCTACCTTAGCATCGTTTGCAGCCTTTGCGTCTGCTTCCGCCTCACGGAATCTTCTCGATGCCTCGGACTGTGCGATCTCAACCTTGGCTGCGTTTTCACCGTCGATAGCGCTTGCGTTCGCAGCAGCAACCTGGATACGCTGGTCACGGTTCGCGTTAGCTTCACCGATAGCACCGTCACGGTTCTTTTCCGCAACGGATTTCTTCGCGTCGTTGATAGCCTTTGCAGCCGCTTCCTTACCGAGAGCCTCGATATATCCGGACTCGTCGCGGATATCCGTTACGTTTACGTTGATGAGACGAAGACCGATCTTGCGGAGCTCGATCTCAACGTTGTTTGATACTGCGATAAGGAACTTGTCACGGTCTGTGTTGATCTCCTCGATCTCCATTGTCGCGATAACGAGACGCAGCTGACCGAAGATGATATCCTTTGCGAGCTCCTGTACCTGCTGCATTTTGAGTCCGAGCAGTCTCTCCGCCGCATTCTGCATTACGCCGGGTTCGGTGGAAATGCCGACTGTGAAGCTCGAAGGTACGTCAACACGAATGTTCTGCTTCGAGAGCGCGTTGCGCAGATCGACATTGATCGAGATAGGCGTAAGATCCATGTACTGGTATGACTGGATTATCGGCACGATGAATGCCGCGCCGCCGTGTATGCAGCGTGCGCTGCGAGCCTGACCGCTCTTGTCGCTGCCAACCTTACCGTAGATAACGAGTATCTTGTCGGACGGGCATTTGCGGTAGCGGGAGAGTATTCCGCCGAACAGCGCGAAAAGAATTATCACGCCAACCGCTATTGCAACGATAATGATAGGATCCATAAAATATTCCTCCTTTGGTATTCCATTTATATAATGCAGTTTTCTGCAAATATACCGTTATTTGTTTTCCGTTATTTTAAGATCGGGCATGGATATAAGTATGAGCCCGAAGATCTCCAGCTTTTCCGATATCTTATGCTTGATAAATTCGGTAAAAAGCTCCTTGTCAACAGTCTCCTCGTAATCCTCCATAGCCTCCGTAAGACCCGCGGATACCGTTTCGCCCACCGTTTCCTCGACAGCCTCGTGTGACGAGCCGTGGAAGGTAGGTGCAAAGACCTGCAGCTTATCCTCCGGGAAATACACCGTAAGTGTTGCCACGGCGCGGTATTTTTTTCCGTCCTTCCCGACTGCCTCGTCGCAGAACGCCTCGGCATGGAAAGGTACCTTCTTTATATAGAAGAACTTGCTCCGCAGGGAATAGACGTTCTCGCCGTAGCTCGCCTTATGGGGGCTTATCGCATAAACTCCGTCGCGGTACACTATACGGTAGCAGTCCGCGGTTTGTTCCTCCAGCTCGTGTTCCTTCGGCAGAAATACGATCAGACAGCCTACGCCGCCGAGCACAACAAGCGTTATAAATCCCCAGAAGATGTAATCTATCGTTTGCAGCTCCATATTCCGCCTCCGTTCAGACTTTTTCGACAACGAGCACGTTGTCGCTTCTGATATCTATTACCCTGATCTGCGTTCCGTCGGGAAGCTCTTCGTTCCCGTCTGTTATCGCGTCATACTCAACAAGCCTTTCGCCGCTTGTGACATTGACCTTTCCCTTGCCCTTTCCGTCGGCGGGTACTATAAGATATACAGTCCCGTTCGCTCCGAGCAGGTTCCTTACATTGAGAGTACCGTTCTGCGCGAGCTTTCTTGAAAGCTGCATGAGCTTGGCTACTCCGTACATTGCCGCAAGACCGAGGACAAATCCGACGATCACTGCTATTATGGCAATTTTGGTGAGCGTATATGTAACTATGCCGGCCCAGCCGAACACGCAGAGAAATGTGATTATTCCCTGTACCGTGAAGAAGTTGAGAGTTCCGACATCGGAAGGGTTGCTTCCGTCGCCGTAATCAACGTCGGCAGAGTCTCCGTCCGCGCCGTCGGCTCCCGTATCACCGCCGAAGTCGGTATCCGCGCCGCCCGCGTCGAAGTCCATATCCGAGCCGCCGTCAAAACCGGAGGTGTCGCTCGGGTTCACGCCCGCGCCGCTGTGTCCGAATCCGAGTATCAGCATTATCGTCTGTATCAGCAGAATGAGTGTTGACGGTATCGCCACGCAGTACAGTATCTGCTCGAACAGCTCCAGTGTATTCCACCAGCTATTGAACCATTCCATATAAACACTTCCTTTCACGAAAATGAACCAATGGAACAATTGTGTAAATGTAATTTACTATAATTATACCACATTTTTGCCCGGTGTCAATAATTAATCGAACGATTTTTCAAAATCGTGATACTGCACAATGAGCCTTCATAAATTTAAGCAAAGTGCCGAAAATCAAAAATTGCCTTAAAAACTATTGCAATTTTTGGATTTGTGTGATAAAATCGTAAGTAAATAAGATTTACTATATTGTAAATATAATGTCATTCGGGCGAAAGGAGCAGCGATATGCTTTTAGTTACCACCGAGTTTATTGCCGGAGTCAATATTCAAATGATCGGGCTCGTAAAGGGAAGCACGATACAGACTGTCAACGCCATACGCGATTTCGGCGCAAGCCTCAAAACCATTGTCGGCGGCGAGCTTAAGAACTACACCGAGATGATGGACACCGCGCGCAAGATAGCAACAGACAGAATGGTGATAGAAGCGAGCTCCATGGGCGCGGATGCTATCGTGGGTGTGCGATACACGACTTCCGCTATAATGGCGAGCGCCGCGGAGGTAATGGCATACGGCACGGCTGTAAAGATAGTACGCTGAAATGCGGTCATATCCCTATTATATATAATGAAAGGAGAAAGCGCCTATGGATCCCGTAGAGCTCGGTAAAAGAATAAAAGAAGCCCGTCTTGCGCGAAAGATGACGCAGGCGGACGTGGTGGGCGACTTCATCACACGAAATATGCTCAGCCAGATAGAGAGCGGTACGGCAAACCCCTCGGTAAAGACGCTCACTTATCTTGCGAAGGTGCTGCAGCTCCCGGTGAACTATCTGCTGCCGGACGAGCTCGAAACCTACGATGACAGCGAGAACGCCGCGATAAAGGATCTTGACGCGCTTATCCGGATGAAGAGCGCGTTCGGGCGCGGGGACTACGCGCTTGCGGCGGAGCTTGCCCTGCCCTATACCGAAAGCGGCAGCATAATCTACGATGAGGCTTGTTCCGTGGCGGCAATGTCGTATCTTGCGCTTGCGAAAGCCGAAAGTGACCCGAAAAAGGGCATCGGGCTGGCAGAAAACGCCGAGAAGTATGCCGCGCTGGGTATTTTCGCAAAACGGGACGTGCGCGCGTCGGCAGTCCTCCTTATCAGCTCGCTTGCCGAAAAGCTGTGACAAATGGGAACAATGACAGAAGCGTGTAGCCGAAAAAGCTGCACGCTTCCTTTTATATAAAGCGGAAAAGCCGGTTATGGTCCCGGGACATGGCCGCACCGGGGCTGTTCATGAGCGCGAGCGCTACCCCGGTGTTTTCCGCTTTTTACCATTATATGCAGAACGGCTTTTAGTGTGTCTTGTCCCTTTTTTTACTATATTTTGTGTATGTGCGAAAAAAAATTACACAAAACAGGTGACAAAACGAAAAAAATATGTTATAAGCGCGGAGCCCGCGCCCCCGATCCTCCCCGGCCGGCAACGGCTGTTTTTTAATTTTATTTCACCATTGATTTTTTTGCATAAATATGTTATAATAATTGTGTGTGTTATTTGCCGCTTCGGCAGACATACAAATCATTGAGCAGCAGAGGGGTGACGGTATGGCAGAATCTTCTTTCATGAAGATAAAAGTCGAAGAGCTCGAGTCCGGAATGGTCACGGCCGACAACGTGATCGAGCCGGGAACGGACAGAGTCCTGCTCCTGAAAGGCACTACCCTTGACAGCGTAATGATCTTTAACTTAAAGGAGCGTTACAATGTCGGAGATGTGCTGATAAAGAAGAATTTCAGCGCTTCCACGATCTCGGCGGAAATGCGCGCCGAAATAGATATACACCAGTCTCTCAACACGCTCAAAAGCATTTTCGGCTCGGACGACGAAAAGCCGATCAGAGAACTCACAAAGGAAGCGTCGCAGCAGATATCCAATGTCGCCAACGAGCTTATCACAAGCCTTTACGCGGATGACAACATACTGTTGAAGATGCACCAGCTCCAGTCATACGACGACTATACCTACAAGCACTGCCTTCGTGTCGCTATGATGTCCGTCACTATCGGCAAGAGCCTTGACATGCCGCGCAACAAGATGCGCGAGCTGTGCGAGGCGGCACTCCTTCACGACATAGGCAAGCGTACCATAGACATAGATATAATCCGAAAGCCCGGACGACTTACGGACGACGAGTTTGCCGCGATAAAGAAGCACCCGCAGAACGGATATATCCTGCTGCGAAAGAACGGCGGCTACTCCGAGGAGATCATGAACGCCGTGCTCATGCACCACGAGAAGTTCGACGGGACGGGCTACCCGCTCGGTCTCAAGGGCTCGCAGATAACCTACCTTTCGAGGATAATCACCGTCGCGGACGTGTACGACGCGCTCACATCCAACAGACCGTACCGCCAGCCGTGGAGCGTTGCCGAAGCGGAAGAGTTCATGATGGGCGGCGCGAACACGCATTTCGATTACGAGATAATCATGGCGTTCTTAAACGCTTTCGCTCCTTATCCCGTCGGCGAGAAGGTTATACTCAGCGACGGCAGGCACGCGGTGGTTGTCAGCAATAACTCGAATGTACTGCGCCCGGTCATCAGGCTGACGGACGACGGAGACGACGGCGAGGTCATAGACCTGTACAACAACTTCAAATACCTTACCCTGTCGATAAAGTCGCTCGACAAGGACGGAATATATGAGTAAACAATTAAACCAACATATACAAAGAAAGGAACAACAAGACAATGGCAAAAGTAGTTAAATTCGGAGGAAGCTCGCTCGCCGACGCTAATCAGTTCCGCAAAGTCGCGGAGATCATCAGGAGCGACAAGGAGCGAAGATATGTGGTACCGAGCGCACCCGGAAAGCGTTTCTCCGATGACACAAAGGTTACGGATATGCTCTATAAGTGCTACGACGAGGTATGCGCGGGAGCAAACGCGGTAGCGTCATTCCTCCCGATCGCGGAGCGCTACAACGGCATTATAAGCGATCTCGGACTTACGATCTCGCTTGACAGTGAGTTTGAGGAGATCACAGAGAATTTCACCAGACGCGCCGGCAGAGACTACGCGGCAAGCCGCGGCGAGTATCTGAATGGCATAATCCTCGCTAACTACCTCGGCTTCAATTTCGTTGACGCGGCAAAGGGCATCTTCTTCAAGCCGAACGGCGAGTTCGACGCGGAGCTCACCGACGCTACCCTCGCTTCTATCCTCGAAGGCTATGACTGCGCGGTTATCCCGGGCTTCTACGGCGCTAACCCCGACGGCTCGATACGCACATTCTCCCGCGGCGGCAGCGACTTCACCGGCTCGGTAGTCGCAAAGGCTATCGGCGCGGAGATGTACGAGAACTGGACGGACGTTCCCGGCTTCGCGGTAGCTGACCCTCGTATCGTAAAGGATCCCGAGTTTATCGACGTTATCACATACAGAGAGCTCCGCGAGCTTTCGTATATGGGTGCTACCGTACTGCATCAGGACGCTATCTTCCCCGTAAGAAACGCGAAGATCCCGATAAATATCAAGAACACCAATGACCCGGCGGCAAAGGGAACGATGATAGTCCCCGAGGCACCCGACGGCAAGAACGAGCATATCATCACCGGTATCGCCGGCAAGAAGAATTTCAGTGCCGTTGCGATAGAAAAGGACGAGATGAACGGCGAGATCGGCTTCCTGCGCCGCATACTCACGCTCATGGACGTTGAGAAGATCAACTTCGAGCATATCCCTACCGGTATCGACACCATGACGCTCATCATCGACAGCGACGATCTCAAAGCGCACCCGAATTTTGTTGAGCGCGTCAAGGAAGTATCCAACCCCAACCACATCGAGATCGAAGAACACCTCGCGCTTATCGCAGTCGTAGGACGCGGAATGAAGGCTACGAAGGGTACCGCTACCCGTATCTTCGCGGCTCTCTCGCACGCGAACATAAACATAAAGATGATAGATCAGGGCTCCTCCGAGCTTAATATCATCATCGGTATCAGAGAAGAAGATTTCGACGAGGCTATCCGCGTTATCTACAATATGTTCATGCTTCAGGAATAAGCTCGTCTGAGCTTACGCGGCTGGACCGCGCAAGGGCAAAGTCTGTCGGTCAGCCCCTCTGCCGTTTTCGCAAGCGAAAACATCACCTCCCCGTGTTCGGGGAGACACCCTTGACCCAATGACCGTAACACGGAACTTGAAAAGTCTCTGAAAAGATTGAAAACAAACATGATTCCCCCGCAGTACAGCGGGGGAAATTTGTAGAAGGAGAACAAAATGAAGCTCGAAAACATCAAAGTCTATGACCTCGAAGAATGCTTCAAAGCGAGCAAATACCCCATGGCAGTCGATACCGGCGCGGTAAACGGCGAGATCACCGATCGTATCATAAGCCTTGCCCAGTCCGGCAAGGGCGAGGGTCATGACCAGTTCATGACCGGAATACGCGTGGCGTTCGATCTCACATTCACCGTAAAGGCGTGGACGGAGGCGGAACGTTACCGCTTCCTCGAATTTGTGTCGAGCCAGTCCACCATGCACCGTATCGCGAAATTCGATCTGTCGAAGCAGTACTGCAAGTACGTCGATCCGCGCATGATCGAGATAATGAACGAGCTCAAAGACCGCTACAACGAGACGCAGGATCCCGAGGACTATCTGCGTCTGCTGTACAGCAACCCGTGCGGATTTGAGCTGACTGCGCGCCTTACCACGAATTACCGCGCGCTCAAGACCATTTACTCCCAGCGTAAGAACCACCGGCTCCCTGAATGGCGCGAGTTCTGCGCCGAGATCGAGAAGCTCCCCTACGCGAAGGAGCTTATTGTCGGAAAAACAAAGGAAACCGAAAAGTAAAGGAGAACGCGAATGAAGAAAAGATCGCTGGCGCCGCTGCTTGCCGCGGCAATGATCATATCCGGCTGCGGCGGAAATACCGGCACCGACACACCCGCCGATACAACGAGCGCCGAAAATACCGAAGCCGCGCAGACGGAACCTGCGCAGGAGCCGGCTCTTACCGGAGCGGCCGCCGAGTACGAATGGGGCAATGTTCAGATAGTCGGCGGCGGATATACCACCGGAATAATCTATGGCAAGGGCGAAGAGGGTCTTGTGTATGCCAAGACCGATATCGGCGGACTTTACCGCATGGACAAAAACACCGGCGGCAAGTGGAAGCCGCTCACTGATATGTTCGGCAATGACCGTTACAGCTTCTACGGCATTGAGGGTGTGGCTTCCGACGCGAAATCCCCGAACAAGGTATATGCGCTTGTGGGAATGTACAGCAATATGGAAGCCGCGGTGCTCTGCTCGGACGACTACGGCGATCACTGGAGCATAACCCCGCTTGAATTCAACATGGGCGGCAACGAGCCCCACAGACAGGCGAACCGTCTGGAGCTTGACCCGAACGACAGCTCGGTGCTGTATCTCGGTTCCCGCCACGACGGACTTTGGGTGAGCCGTGACAGCGGAGCATCCTTCACGAAGGTGGCGAGCTTCCCGACGGACGGCAAGGGCTATTCCGAGGACGGCTACACCTTCGGAGTTACCGCGATAGCGTTTGACCCGGCTTCGTCCTCGGACGGCGAGCCTTGTAAGACGATATATGTCGGCACGGGCGACAGAGTGATGTATGTGTCGCACGACGCGGGCGAGACATGGCAGGAGCTTGAAGGTGCGCCCAAATCCTTCCTCGCTTCGCACATCTATGTCAGCGGCGACTATGTTTACTTCGCGTTTACCGGCGTAGCGAACCCCTACACTCCGAAAAAGGGTGCAATAAGAAAGTACAACTCCAAGACGGGCGAATGGACGGACATCACGCCGGACGACACCGGACACGGCTGGGGAGATATCGCGATAGACCCGAATGATGCGGATACGCTGTATGTCAGCACCATGGGCAGATACTCGGCGAACGAGGACGACAACATCTTCCGCTCGACGGACGGCGGCGCGACGTGGGAGGGCATCTTCGGCGGCTCGGACGACACAGACCGCCTGTTCAAACTCGACTATTCCGCGGCACCGTGGCTCGACTGGGGACGCGGAAACGCAATGCTCGGCTGGATGATCGGAGATATCGAGATAAACCCGTTCGACAGCAACGAGATAATGTACGGAACGGGCGCGACTGTATTCCACACGACGAACCTTACCGATTGGGGCAAGGAGACGATAAATGTCGAGGTAAAGTGCGAGGGGCTTGAAGAGACCGCGGTTAATGTCGTAAAAGCGGCAAACTCCGACGAGATCAGACTGTACTCGGGAATGTGGGATATCGACGGCTTCACGCACCGTGATGTTGACAAAGCGCCGAGCCACATGAACGGCAACGGCTCCATGACCAAGACGCTCAGCATAGCCTGCGCGTACAACGCACCCGAGGTTGCGGCAAGAACGGGCGAGGGCAACTGTCCGATCTCGATAACGCGAGACGGCGGCGAGACATGGAAGGACGTGCGCAAGCCGAAGGAAGTCGGCGGCGACTGCGGCACAGTCGAGGTGAGCTGCAACGGCAATATAATCTACTGGACGAACTCGTCCGCAGCGGCGATATACTACACCAAGGACGACGGCGCGACATGGGAGCGCTTTGAAAAAGCGTTTGCGGCACCGAAAATTGCAGCCGACTGCTTCAACGAGGATATTCTCTACGTTTACACGGGAACGGGACTTTATATAACCACCGACGGCGGAACAACGTTCAAATCTGTCGATCAGTTCATACCCGACGGCTGCATACCCACAGCGAGCCCCGAAAAAGAGGGCGATGTATGGCTCAACACCGCAATGGGCGGCGTTTACCTGCTTCGCGACTACGGAAAAGGAACTCTCGAACGAAAGAACATACAGGCGGCAAAGGCGTTCGCCATAGGCGCGGCAAAGGACGAAAACAGCCCGATGACGCTGTACGCGCTCGGCACGAACGACGACACCTACGGAGTGTGGCGCTCGCTCGACAGCGGCGACACATGGGAACGCATTAACGACGATAACCACCAGTTCGGCGTGACCGGCGGCTCTCTCGCCGCAGACCTGCGCACCTACGGTCAGATCTACTTCGGCACCAACGGGCGTGGTATCATCATGGGCCGGCTCAAGGGGTAAGAGAATCTGTGCTAAAGCGCTGACGCGCCTTCGTCCTTTTGTGGTCACGTTTGTATGCGCGCATCCTTGCGCACTTTTGGTTACCACTACCAATGTTTCCTGCATTGCCGGACGGTGATGACTTACGCAGCCGGATCGCGCCGACGTGACGCCGGACCCGATGACCGTACCACGGAGATCAGGAACTCACTTCAAAAATAACAAAAACTGCTTGTTGTTAATCAGCAACAAGCAGTTTTTATTGTATTTCAGACGGTATATTGATTAAGCAGGAAAATTGCATAGACCCACAGGAAAACAGTTATCACCGCCTGCGGCAAGGCAGTAAATATAAGACTCGTTACATACATTTTATTCGGTATGACCCGTCCTTCACGCTTTGCGTTAGCTCTGCGTATAAGCGCTGCCGGAAGCAGGAAAAGCCCCGTCGAGCCTATTGCCGCAAGTACACACAAAGGTATAAAGAATTGGACTGCCGCTGCGGCTGTCATTCCTAACATTGATATTCCGAAGCCTGCCATATTGTCCTCTTTTCCGCTGCTTTATCTCATTTTAGCCTTTTACTAATTTTGTAAACGCTTCTGCGTACTTTGCCTGAATAGCGGCGGCTTCTTCATTGGTCTTGCCGATAGTGGTGTAGTAGATCTTGATCTTGGGCTCCGTGCCGGACGGACGGATAATAAGGCTTGCGCCGCCGTCAAGATACAGCGTGATAACGTTGGACTTCGGCAGATCTATCTTCGTCTTTTCGCCGGTAGCAACATCGGTCTTTTCACTTGCCTCATAGTCCGCAAACGCAACAACCTTTGTTCCCGCGATATCCTTCGGAACGTTCGTGCGAATGCTTGTCATTATCTCCTGCATCTTCGCCATTCCGCTGGCACCTTCAAATGCGAAGTTGTCGAGCTTATTGCAGTAGCAGCCGTACTCCTCGTACATTCTCTTTCTCGCTTCGATCAGAGAAATTCCCTGTGCGCGGTAGAACGCAGCCATTTCGCAGATCAGCATTGATGCAACAACAGCGTCCTTGTCGCGTACATATCCGCCCGCAAGATAGCCGTAGCTCTCCTCAAAGCCGAAGATATAGCGGTCTGTTTCGCCCTTCTTTTCGAGGAAGCCTATCTGCTCGCCGATAAATTTGAAGCCGGTGAGAACTTCGATAAGCTCTATGCCGTATTTCTTCGCGATAGCGCGTGTGAGCTCCGTGGTAACTATTGTCTTTACCGCTACGGGATCCTTGGGCAGTGTGCCGAGAGCTTTTCTCTCGCGTGCAACATATTCAAGAAGCAGCGAGCCTACCTCGTTGCCCGTGAACAGCGCGTAATCATCGCCGTCCGGCACCGCGATACCGACACGGTCAGCGTCGGGATCGGTTGCGAGCAGGAGATCGGGCTTTTCCTTGCGGCAAAGCTCAAGTCCCTTCTGCAGAGCCTCTTTGAATTCGGGGTTCGGATACGGGCAGGTGGTGAAGTTGCCGTCGGGATTTTCCTGCTCCGGAACGACAACGACTTCCTTTATTCCGATCTCTTTCAGGATACGGCGAACGGGCTTGTTGCCGGTTCCGTTAAGGGGAGTATATACAACCTTCAGACCAGCGCCCGCGCATACCTCGGGGTGAATGGACTGCTTTCTGACCTCTGCCATATAATCGTCGATGCACTTGTCGTCGATATACTTTATAAGACCGCTCTTTTTGCCTTCCTCGAAGGAAATAGCCTTGATACCCTCGAATACGTCGGTCTTGTTGATCTCGTCAAGAACAGCATTTGCCGCGTCGATAGTGAGCTGACAGCCGTCGGGACCGTAAACCTTGTAGCCGTTGTACTTTGCGGGGTTGTGCGAAGCCGTTACCATAACGCCCGCGTCGCATTTATGATATCTTACTGCCCACGAGAGCATAGGTGTAGGCATAAGCTCGTTGTAGATGAATACCTGTATGCCGTTTGCGGAGAGAACGCCCGCAACGGACTCGGCGAAATAAGACGACTTTATGCGGCTGTCGTAGGACACGGCAACGGAAGCGCCCTCGGGCTTTATCTTCATAAGATAGGAAGCAAGTCCCTGTGTAGCCTTGCACACGGTGTAATAGTTCATGCGGTTGGTTCCCGCACCGATAACGCCTCGCAGACCGCCGGTGCCGAATTCGAGCTCACGGTAGAATCTGTCGTTTATCTCTTCCGTGTTGCCCTTTACGGATTCGAGTTCTTTTTTAAGATCCGGGTCTTTTACTGCTTTTTCGAGCCAGAGCTGATAAAGTGCATTTATGTCCATAGTATTGTCCTTTCCGCCGGGCGGTACCGGCACAGCATACCGGAACTTTTCTGCCGGTACACCTGCAAAATAAGCATTTGCTTACCAATCATTTCTATTATATCATAACCAACAGAAAATTGCAATATTCATATCAAATTTTTATTGCAGGTGCCGAACCGCAAAAAAAGACCGCAGGTGCCGAAGCCGGCACGGGCGACAGCAGTATTTCAAAGTCACATCAATGGGAACGCCTTGTGGGAAACGCAGAGAATTGCAAAAAAAAGACCGCAGGTGCCGAAGCAAAAAAAGACCGCAGCCGTTGTGCCGGGGCTGCGGTCATACGAAAGGGGTAAGGAGGGTATATATTATCGCTGTTTATATAAAGCGGGAGGCGGCGTGACCGTACAAGGGAGGGCACCGTGGTAATGACAAAATGGCATTTGGTCTGCCGGTGTGTTGTTCCGGCAGTAAGGAGGACATTGACAGACATACGTTTTTATATTAATTCGGTCAAGCCGTCTGCTCCGCTGTTTACTTCTGTTTTTCTTTCTCTGTTTCCCTCTTTCTGTCTGTATTATATCACGTTTTTTTACAGAATACAACAACAAACCGGTTACAATGCGGTTACTATCCGGTTACAATTTCCGGGGAATTGATTACAATTTGTAATTTGCCGAAAAGACGAATGGTTTGCTGTCTTTTTAATTTCCGTATTACGGCATTTGGGTCAAGGGTGTCTCCCCGAACACGGGGAGGTGATGTTTTCGCTTGCGAAAACGGCAGAGGGGCTGACCGACAGACTCTGCCCTTGCGCGGGACGGGGGCGCGCAGCCCCGGCGCCGTCTGCGAAGACGCGCGTCAGCGCAGGCAGCACAAGACTCTCATACTGTCAGCACGCCGCCGCTGCCTATCTTTAATATTAAGATCTGTTCTTCACGGCCGGTGACGGCGTTGAGATAGACGAGGATATTTTCGCCCTCGGAGCCGGTGCAGCGCACCTCGTAGCAGAATATCTCGTTTTTGCCGCCGGAGGGGATAACGCAGAGCTTGGATGATATGGGGTCAAGGCTGCCGGAAACGAGAGTTTTTGCGTATTCGCCGGATATTTTGGGCGGCGGGAGCTCGCGTATAGTGTGGTTCGTGAGATAGCCGCGCATATCGAATGACAGCACCTCGCCGTTGTCAAGGGCGACGCCTACCTTTATCAGATCGGTGTACATCGTTATCCCGTTCTGCTCGGCGGCAAGGTTGACTACGCAGATACCGTTCCTTATCTCATAGTATGAGTCGGTTAGCCCGCGTATGCCGAGCACCGCAAGAAATTCTTCGGCGCGTATCACGGCTTCCTTCGCCGTTATGGTCTGCTTGCCGGTATTGCGGGAGGACAGCATATACGAGTACATTCCGCCCGCCTTTGTTACCGCGATCGTGCGGTTTCCGTCCGTGAAAACGTAGGACGGCATCTTGCCTTCCTCCTGCGTCAGCAGCCGGAGCTCGTTCCCGTCGGCGAGCTTCTTCGCTATGCGAAGCGCTTCCGCTTCGTCTATCTTTTTCTCGTTTTTGAGCATGAGCGGCGACTTGTTCATTATATGATCCGAATAAGGACCGTCATATATCAGCGTCGGGAAGGTCTCGTCGCTCGTTGCGAGATCGTTGAAGCCGTCGGTAACGGTCACGAGCCCGTCCGCCTTGATGTCCGACGCGGCGTTTATCGTGTCGGAAAGCGTGATCTCACCGCTGCCGATGCGCTGCTCGATATCCCACATACTGCCGCTGATCTTCTGCGCGTAGTCGTGCAGAGCGGCAATATTCTTGCGCTCCTCGGAGGTCAGGCTTCCGCCCTCGGCGCATTTCTCCGCGAGGGATTTCGAGTAATTGCCCACCTGTGACAGAAAGCGGTAGGTCTCGGTGAGATCGAGCTCCTTTACCGGCAGGCGGGAAAGCGAGTTCTTCGCGTCCGCGGCATCGCTGCACAGCTTCTCCGACAGATCGGAGAGCATGGATATGCTGTTGGTGTACATTCCTTTTTGCAGATTGTTCTTTATGTTGTCAAGATCGAGGGAAAGCTCCTCAATAGCGTGCATATAGCCGTTTTCGACGGCTCTTTCGGCTTTTACGGCACGTCCGGCGTAGCTTACCGCAAAAATCGCGAGCGTGAGTATGACAGCGAGCGAAAAGGTTATGATCCTTACGAGCGCGCGCTTTGACATCGTTACATTTGCCATTTTTATTATCCTTTCTTTTGTTCAAGGCTTTGCTTATACTAAATTCAAACCAATCTGCAGTCAAACTGACGGCTAAAATTCCGTCAGACTGCGTTACCCTCTCTTGACTTGCGCCGGCAAGCCTGCGTTCGGGTTCCTTGTCTGACAAAATTTTATCTCGCCATTTTGTCTGCATCTTGATTTGAAATTAGTATTATTTGCATTTCCTTACCGATATTTTTGTGCAAATTTTCGTGGAATATGCTATTTAACTTTTTTACAATTTGTGGTATAATATTATAACTATACTATATTTATATTATTCAAAGAGTGATACAATGATATATCTTGATAATTCGGCGACTACAAGACCGTTTGACAGCGTGATAAAAGCCGTATCGGACAATATGGCGGACAATTTCGGCAACGCGTCCTCGCTGCACAGAATGGGTGTGAATGCCGAGAAGGTTCTGAAAGAAGCGAAAAAGACCATACTCGGGAAGCTCGGCGCTGACGGAGATCTGTATTTTACGTCCGGTGCGACGGAAAGCAACAACACCGCGCTGTCCGGCATACCGAAAGCATATAAGCATAACGGAAAGCGCATAGTTTCCACGTCTTTTGAGCATCCGAGCGTTGAAAACCCGCTGAAAAAGCTGGAGGAAGCCGGATACGAGGTTGTGCGCGTAAAGCCGCCGAAGCGTGACGAGCCGCAGGACTTTGAGCAGCGCATAGCGTCTGCCGTAAACGCGGACACGCTTATGGTGAGCGTGATGTGGGTCAACAACGAGACCGGCTTCATTACCGACACCGCAAAGCTGTACGCCGCAGTCAAGCGCGCAAACCCGAAAACAATAGTTCACGTTGACGCGGTCCAGGGCTTCTGCAAGCTGCCGTCAAAGATGCTCAAAGCCGATCTTATCAGCCTTTCCGCGCACAAGATACACGGTGTGAAGGGCATGGGCGCACTGTACTGCGCAAAGGGAGTGCGCTTCGAGCCGCTCCTGTACGGCGGCGGGCAGCAGAAAAACCTGCGCTCCGGTACCGAGCCGATAGACCTGATAGCAGGATTCGCCGAGGCGGTGCGCAGCTATCCGGACTGCACGGAAAAGTACGCCGCGCTGAACGAGAGGCTTGTGTCAAAGCTCTCGGAGCTGCCGGATATCGGAATAAACAGCTATAATAATGCGAAGAATATACTGAATTTCTCGGTTCGCGGGGTGCGCAGCGAGATAATGCTGCATTTCCTCGAAGAGCGTGAGATATATGTGTCAAGCGGCTCCGCCTGCTCAAAGGGCAAGACGAGCGGAGTTCTTGCCGAGTTCGGAGTTTCGGACAGGGACGCGGACTGCGCGATACGCGCGAGCTTCTCCCCGTTTACGTCGGAGATCGACATCGACGCGCTCATTCAGGGAATAGAAGACGGGATAAAGAGGTTCAGGAGATAATGAATAGTGAAAAGTGAATAATGAATAATGAATAGTTGAGGTGTCGCCTTGCGGCGACGGATTAAAAAGAGGAAATTAAATGAAAACCAAAAACCTTGTATTGTCGCTGATTTTTCCGGTGATCTGCTTTTTATGCGGGGGCATACTGCTGTTTTTGTCGTTTTTGGGCGAGCCGTCGGTCTTGCGGGTCATATTCGGATCTCTCTGCGCGGCGGCAGGAGTTTTCCCGCTCTTATCGGTAATATTCGGAAAAACGGACATATCACCGATCGTAAAGTGGCAGGGACTTTTTACGGCAGCGGCAGCGGTGGTGATAACTGCCGGGTTTGTTATTTGCACTCTGATCCCTCCCTATACACCGTGGGCAGGCATTTTCGTAGTGTTGGCAATACCGATCGGATTCCTCACGGCGGCAGGGATAACCTACGGAAAAATATTTTCAGCCGATGACAAGCGGGTATCGAAGTGGTTCACGGCGTTTCTGTCAACACCGATACTGTACTTTTTAATGATATTTATGTGGCTCTATATCGAGCTTTCCACCGTGAAATTGATAAATATTCCCGGATAAAAGAGAAACGGAGAAACAAAAATGCAGGAAGTAATAATGGCAAAATACGGCGAGATAGCGCTCAAAGGTCTGAACAAGAACACCTTTGAGGATCTGCTCGTCAGAAATATAAAGCGCAGGATAAAGAACTGCGGCGAGTTCCACATCACCCGCAACCAGTCCACGATCTACATATCCCCCGAGAACGACGGCGCGGATATGGAAAAGGCGGTGGAATGGGTATCGAAAACATTCGGTGTCGCGGCTGTACAGCGTGCCGCGGTGCTCCCGAAGGATTTCGATGAGATCGTGAAGCAGGGTATGCCCTATCTCGAAGATGCGCTTTCCGCGGCAAAGACATTCAAAGTCGATGCGAAGCGTTCGGATAAGAAGTTCCCGCTCAAAACGCCGGATATCCAGCGTGAGCTGGGCGCGGCGATACTCGAAGCCTACCCGCACCTGACGGTGGATGTACACGAGCCCGATGTGACCGTGCTCTGCGAGATACGCGACACAAACGCCTATCTCAACGCCGAGCGCATAATCGGCGTAGGCGGTATCCCTGTCGGCAGCAGCGGTACCGCGCTGCTCCTGCTCTCCGGCGGTATCGACAGCCCCGTAGCCGCGTATATGATGGCAAAGCGCGGTATCGGCGTTGACGCTATCCATTTCCAGAGCCCGCCGTACACATCGGAGCGTGCGCTTATGAAAGTCGAGGAGCTCTGCACCGAGCTCGTGCCGTACTGCGGCGATATAAGATTTTACATCGTGCCGTTCACCGAGATACAGGAGGCACTGCGCGACAACTGCCCTGAAGAATATTTCACGGTCATAATGCGCAGGCTTATGATAAAGATAACCAACCGTATCTGCGAGGCGCACGATTACAAGGCTATAATAACCGGCGAGAGCGTCGGACAGGTAGCAAGCCAGACGATAATGGCGCTCGGCTGCACCGACAAGGCCGCGGATTATCCCGTTTTCCGTCCCGTTATCGGAATGGACAAGAAGGAAATAACGGAGATCGCGCGGAAGATCGGCACATTCGAGACTTCGATACAGCCGTATGAGGACTGCTGCACGGTATTTACCCCGAAGCATCCGCGCACAAAGCCTGTCCTCGCGGAGGTAGAGAGAGCTGAAGCGCGATTTGACTTTGAGCCGCTTATACAGAAAGCGATAGAGGGCATAGAGATAAAAGATTTCAAGCTCTGAACGAGCAAAATACAATGAAATATCCCGGAGGCGGAAAAATTTGATAAAGGACGAGTTTTTACAGAACCTTGTGCAGCTCAACTGCATACCTGTACTGATAATCATCTTCCTTGTATTCTTCCTCAAAATAAACTACCGATACGAAAAAGCACTTACAAAGCTGTTCATACCGTCGATTGTGCTGCTGCTGGCGTTGATAATTACGGATAACATAGATTATTACGCCGCGGACGCTACGGTGGATGCAGCAATATATACGAGCGGACTCGATGTGCTCCACCGCGTTGCGGCAATGCTGGGCTATGACCTGCGCATTACGCTTATGGCGAGCCTTATCTCGATAGCGGCGAAAAGAGTGATCGGGCATAAAAGCACGGTGCTTTTCACCTATCTGCCCGCGCTTGTGAACATAGTTTTGCTGCTGCCGTGCCTGTTTACGGATCTGTTCTTCTACTACTATCCCGACGGCACTATCGGGCGGGGTCCACTTGCCTACGAGCCGCACATATTGTCCGTGTTCTACATGCTGTTCCTGTTTGTACTTGCACACCTGTGCAGGAAAAAGGGAAAGCAGAGCGAAATGGAGATACTCGCGCTGTGCGGATTGCTTACGATACTGGGCTTCCTCGCGGAGTTCCTGTTCTCGCTGAGAGGCATACTGATAGGCGTGGTGGCGCTCGAAATAACGTTCTACTATCTGTATCTGCACATAGAGCATTTCCGTTTTGACGCGCTTACGGGCGTATTCAACCGCGATGCCTTCAACGCAGACGTGGATAAATTCGGCAGCAGCGAGATCTCGCATATAATGAGCATTGACCTGAACAACCTCAAGCAGCTGAACGACATCTTCGGTCACGAGGAGGGCGACAAGGCGCTGAAAGCGATCGCGAAGGCTCTCGAAAACGCCTGTCCGGACAAGTGCTGCGTTTACCGCGTGGGCGGCGACGAGTTCGCGGCGCTGTGCAGGCACAAGACCGATGCCGAGGTTGAGGCGATCGTGGCTGCGATGTATTCGCACGTTGACGAAGCGGGATACTCCTGCGCGGTGGGATATGCCGAATGGGGCGACGGAAAGACGTTCACCGAGGTATATAAAGTCGCGGACGATATGATGTATAAGAAAAAGCGCACAATGAAGGAAATAATATCCGAACCGATGCGCATAAAATGACAGAGAGCATGATCTGTCATTTTATGATGACGGATACGGAACCGCAAACAAGCGGGGATTTGTCAAAATAAACAAATTTTAAAGTGAAAATTATTACAATATGGTAACAAAACTTGACAAAACAGCACAATATGTAGTACAATTACTAAAGGAGCGCGGACTTTGGCTCGCTACGGCGGAGAGCTGCACGGGCGGACTGATATCCGCGGAGATAACGTCTGTGTCGGGCTCGTCCGAGGTGTTCGGCTTCGGTGTCTGCACCTACGCGAACGAGGCGAAGATGAAGCTGCTCGGCGTTAAGGCGGAAACGCTCGCTTCCGTCGGCGCGGTGTCCGAGGAGACAGCGATACAGATGGCTGTCGGCGTGCGGAAGCTCTCGGGCGCGGATATAGGGATATCTGTTACCGGCATAGCCGGTCCGGGCGGCGGAACGCCCGAAAAGCCGGTAGGAACGGTATATATCGGCTTTGCGTCGGACAAGACCGTGTATGCGGACAGATACCTGTTCACGGGGAGAGGCTTCCCCGAGGCGGCGGACAGCCGTGAGGCGATAAGATACGAAACGGCGTACAATGCGCTTAACATAGTAATAAGAGAAACAGAGAAAAAGTGATAGAACAAAGGAGCAGGTTATGGCAGGCTTTGCAAAAAGACCGCACAGAAAAGCAAGCGGTCATGTCGGCACGGAGAAGAAATTCGAGATGCCCGACGACAAGGAGGAGAACAGCGTCAGCTATATAACGCCCGGACTGTTCGGGGACGACGATGACGATGACCTTCCCGATACGCGGAAAAGGGGCAGAAAACGCAGAACTGTCTATGATGACGACGACGAATTTGAGGAAAAGAAAAAGCCGAATATCTTTGTCCGCGCGTTGCACGCGATATTCCCCGTAAAGGGCGACGGCGTGGGCGAGTCGGTGCGCAAGATCATTTTCGATATCGCGGTAGTGGCGTTTATCATCACGGGCGGCTCGGTGCTGCACGATGTGCTGAATGAAGCCGGAAATGTGATAATCGTTGACAAGGAGATATCCGATCTCCACGACACGGGCGGCGAAGACAAAACCGAGGAAGAGAAGATAAAGATAATACAGGGAAAGGTCAATATCTCCGACGCGGAAGTCGAGAGCATCAAGAAGGAAAAGCCCGGAATACAGGTGGATTTCCTCGGCCTGTACTCGCAGAACTCCGATATCGTGGGCTGGATACATCTCGGCAGCGAAAACGACAAGATCGTCAATATCGACTATCCCGTAGTGCAGGCGGAGGACAACGATTACTACCTGACGCATAACTTCAAGCGTGAGGAAGCTCCCCGCGGCGCGATATTTGCGGATTACAGGAACAAGTTCAACAACGGCGAGCTTTCGGGCAACACGGTGCTGTACGGACACAATATGTGGACGGGTGACACGATGTTCGCGAAGCTGTCCCGCTACTACGACGGCGGCGTTCCCAAGGGAGAGACGAAGGACTATATGGAGTTCTACCGCAACCACCCGACGATCGAGTTCGATACGCTGTATGAGAATGCGCAGTGGAAGGTGTTTGCCTGTGTTCTGTTCAACACGCAGGAGGAGCTCGGCGAGGTCTATCCCTATATCAATGTCAGGGATTTCGCGAATGCCGACGAATTCAACACATTTATCCTCGATATAATGGACAGAAGCGTGATGTGGACGGACGTTGACCTGCAATACGGCGACAATATCCTCACACTTTCGACTTGCTACTACCCCTACGGCAAGGAAAACGCCGATACGCGCGTAGCCGTGTTCGCAAGGAAGGTAAGAGAGGGCGAGAGCGCGGAAGTCGATGTATCGAAGGCTATGCGCAACCCGGATCCGCTCATGTTCGCGTATGAGTACCGCGTTCACGGCGGCTCGTGGGGCGGACGAAAATGGGACAGCTCGAAGCTGCTCAGCTATAACGGTTAAGAACGGAGAAGCCGCAGCAGCGGCATATCCGATAAGAAACAAGAATATAAAAGGAATGAGTAAAAATTATGTCAAGATCAGCTAAAATCAAAAGAATAGCGGCATTTGCCGCTGCCGCGTGCATGATAACGGCAGTCGGTGCCTGCGGCGAGAGCACTCAGCCGGAGCAGACCACCGAGACCGCTGCGGTAAGTGAGACGACTCCCGAGGAGACCACCACCGAGGCACAGACATCCAAAGTCCCGCTCGTTACCACTACCACCACAACAACTCCCGCTCCCCTGCCGGTAATGTCGGACGAGGTACCCGCGGAGAACACGGATTTTGCGTCGGTGGGCAGTCCCAAGACATTTGAGGATTACTACAATATCAACAACGATATGGTAGGCTGGATCAACATCTATATCCCCAATGAGAACGACATCAACGAGCCTGTTGTTCAGAGCGAGGACAACACCTACTATCTGACGCATGACTTCCTCGGCACCGAGGTAAAGGAGGGCGCTATCTTCGCGGACTTCAAGTGCGCGTTCACCACCAGAACAAGACCCGCGAACATTATCCTCTACGGTCATAATATGGCTTCCGGCAAGAGCTTCGCAAAGCTCACGAGATACTGCACGTGGAACACCAGCAAGATAACCGGCGCGAGACTCGGTCTCAGCCAGTACACCGCCGCTCCTACCGTTACATTCGACACGGTATGGGAGAAGGGTACATACAAGGTATTCGCGGCTATATTCGTAAATACCGAGGAAAGAAACGGCGAAGTGTTCAAGTACTACAAGCAGAGAACTATTGCCAACGAGGGTGAGTTCTTTGACTACATCGGAAACATAATGGACAGAAGCCTGTTCTTCACGGATGTTGACCTTGAATACGGCGACGAGCTGCTCACACTCTCCACCTGCTACTACCCGCTCACCAAGGAAGCTGCCGATACAAGATTTGTCGTTTTCGCAAGAAGAGTTAGAGACGGCGAGAGCGAGGAAGTAGATACCTCGAAGGCAGTCGAGAACTCCAACCCGCTTTACTTTGACACCTACTACAAGATGAACGGCGGTTCGTGGAAGGGCAGAAACTGGGATGCTGACCCCGACAGCACCGACGCCACAAAGACACACCTCAAGATAAAGGGCTTTGAGGAGTACTATAAATCGCACGAGACAACTGCGAGCACAGAAGGTTGATGAATTGAATGCCCGAACTTGATCTGTCATCAAACAAGAAAGCTCCCGTAAATCGCCGTCCGCCCAAAAAGCGGAAGAAAATGGGGCCTGTCGAGACTTTTTTAAGCGGCATTTTCCCGTGGAAGGGAGATTCCGCGGGTGAGGCTGTCCGCAAGATCGTGCTTCTTGTGTCCGTTATCGTCCTCTTTACAGCCGGCTTTATAATGCTCGATTTCTATATTTTCCGCGACAGCAGGAATAATCAGGAAGTCCAGAGCTACGCCGAACAGAAGGAGGAGAACGCGTCCGATGATGTAATAACCGTCATAATGGACACGGACGACGACGATACCTCCGAGAACGGCACGAGCGAAAAGAAGAAAGTCGAGATACTCGCGGAGTACAAGTCTTTCTATGACCGCAACAACGATTTCGTTGGCTGGATAGAGCTGTACCCGTACATACAGATGCCGGTGGTTCAGTACACCGACAACGAGTATTATCTGCACCACAACTTTGACGGGGGTCCGAATGAGAACGGAACGATCTTTGCCGATTATCAGGGAAAGATAACCGCCGATCAGATGCCCGGAAACCTGCTGCTTTACGGACATAACCTTATAACCAACAACTTCTTCCAGCCGCTTTCCCACTACCGTAAGGAAGGCATGGAGTTCCTGAAGCACAACTACCTTATCCAGTTCGATACCCTCTATAACCGCAACCGCTATTTCGTATTCTCGGTATTCCTTACCAACACGAACGAGCAGCACGGCGAGGTGTTCAGATACTGGAACAAGATAAACTTCTCGTCCAAGTCCGATTTCGACAATTTTGTCGCGGAATGTCTCGACAGAAGCTACTTCTACACCGGAGTCGATCTTGAATACGGCGACGAGCTTATAACGCTCTCCACCTGTGACTTCTCGATGTTCAACGATATGCGCCTTGTCGTAATGGCAAGAAAGGTGCGCGACAACGAGGGTCTGACGCTCGATACATCAACATTCATAGACAATTCCGGCTTTGACGAGAACGGCAACGTAAAGCGCAAGATGTTTGACGCGTATTACAGGAATTACGCCTGCGAATGGGCGGGAAGAAAATGGGATCGCTCCTACATCAAGGACTTTAAGGAAGAATAAAACTATCCTATAATAACCGCCGGAGGCGGCACCGTAACTGTAAACTGTAAACTTGTGTGTTCGGAGGTGAGACTACGGAAAAGGGCTCTGTCATTAAAATAACCATAGCGCTTATGATAATCTGCCTGTATGTGTTCCTGTTCGGGATAATGGGAACTATTGACAGCATTGACGTGAGCATTGAAGCGGAGGCTCCGCCGAGCGAGATAAAGATATCCGCTCCCGCAGTCACATCGGGTGTCAACGAAGAGGGCATGGCGGTATATACATACGCGACACGGCTGAACGTAGTCAACGCGAAAAAGCCCGGGCTTGCCGATTACACAAGAACGGAGACCATGCTGCTGATACCGTCCGAGGACGATACGACGGGCGCGGTGACTACGGCTGTGACCGACACTGCCGATTTCGTGATGAGCGGCGACGATCTCAATTACACAGTCCCCGTGACTACGACAACCACTGCTCCCGTAACGGAAGCGACAACCGAAGCTACTACAACGGTTCCCCCCGAAACGACGACAACGGCTGCACCGGTCACTGCCGCAGCGGAGGTTTCCTCCGAGACGACGACGGTTCCTCCCGTATCCGAAGCCGAGGACGAAGATGACATCGAGGACGCGGAGGAGACCGAAGAGGGCGACGTTGTTGAAGAAGTCGAGGAAGACGAAGCGGAGGACGATGTTGACGGCGGCGAAGTTACCGTGGTAACGACAACGGAACCTGCCGAGACGACTACCGTCAGCGAGAAGGAGGAAGCCGAAACTACCGGCTCCGACGTTTCCGCGAACAACGAGATATTTACGGTGAACGCGAACGGCACGATAATCACCGACACTGCACTGAATATTGTATCCGCGGCGGTAATGGCGGAGATAAGCGACGTATTTGACGACGAAGCGATAAAGGCGCAGGCGATAGCCGCTTACACTTATATCAAGTATTACAATCTCAATCATCAGAACGCGTATATTGCGAAATCCACGCCGAGCAAGAGGGTCAAGGATCTTGTAAGTCAGGTCATTGGCAAGGGGCTTTACTACAACGGGTCACTGATACAGGCTGTATATACGGCATCGACAGCGGGACGCACCGCATCGTCGAAGAATGTATGGGGCATAGACTACCCGTATCTGCCGAGCATAGACACCGGGTTTATAGACAAGGAATATGACATAAACTACGGCAGGAAGGCGACATTCAGCTCCGAGAAGATGAAGGAGTATGTACTGAACAGCACCGGCATTGAGCTTACGGGCGATCCGTCGGAGTGGTTCACGATCGAGTCGTACACCGACGAGATATTTGTCGGACAGATGACGGTTGGCGGCAATAAGACCTACAACAACGGCACACGCGATGTCAAGATAACCGGACGCGTATTCCGCGAAACGATCATGGACTTTGATATCCGCTCGGCGTGCTTCGATATAAGCTACGACGCGTCAACCGACGAGTTCACGATCACGACCTACGGCTACGGCCACTGCGTCGGTCTGAGCCAGCACGGTGCCAACATCCTCGCCTCCCAGTACGGCTACACCTATGACCGGATCCTCGCCTTCTACTACCCCGGCGCAGAGATTCATTAAGAGACTTTCATGAGATTTCAGAGAGGGGGCTCTGAGTCTGTCGGTCAGCCCCTCTGCCGTTTTCGCAAGCGAAAACATCACCTCCCCGTGTTCGGGGAGACACCCTACGGCACGATGCCGTAAGGAAGTTTCCATAAGCGCGCACGATGAGTGCATTAAATAAACTTCCGATAAACCTAATGCAGTATTTCAGAGCGTTCTGCTATGGGTGACTCGCATAGAAATGCAGTGGGGTTGGCGATATATCATTCAAGAATAACAAAAGACCGTTGAAACTAACAGTGTCAACGGTCTTTTTTGTTCAAAACTCTGTAATCTTTTTCCCCATTGATGTGAGCTTAATAGTAGAAACAGAGTTATAGTAAGAAGAGAGCGGTCAATGAGTCGCCGCCTGTGCAATTCTTGTCCCTCAAACCTCACTTGTGCGGCGGATTTGTTTAGGGGGTCCAGCCCCCTTTTCCAAAGGGGGGACTGGCGGGGTCCGGGGCAGCGCCCCCGTCTTAAAGCTCTCAAAAAGTCTCAAAAACTCTACTAATGTCTGGGATTGGATTTGACGAACATGACAGCTTTGGTGATGACGCGGATAGCGTCGCTGCGCAGATCGGCGGCGGCACGGTTGACCTCGTTGGCATCGGATTTCCGCTTGGCGCGGATGACCTTTTCCGGGAGGTTTTTAAGGCTCTCCGCCGTGACCGCGGATATGCAGGTGTCGCAGGTGCAACAGTGAAAGCGCTCCATTATGCCGCCTATCTGCTCGTTTATCAGCAGAAACGCGACATTCACGAACTGCGTGCCGTTCTCCGATTTTACGAATACAGTCGGCACCGCTTCCCTTTCGGGTGCCTTGAATGCGGGATTTGTAAGCTGTGCCTGCTCTTTTGTGCCGTCAAAAAGTCCGAGCACCTTGCCCGTCTTTGCCGTGTGTGCCATTCATTTCTCCTCAGATCTGTACCGGTCTGTTCTTGGGAGGTCTGCCGCGCCCGAGCTTCTGCTCGTTGCGCTTGGGCTTCTCAAGCCCGAGTATCTCGTATGTAAGATCCATGTACTCCCGTGCGGATTTCGAGCGCGGCGCATACTCGATTATCGTCTTTGCGTGCGCCGGAGCCTCCGCAATAATTACGCTTCCGCTTATCTTCTGGTCAAATACGTCCGTGTCAAGCTGCTCCGCGATGATGTTCGCAAGCTCCTCGACCTCCTTCGTCAGCACAAGCCTCGGCGAGTATTTGTTCAGCAGTATCCCCCTTATTTCAAGTACCGGATTGTAGTATTTCTTTACCGCAAAAATCGTCTCTTTCAGCTGCGCTATTCCCTGCAGCGAAAGTATCTCCGGCACCATCGGTATCACGAGCTGATTGGATACCGCATATGCGTTTATCGTAAGTATCGACAGCGCCGGCGGTGTGTCCACCAGCACATAGTCATACTCGTCCGATATCGTGGAAAGATGCTCCTTGAGGATATACTCACGTCCCACCGATGTAAGCTCAAGCTCCACGCCGGACAACAGTATATTCGCCGGTACAACGTCACAGGTGCTGCAGTGCTGCACCGTGTCGTAAATATCCGCGCGGCTCTTGAATACGTCATATATCGTGTATGACGAGTCCGTGTCCGCGCCGAGGCTGAAGCTCAGGTTTCCCTGCGGGTCAAGGTCAAGTGCAAGCACCTTCTTGCCCATTCTCGAAAGGCAGCCGCAGAGCCCCGCACAAGTCGTGGTCTTTCCGACTCCGCCCTTCTGATTTGTGAACGTGATGACTTTTGCCATAATATCCTCTCAATGTCCGTCGTGTTATAAAACACAAGCGGCTGCGCTCTCACACAGCCGCGGTTTGTGCCAATTGCTATTAAAGCGAAGATGTGAAGTTTCCTTCGAGGTTGCTGTCCTCGGGCTGGTAGATATGGTAGTTCGCTTTACCGTTCTTCTTAACGAAGTACATAGCCGCGTCCGCGCAGCCGACAAGCTCCTTGCCGTCGGTGCTGTGATCGGGATAGATAGCGATACCGATACTTGCCTTGATGTTGAGCGTCGTATCAACGGACTTGGAGTAATATCCGTTGTAAAGATCGTCTATGATATCCATAGAAAGGACTTCCACATTCTCTACCATGTTGGGATCGGGTACACAGAGAACGAACTCGTCTCCGCCGAAACGTCCCGCAAATCCGGACTCGCCGGTCTTGCTCTTGATCGTGTCCGCAACGAATCTGATTACCTCATCGCCGACAGCGTGGCTGTAACGGTCATTGATGAACTTGAAGTCATCGACGTCTATGAACAGCGCAGCGATCTTCTTGCCGGTGCTTCTTTCAAGCTCAGCCGCAAATTCGCGCTCGAAGGTGTTTCTGTTGTACAGCTGCGAGAGGAAGTCGAAGCTCGCGCGTTCCGCGAGTTTGAGTGTTGCGTTCTTCTCGCTTGTGATATCCGTAAGGACTCCGATAACTCTGAGTACCTCGCCGAGACGGTCTGTTATGCAGCGTGCTCTCATGGACACCCACATATCCTGACCGGATGCGTTCTTGATCTTGTACTCTCCGCCTATGTCGCCCTTGTCCTTGAAGAGCGTGTTCATGTCTCTCTTGTACTTCTCGGAATCCTCCTCGTCCATGAGTGAATCGAGGAACTTACCGTTGTTGAGCGTAACGCCGCTCACGTTGAGACCGATCTTCTCCTTGAAGTTGTCGGAAACGAACATGGATTCCTTCGCGAAATCCCATTCAAACAGCATATTGTCGGAAATATCCGATACTGTTCTGTGGAGCTCTTCGCTCATCATCGACTCATCCATCATCTCGTTGAAGATGTTGGACATTCCCGCGAACTCCTTGCCCATTCCTTCGGTATTGATACGCTCGGTGTGGTTGCCGGCGTTAATTTCCTTCATGGTTGCGAGCATTCCGAGCATCGGGTCGATTACCTTCTGTGTTGCTATTACCATTACGAGCACGCATACGAGGATAAGCGCCGCGATTATAACCATGCCCACGATGAATACGAGCATTACCGAGTTTGTTGCTTCGGAAGCGGGATAGAGGGAGATCCATACCCACGATGTACCGTTGACATGACCGAAAGCTCCGAGGTACTGACCGTCGTAGAGCTTTTCGCCCGCATCGCCCACAGATGTTGCGAGCATTGTCGATACGTCGGGCTGTATATATGCGGAGAGGTCACCGCTGGAAGTCGAGATATTTCCGCCGAAGTTAAGTGCCGTGTCCTTGTCTGCCACAACGAGATATCCGTTGCCGAGGAAGGAGGAAGCGCTGATTATATCGGTGATCTTGGCAGTGTCAACAACTATGGATACAAAGCCTTCGCCGTTTGTCAGGGGAGCTGTTGCGGCAAATACATTCTTCTTGTATGTTGCTTCGTTCAGGAAGAACTTGGAAACAAACGCAGAGGTCTTGGAAGCCGCGCTGTCATCTATCGCAAAGAAACGCGAACCGACAGCCGCTGCGCCGGAGCTGTAAAGCACGCTGCCGTCCTTTCCGCTGACTACTACGTCAAGAACGGAGCCGCCTGCCTTTGCGGCAGCGCTGATAGTGTCGAGGTCTGCCTTGGCGCTGTTCATGTCAGAAGAATTGAACACGTTCATTCCGGCAAATCCCGCCGCGTCGCTCATATACTCACCGGCTATGTTCGCGATCGCCGCGCTTTGTGCGGCTCCTGCCGTTGCCGCCTCGTCACCGATCACCGTTCTTGAGAAACCGAAGATCTGTGTGGAGGCAACCACCGCCAGAATTATGAGCGGCAGAACAGTAGTACCGATAAGGATTGCCCTGAGGGCGGTTTTTACTTTGATATTCATACCTATACCATTCCTATCGTGTTGTATTTGGCTTTCGCCGTACAGGCTCACGGGTTTTCTGTGGGCCTTTTATCCGCTTCTTTGCGTCATTCACCGCCGGAAATTCTTATCCTGCTTTTCCTGACGCTGCTGAAGCTGAATATTATAGACGAGCTTTGCGAGAAGCCCTTCCATTTTTTTATCGACGTTGGTGAATTCGCAGCCGTAACCTTCGAGGCGTCCGTCATAGTACAGCTGCAGGCGCAGGACCTTTGCCACCGCGCTTATGATCTCGTGCTCCACCTTCAGGTTGAGCAGCAGCAGATCGTCCTTGCGGAAGGGCGGATCCGTACCCTCTATGAAAACTCCGCCGATGCTGACATTTTTTATTGTCGCGAGCATCGGAGATTCGAGCTCGAACGCCATACCGTCACGTTCATAGCCGCTGATCACACACCGCAGATCTGACTTGACCTTGAAGTATTTGCGGCGTTCCTCCATTATCGTGCTTGTGTCGTCTCTGATCTGGACATTGAGCTGATTGTCCAGAGACATCTTGACACGTCCCATATATCTGATACGATCACCGTTCTTCATGTAAGCTATTACATACACTCCGAGGTCTGCGTCGTACTCGGGCATATCCTTGCCTTTGATCATGATGATATTGTTTACGGGAACATCGTGCACGAAAACTCTCGGAAAGGAGAAATGCTCACTGTCTGTTTCGAGCATCAGCCGGCCGTCAAGACCTGTTATGCGAACCTTGACTATCCCGGTCGTATCAAGCATGCGCATCCCTCCTTCCGCGCACTCAAGTTGCACCCGCATAAGTCATGCGGGCACAATCGCTTATTATTAATTATACATTAATATGCACAAAAAAGTCAATAGCCGAGTGCGATTTTTTTGAGTTTGATTGAAAAACCGTCATATGTTACAGAATATTCGTCATATTAACCAATTTTTTCTTTATCCGCAAGTCGAAATCAAGAAAATATTTGTTGAAATTGCTTAAAGAAATAAAAATTTTTAAAAACGCTGTACAAACGGACGAAAAAATTGTATAATATATTAAATATAGGTATATTCCGGAACGGGGGTGCGGCTGTGCGTTCATACTTTCACTGCCAGACCTTCCGCTTCGCTCGCAGAAAGGCTGTGTGGCTCACTCTGACGGGCTCGGTGTTCGCCGAAGCCGCGTTTATATCGTTCATTATCCTGTTCTTCGGAATGTTCGGCTCGGAGAATTCCTCGCCGTCACCCGTTCTTCTTTATGCGGCTGCGGGTTCGGTCACTGCGGGACTCGCCCTGTGCCTTCTTACCGCGTTTTCGGCGGACAGAAAGACAGCGCGTCACAGCAGATACACCTACGCGGATATCCAGCTGAAATTCGCGGCGGTCAGCCTGTACGCGGGCGAGATGCGCATAAACGGGTTCAATACCATATTCCGAGAGCTCTATGTTATACCGTTCGGTTCCTTTGTTTCCGCCGCTCCCGACGAGAACGGCAAAAAAATAATAATCCGCGGGAAGATACGGAGATACTTCATGGACAGCGATTTCCTCGGCTATCACATTCGAGGCGGTGACTGCGAATTTGACAGTATGCTGCTGAATGCCTCCGGCTTTGAGGAGATGAACGAGGCGGTGATACCCGCCTGCTTCGGGAAGCCGGAACGGCTCTGTAAGTCGCTTACGGAGGCGAAAAAGCGGTTCGACGAGATACCGCCGCCGAGAAAGCACGTTTTCCGCGAAGCCGATTTCGTAAGGCGCAGACCGAAGAAGCGGGCAATGCCGGACGATTTCGATTTTAGTCGAAGCTGGAAATGAACGGAAAAAGCAAAAAAATACGCGAAATGTGTTGAAAATAATCACGATATGTAGTATAATAGTTCTATATGCGGTACAATCGGCTGTGTTTTCTGCCGAAGTATCACATCTGCACGGCAACGGAGGTCAAAATGGCACTGTTCGACACCAATTCCTTCCGCATAGCGGAACAGGGGCTCTCGCTCCTATCAAAGCAGCAGGCGGTGATCGCCCAGAATATCGCGAATCAGGACACGCCCGATTACAAGGCGAAATACCTGTACTTTGCCGGCGTGCTGAAAGACAAGCTGGACGAGGCGGGACAGAAGACGGGTGTGAAGCGTCTTGAGCTTGCGTCGGTCATACATACGGACGAGACGGTCGCCGACCAGCCCGACGGCAATAACGTTGACGCGGATACGCAGGAGGCTCTTTTCGCGAAGAACGCCATACAGTACGAGGCTCTCATCAATCAGATAAACTCCGAGTTCACCATGATGAGAACGGCTATGAGAAAATCGTAAACCGGGAAAGGAGCAGTAAATGGCATTTTTAAGCAATCTTGACATATCCGTTTCCGGAATGATCGCGGAACGCGCGAGAATGGACGTTATCGCGCAGAACGTCGCGAATGCGGACACCACGAGAACAGCGAAGGGCGGACCCTATGTGCGTCAGAACGTCGTGTTCACCGAGAACAGGACATACCGCCGCGCTCCCGATGTCAGCCTTACCTCGATAGAGTTCGCTACGGTGCTCGGAAAGCGCCTCGAAGAATACAGAGGGCTTGCCGGACGCGGAAGAACGCAGACCTTTGAGGGCGTGCTCCTTACCGAAGTCGTGGAGGATCAGACTCCGCCCACGCCGGTTTATGATCCGACGCACCCCGATGCCGACGAGGACGGATACTACTATCTGCCGAACGTTGACGTTGCGGAGGAAGAGATAGATATGCTCGCGGCGACGCAGTCGTATTCCGCGAACCTTACGATATTCAACAGCCTTAAATCCATCGCGAACAAGGCGCTTACCATCGGGAAGCAGTAAGAATGAATAATGAATAGTGAATAATGAATAATGAATAATTTTGTTTGTCCGCTTCGCGGACATATCTGAATCGTGACGAAGGAAGGAGTTATGTTTTCCTTCCGATAAATTGTGATTATTTTGCTGTATGATATGAAAGGAAATGACGTATGCAGATAATACCCATGTCACCGACAATACATACAATAGCCGCGGCGGACCGTGCATTCGGCGACGAAGCCGCCACACTTAACAGCGTGACCGGAGCTGCCGATGACAACGGTATGCCCAAGACGGGGACGTTCCTCGACGCGCTTACGGGGCTGTGGGATCAGGCTGCCGAGGCGCAGGCGCAGAAAAGCGAAGATATGATGAATATTATGCTCGGCGATACCGAGGGGCTTGAAACTATGCAGATGAACATAGCCAAAGCGGAGATCGCGACAGAGCTGCTCGTAAACGTAAAGAACGCTGTCGTTGACGCGTACAACGAAATAATGAGAATGAGCATCTGAGTTAATTGATAATTAAAACGGCATAAATGCCGTAACGATCACGTTTCCGTAAAGCGAGGGAGTGACGCCCGGATACGGGCATAAACATAAATGGATAAAGTAAAAGAAATACTCGGGAAGATAACCGGCGCGATAAAAACGCGTTGGGAGGCTCTCAACAGGACAATAAGGATCATAATAATAGCGGTCGCGTCGGTAATCGTCGTGTCGCTTATCGTCCTTATCATCATAAATTCCATAACGCGTTATGCAGTGCTTTACAGCGGCGCTTCCCCGGAGGAGACTGCGGAGATAATCACGGTGCTGCAGGGCGAGCTCGGCGAGACGGATGTCCGCGTGGATAACAACGGTGATATCCTCGTTCCCGCGAACCGACTCGAAACGCTGCGCGCACAGCTCAGCGTCAAGGGCTACCCCAAGACCACCTTCAACTACGATATATGGGACAACGGCATCGGTATGTTCTCAACCGAGTCGGACAAGCGCGTCAAGGAAAAGCAGCAGTTACAGGAAAACCTGCGCGCGACGCTCGCGATGTTCGACGGAGTGGAATCCGCGATAGTAATACTCAATATCCCTGCGGATAACAACTATGTTCTTTCGGTTACGCGTGACGAGCCGAGCGCTTCGGTAGTCGTAAATACGAGCCACACGCTCAGCGTAAGCACAGTCGAGGGTATATACCACCTCATTAGGACTGCCGTAAAGGGACTTAAAGAGGAGAACATAACCGTCACGGACGGTACGGGTGAGCTGCTCACCACAGATAAAGTTGCAAAGGCACTTGAGGAAGAGGACGAGACCGTGCTCTACTACAAGCGTCTCGAATTCCAGAACAACATAATCAAGATACTCGACGACAAGCTCGGCGAGCTGCTTAAAAAGGTATTCCCGGATTACAGGATAGGCGTTGACGTTCGCCTCAACTACGATCCGACGGTCAAGCAGATCAAGGAATATACACCCTCCGTCGAGTCGGAAGGCACCCGCGGCGGTATGGTGCAGAACGAAAAGTATGTTTCTGCGGGCGGCGGAAACGCGGAAGAGGGCGGACTTGTCGGTACAACCGTAAACGCGGATATCTCGCCGGATTACCCGACGCTTCGTATCGGCGAGGGCGACGAGTTCTACTACGAAACGCAGAAGGAGATAAATTACCTCGTAAATGAGGAAATAACACAGGTTGAAAAAGACGGATACAGCTTCGATAATATCTCCGCGTCTGTCATAGTTGACGGCGATCCCGAAAACTTCACGCAGGCGAATATCGAGGATTGGCAGAAGCTGATTGCGGACGCGATAGGAACCTCGTCCGACAAAGTATCGTTCATTCCGACGAACTTCACCCTTGACAGAACGGGCGAGAGCGCGGGCGACGGCGGAGTTATCGTTCAGGGCGGCAACAATACGCTGGTATTCATAATCATAGCGCTCGGTATAATGCTGATAGTGCTGCTTGTCACGGCTCTTATCGCGGCAGGCTCCAACAAGAAGCGTATGAAGGCAAGACGCGCGGCGGCGGTTGCGGCATCGTCCGCATCGTCGAGCCCCCTGACGGCGGCAAATCTTTCGAGTTATGATGAGGACGAAATGGGAAGACGTACAATGAGACCCGAGGACGGCGGCGACGGCTACGAATTTGAGATACAGAGCCTTTCCGGTGAAGAGGACGAAACCTCGAGAGATGCGCTCCTTAAGAAAGAGATACGCGACTTCTCGACTTCCAACCCGGAGATCGTCGCACAGCTTATCAGAAATTGGATAAAGGGCGAGGAATGATACTTGCCGGGTGTGATGCCCAAAGAAAGGGGAGCTTTTGAGTGGCTGATGCGCAGCAGACAGCGTCGGGCGGTTCGGAAGTCAATGTGATGCAGAAGGTGGCCATGGTCATTTCCGCTATCGGTTCCGAGAACGCGTCAAAGGTATTCAAATATTTTACCGATGAAGAGATAGAGAAGATAACGCTTGAAGTCGCGAAAATGGACTACTGGCCGGCGGAAGTCGTTACCGATGTCCTTAACGACTTCTATGAGGTCTGCCTTACGCAGAAGGTAATTTCCGAGGGTGGTATCGAGTATGCCAAGGAGATACTTGAAAAGGCATTCGGTCCGCAGGCGGCGGCTACTCTGTTCGACAAGATAACCAAGCAGCTCAAATCCAAGTCCTTCGCGTTCGTGCGCAAGGCGGACTATAAGAACCTGCTCGCTATCGTGCAGAACGAGCACCCGCAGACTATCGCGCTGATACTCTCCTACGCGAGAAGCGATCAGGCATCGGCGATACTTGCCGAGCTTCCGAAGGAGATGCGTATCGAGGTAGTTGAGCGTATAGCGAAAATGGAGTCAGCGTCCCCGGACGTTGTAAAGAGCCTTGAAAACACGCTTGAAAAGAAGTTCGCGAACATCGTCACGACGGAGAATATGGAAGTCGGCGGTGTAAACTACATAGCGGACGTACTGAATAAAGTCGATCGTTCGACGGAAAAATACATATTCGACGAGCTCAATCTTCGTGACCCGAAGCTCGCGGACGAGATACGTTCGAGAATGTTCGTATTTGAGGATATCGTCAATCTCGATTCTATGTCGATACAGGCATTCATATCCGAAGTCGATCCGAAGGATCTCGCAGTCGCGATCAAGGGCTCCACTGCGGAAGTCGCGGACGTTATCTACGCGAATATGTCCACAAGAAACAAAGAGTCCACACAGACGGATGTCGAATATCTGCATAATGTCCGTATGCGTGACGTTGAGGAAGCGCAGCAGCGTATCGTCGCTATCATACGCCGCCTTGAGGACGAGGGTAAGCTGACTATATCCAAGGGCGGAGACGACGAGATCATCGCGTAAGCACAAGTATTTCTGCGAAAGCAGACACGGAGGTGAGCCGCGGAAATGGCAGGCGGAGTTATCAAGGGCGGTATCGGCACCGGCTATGTTTATGTCAATAATTTCGATACCGACGAGCCCGTCATGAAGACCGTCTACGGCAAGAGCCCCACAGCGGAGAAGCTCGCGGAGATCGCGAAGCTCAACAGCCGTCAGGAAAAGGCGATAGCGGCAGTCGAGAGGCTGCTTGCGGGAACCGATGATGACGACGAGATTGACGAAGCGGAGAAGGAAAAGGACACAGTCGCCGCGGAGGAAGCCCGCATAGAGCGCGAAAAGCTGATCGCGGAATATGAAGCTATAAGAGTAAAATATGAGAAGGAGTCCGAGGAATTCGTACTCCGGGCAAGGTCAAAGGCTACCGAGATATATGAGCAGACAAAGGAAATAGCGCAGAAGACCGTGCAGGAAGCCAGAGACGAAGCTGCCGGAATATTGAAAGCCGCGAAGGAGGAAGCCGTAAGGCTCGGAGATTCCTCAAAGCAGCAGGGATATAACGAGGGCGTGAAGCAGGGTTACGATGAGGGATATGTCAAGGCGCTGAAAAAGTGCAAGGACAGTCTCGTTGAGCTCAAGGAGCTTGCCGCGCAGGTGACCGAGGAAAAGAGCGAGCTTCTGATGCAGTATGAACGCCAGCTGTTCGATACGATATTCGATATTGCGCAGCGCGTTACGCTCGGTGCTCTCGGACAGAAGGACAAGGGCGTAATAACCCGTATGATACAGGAAGCCGGAAAGAAATACAAGGCGAGCAAGACCGTAAAGATAACGCTCTCGAAGCTCGATGTGAGCGACGAGGCGGAGATAGACGAACAGCTTCTCAAAAGCGTGTTCCGTAACTGTGAGAATGTCGATGTTGAGATACTCGATGACGCGCCGTCCGGTACGCTTATGATAGACGATGGCACCGAGATCACCGATGCGAGCGTTATGACGCAGCTCAAAATGGTGGAGCAGCTCGGAAAGGGCAAGTACCGCGACAAGAACATCACCGAGATGCTTCAGGAGAGCCGTGCGGCAAAAGCCGCCAAGAAAACGGCAGGGAAAAAGAAGGCTGCCGCGAAGGAAGAGGAAGCCGCGGCTCCCGCGGAAGAGGGCGATGAGGGCGAGCTGCCCGATGTCGTATATACCAAGACCGGCAGCGGTGAAGATGCCGAAGTCGATTAGTACTGTAAGTTATCTGAGAATATCGTATCTCGTCGCGATCCGGATATGCGCTTTGCGCGCTCCGCAACCGTAAACAGTAACCTGTAAATTGTAAACTGAATTCAAGCTCCCCGCCGTTAAGCGTCATAAGCTCCGCGGCGGGATATTATGTATTAACGGAGGTCATCGGAATATGGATCTTCGAGGCTTCAGAGCCGAGATCGGCGGACTCGATATGTACCGCTATATGGGCAAGATAGAGAAGATCGTCGGAATGACGATAGAATCTACGGGTCCGGAATGCAGTATCGGGGATATATGCCGCATATATTCAAAAGAGGACAGAGAACATTTCATATACGCCGAAGTCGTCGGCTTCCAGTCGGAGAAGGTGCTGCTGATGCCGTACACCGACATAGAGGGAATAGGCCCGGGAAGTATTGTTGACAACACCGGCGACAAGCTGCGCGTCAAGACCGGCGATGCTATGATAGGACGCATAATCAACGCGATAGGCGAGCCGATAGACGGCAAGGGCGAGATAAACTATACCGGAAGCATATCAATCTCCGGTATGCCGACGAATCCCCTCACCCGTCCGAAGATAGCCGAGCCGATAGAGCTCGGAGTAAAGGCGATAGACGGTATTTTAACGCTCGGTAAGGGTCAGCGTATCGGCATTTTCGCGGGCTCCGGTGTCGGAAAATCGACGCTCATGGGTATGATAGCGCGTAAGGTAAAGGCTGATATAAACGTGATCGCACTCGTCGGAGAGCGTGGCAGAGAGGTGCGCGAGTTCATGGAGAACGATCTCGGCGACGAGGGAATGGCGCGCTCGGTGGTAGTCGTCGCAACGTCTGATCAGCCCGCGATGATGCGCTATAAATGCCCGATGACCGCAACGGCTGTTGCCGAATATTTTATGTCGCAGGGCAAGGACGTTCTGCTGATGATGGATAATCTCACCCGTTTCGCTATGGCGAATCGCGAGGTCGGACTTTCCATAGGCGAGCCGCCTATCGCGCGAGGCTATACGCCGTCGATATATGCGCAGATGCCGAAGCTGCTCGAACGCGCGGGCTGCTTTGAAAAGGGCAGCATAACGGGCATATACGCGGTACTCGTTGAGGGCGACGATACGAACGAGCCGATAGCCGATACTGTCCGCGGTATCATCGACGGACATATCGTGCTTTCAAGAAAGATCGCCGCACAGAACCACTACCCCGCTATCGACATTTCCGTAAGCGTTTCCCGTCTTATGTCAATGATCTGCAGTGAGGATCACAAGGCTGCCGCGAGCAAGCTGCGTAATTTGCAGGCACTCTATAATTCAAACCTTGACCTTATCTCGATCGGTGCGTATAAAGCGGGAACAAACCCGAAGCTCGACGAGGCGGTCAGCAAGATAGACAAGATAAACGGCTTTCTGTGCCAGCGAACGGACGAGAGCTTTTCGCTCGATGAGACAATAAGACTGCTCAAAGAAGCGGTTAATTGATATAAACATAAACAGGAGACAAGACAATGAATATTCTATTAAAGCGTTTCAAACCTTCCGAGCGGACCGAAAAGATAGTCGGCTGGATCATCGCGGTAATAAATGCGTTTTCCGGAGCGGTGATATCTTATACTTCCGGTGTCGACAGAAATATTATCATATCCGGTGTGGCATTTGTCCTTATGGCAGTGCTTTTCGGATATTTCAAGATGTACAGGATATACTTCGGTAATATCCTTCCCGTACATATCGGGGCACTTATCTACGCCCTTTTGATATCATCGCACCTTATAACCCCGAATGAATTCGATACTCAAATAGGAATGGTTCTTGTATTTATCTCGCGCTCGATACTGCTGTTTTTGGCGATTGAGGTAGTATTCAGACTGATAATGCTGCTTGCCGACAAGGACGGCGATCACCCCGAAAATTTAAAGTGGGCGTTTATGGTTTTGGTTCCGCTGTTTTTCACGGTGAATGTTTATCTTCCTTCGGAGACATACTTCGGAAGCTACAGGGATTTTCTTTACAGTTATATTGACTTCGCTCCGTTCCTGCTAGTCAGAACAATAATCTATTCGGTTGTGTTTGCATCGGTCATCTGCACATTCAGAAAAAAGCTCTTCGACGTCATTGTTCGTATCGCATCGGGAGCAATGCTGTGTGTTTATGTACAGTATATGTTCTTTAATTCTGATATACGCTCGCACGGCGGAAAACCGGTGGAATGGGACAGCCTTACCGAAAAAGGCATATTCAATGCTATAGTATGGGCGGTGGTGCTCATGCTTCCTTTCGCGGCATATCTGATATCTAAAAAAGTCAAATCTCAGTCAGCAAAGGATATCATTTCCCGTTCGTCCTTTTACGCGAGCGGATTCCTCGGTGCTATTGAGCTTGTGACACTCGTTGCTATGATTTTTACCACGGAAGCGGATCTGGTAAGTCACGGTATGATAGATCTTATTACAACCGACGAACAGTATGTTGTCTCCGGAAAAAAGAACATGATAACATTCATAGTGGATATGGGTGATGTAAAATTTTTTGAGAAAAGAATGAAAGAAGATCCGGAAGCTATGTCATTCCTTAATGACTTTACATATTATGATAACTGTTGTATGCTTTGCGACTCAACATTCGTTTCTATTCCGAGTATGCTTACGGGAGAATCGATATATGATTCGCAGACTATGGAGGATTGGTATGAGCAGGTATGGAACACCGAAAGGAGCAACGAATTTTATTCAAGGCTCCATGAAAACAACTACAAAGTAAATATTATAGGTGAATTCCAATACGACTATAAGGATCTGGAGGGAAAAGCAGATAACGTAGAAAAGGTTCAGAAAAAATTCAGAATAAACAGGCTGATGTTCGAGAGTATAGACAGCATGTCAAGGTACAGGTACGCTCCCATTCTGCTTAAAAGATTCACGGAGCCGAACTGGAATTCCGTGAACTTTGGATTCGAGCTGGAAAAAAGGTATGTATTCACCAATGAGTCTTTTCTTGATGGTATGCAGTTAAGCAAAGCAGAAAATGACAGCAATTATTTCATAGTTGAGCATATAATGGGTATGCAATGGATAAATTGGTGGACTGCCGGTCCCGAAGGTTCTATGGATCAGACGGTAGAGATACTCGGCGGTTATATTGAACAGCTTAAACAGCTCGGCGTTTATGATGACGCGGTCATAGTGATTACCGCCGATCACGGCATACATATGGAGCCGGACGGCATTCCCGTATTCTTTATTAAGACAGCGGGTGAGAAGCACGATCAGGTACAGATCAACCATGCGCCCATACATCTTTTGGATTTCCAGGCGACGTGTATAGAAGCGCTCGGGCTTTCCGAAGACGGCGATGATGAGCTGTTCGGACGCTCTGTGTTTGAAATAGGAGAAGACGAGGAAAGGGAACGCCTTGTATATCAGAGAAATGACTTTTCTATCGTAGGAGATGGAGTCCCCTATGACAATCCGGATATCAATGATATTCTATGGGGCTATTATTATACGGGAGACAGGAATACATTGATGGAGAAGGAGCTGACATCACCGCCGGATACGGTATGTACTATTGTTGAAAGTTACGGAGCATAACAGCCTAGCGATCTTTATACGAAAGGAGGGTATGCCGGTTGAAAAAATTCGTGTTCACGCTCCAGAGCTTAAAGGAGTACCGCGAGCAGACGCTTGACAGCGAGAAAGGCACGCTTGCGGAGCTACGGGCGGAGCTGGTGCAAATGGAAGCGGAGCTTGAGCATATCCTCGAAGAGCTTGCGAAGCTGAACCGCGATCTGCTTGCGCTGTACGCGAAGGGTACCACAGCGAACGACATTTCGGTGCACAAGCGCTACATAAACGCCAAGCAGCAGGAGCTTCACCAGATGCGGCATCGGATATTGATGCAGAACCGCAAGATCGAAGCGCAGCTCCAAGCGGTCATAGACGCGACGAAGGAAGTCTCCAAGCTCGAAAAGCTCGAAGAGCACCAGCTGGAGGACTACAAAGCCGCCGAGCAGAAGGAGACCGAGCAGTTCATCGAAGAGTTCGTCTCCAACGCAGATTGGCGTAAATCCCACGCAGAGTGAGAGGCGTGTAGAGAGCTTTGAGACTTTTTTGAGATTTTTGAGACGGGACGCCGCCCCGGACCCCGCCAGTCCCCCTTTGGAAAAGGGGGCTGGACCCCCTAAACAAATCCGCCGCACAAGTGAGGTTTGAGGGACAAGAATTGCACAGGCGGCGACTCATTGACTGCTCTCTTCTTATTATAACTCTGTTTCTACTATTCAGCTCACATCAATGGGGAAAAAGATTACAGAGTTTTGAACAAAAAAGACCGTTGAAACTAACAGTGTCAACGGTCTTTTGTTATTCTTGAATGATATATCGCCAGCCCCACTGCATTTCTATGAGAGCCGTCCATAGAAGGAACTCTGAAATACTGCATTAGGTTTATCGGAAGTTTCTTTAATGCGCGCATCGTGCGCGCTTTTGGAAACTTCCATACGGCATCGTGCCGTAGGGTGTCAAGCCCACTTTTCCAAAGGGGTGTCTCCCCGCAAACGGGGAGGTGGCAACTTGCTGCCAGAGGGGCTGACCGACAGAAGTCGGGGTCGCAGGGGCAGCGCCCCCGTCTTAAAGCTCTCGAAATCTCTTGAAAGTCTCTAAAATCTCTCTTATACCATCTTCTCGCTGAGCTTTACGCCGCCGATGAGGTGGAAGTGGAGGTGCTTAACGGTCTGACCGCCGTCTTCGCCGATGTTGGTCAGCAGGCGGTATCCGTTTGTGAGACCCTGCTCCGCGGCAATCTTCTTTGCGGCGAGCATAATGTCGCCGACAACGGGAGCGGAACTCTCGTCAAGCGCATCAACGCTTGTATAGTGCGCTTTCGGGATTATAAGAATATGCACCGGTGCCTGCGGGTTGATATCCTTGAATGCAAGCAGCTTGTCGTCCTCGTAAACCTTCGTGGACGGTATCTCGCCCGCGGCTATTTTGCAGAATAAGCAGTCGTTCATCGTTCTTCTCCTTTATTCAAGCTCTGAAATAATGCTGATAAAGCTCTGCGCGTCGTTGAAGTCCTTGTAAACGGACGCAAAGCGTATGTATGCGACATGATCGGTCTTTTTCAGCTTGTCAAGCACCATGTCTCCGATCTGCTCGGAGGATACCTCCTTCTGGAGATTGTTCTTGAGCTCGGCTTCGATATCGTCAACCATAGACTCTATCGTCTCGTAGGAAACGGGACGCTTTATCGTGGCGCGTCTTATGCGCTCCGCAAGCTTCACCGGGTCAAACGGCTCTATCGAATGATCCTTCTTCACCACCATAAGCGGGATATTCTCCACGATCTCGTATGTGGTGAAACGGCATTTGCAGGAAAGACATTCGCGCCTTCTGCGTATCCTGCCGTCCGTGGGGCGGGAATCAATTACCTTGCTGTCTTCAAATCCGCATTCGGGGCATCTCATAATAGCTCTCCTTCCGTTAACGAACTATGCCGCAAAAATTCTTACCTTATTATTTTAACATAAAAATCGCCAAAATGCAAGAAATTTTTTCACATTTGCACAATTTTCTGCTTATTATTTTATTTCTTTTATGATTTTTTCGAGTATATCTGCACTTTCTTTAAGCTCGACGGGGTCATTGTAATTGCCGCGGTACAGCTCCACAAAAGCCGCGCCGTCAAATCCGAGCCCGTGCAGGCGCTTTATAAGCGCCGCAATGTCGTAATTTCCCCTGCCTACGGGAACGCAGTCCGCATCCTCCCGGTTGTCGCTGATGTGGAGGTGTACAACCTTATCGCCGATAGCGTCCGCGATCTCGAGCGGGTCATATCCCGCACGCACCGCCTGCTTTATGTCAAGGACGAATCTCGCGCGTTCGCCGCACTCTCTTTTCAGCATTTTCAGAAACTCTATATTCCCGCTCTTGCAGTAATGCACGTTTTCCTGCGCAATCACCGCGCCGTAAGACTCCGCAATGTCGCACAGCTTCATAAATCTTTCGACATACACCTCTTCCGTGCATCTCGCCTTTATGTCTGCGCCGTGCAGCACGAAAAGCCGTGCTCCCACAGCCTGCGTGAACTCGAAGAAACGTTTGTAGATATCTATGATAGTCTGCACGCGCCTCGGGTAATCGGAGAAGAGGAACAGCGTCTCCATAGGCGACATGAACGGGTGTACCGACACGATGTTCAGCCCGTATTCCCGTATCGCGGACATTATATCTTTGAATACAATACCGTCCGTCTCGGAAATATCGTTCACGAATATCTCGGCGTTGCGGACGCCAAGCTCACCGAGCTTGCGCACTGCGTCTTCCGTCTGCATAGGATAAAGCGAAGCGGTAGAAACTCCCGCGATCATTTACCTCTACTCCTTTCGTCTGTTTCAGAAAAATATCCGCTGCCGCAAAGGGATCTGTGATCCGGCACCGCGGCAGCGGATTGTTTAAACCGTATTTTAGCTTTTACGCAGCCTTTTTCTTATCGGGGTGTGCGTTCTTCCATACCGTCCATGCGGGACCGGCAATGAATATCGAAGAGTAGCAGCCTGCAATAAGTCCGACAAACATCGGGAATACGAAGCTGACAATGGACTCAACGCCGCAGATAAGCGCTACAACACACATCGAAAGTACCGCTACGGCTGTTGTGACTGTTGTCTTTATGGAACGTGAAAGCGACTGATTGATGCTTCCGTTCACGAGCTCGTCGATAGTGAGCTTCTTGCCGTAGAGCTTGCGGTTCTCACGGACACGGTCGTAAAGAACGATCGTGTTGTTTATCGAGTAACCGAGTATGGTGAGTATTACCGCCATGAAGTTTGCGTCGATAGGAAGTCTCATGAACACGAATGTCGCGAATACCATGAATACGTCGTTTGCGAGTGCCACGAGAGCGAATGCGCCTGCAGACCAGCCGCCGATGTTCTTGAATCTTACCGCTATATATATTATGAGCAGCAGGAACGAGAACATTACAGCGACAAAGCACTTGAGGAAGAACGAGAAGCCTGCGCTCGGCTTAACGTCCTGGCTGTTTACAAGGGTGAGGCTGTTGGAAGCAAATTCCGTCTGAAGATCGTTTGTGACGTTTGCCTGTACCTCTGCGGTAAGTCCCTCGTCGGAAGCGAAGGAAACCTGTACCGTTTCGAGATCCGAGCCGAACGCGGAACCCGTGGTGACACCTACGGTACCGAGGTTCATGGATTCGACCTTTGCCTTTACCGCGTTCACGTCGATAGAGCCGGTGTAGCTGTATGTCAGCATTGTACCGCCCTTGAACTCGATATCTACCGGAACGCCGATAATGAATGCGGTAGCGATAGTGATTATTGCAATTACTATCGGGATAATAAAGAATATCTTCTTGTTTTTGAGGAAGTCAAACTTATTATTTTCCATTTGTCTGTACCTCCTTCTTCTTTCCGCCGTAGAATGCGGGATTTCTGAAAGCCTTGAATCTCGATATCGACATAGTCATAAGTCTTGTCGTGAGGATACCGAAGAGGAAGTTCAGAACAACTCCGACTGCGAGCGTATAGCCGAACGCGTAGATCGAGCCGGCTGTCGATACGCCGAACCATGTGAATATCGGAGTGAGTATGATAGATGCCCAGCTGTCGGGAGTGCCGAACGCGCCCATTAAGATGACAGCGATTATAAGCATCGTGATGTTGCCGTCGAAGATAGCGGAGAATGCACGCTTGAAGCCGATATACAGCGAACCGTCGATCGTCTTGCCCGCTCTGAGCTCCTCTTTGATGCGCTCGTTTGTGATAACGTTCGCGTCAACACCCATACCTACCGCAAGTATGATACCCGCGATACCCGGTATGGTGAGGGTGAAGCTGTCGTTAAAGGCGAAGAATCCGGTGATCGCCGCGAAAGTTCCGGCAACCTGTCCGGCAAGCGATATTACCGCCATGATGCCGGGGAGTCTGTACATTGCAATAACTATTATCGCGATAAGTGCGAAAGCGATAAGTCCCGCAACTGCCATAGCGTCACGAGCGCCTGTACCGAGGGTAGGCGAGATCGTGCTGAAGCTGTCGGTAACGAGCTTGAACGGGAGGGAGCCTCCGTTTATCTTGTCCGCGAGAGCCTTTGCCTCGTCTGCGTCCTCGAATCCGCCGGATATCGTAGCGCGGCCGTCGTAGATAACTGCGCTTACGGACGGTGCGGATATCTCAACATCATCCATCCAGATGGATATTCTGCTGCCGTTGTTGTATGCTTCCTCGGTAGCTTCCTTGAATGCGTTCTTTCCGCTCTCGTTGAGTTCGAGGGATACGATCCACTGATGATCGTTCTGATCGTAAGCGGGAGAAGCCTTCGCAACATCGGAGCCGGAAAGCACGAGGGTCAGATCCTCATAGGTCTGATCTCCGGAGAGTTCACCGCTGTAGCCCTTGCGGAATGTGAGCAGCGCTGTTTCGCCGAGCTCCTTTACCGCCTGTTCGGGATCGAAGCTGTCGTCGCCCGACTGCCACGGGAAGCGGCAGATTATTCTCTTGCTGTTGAGGTCAACGTAAATTTCGTAGTCTGTGATGTTCTTTGCGACCATACGCGTCTCGATCATTGCGCGAGCGCCTTCAAGGTCATCGTTTGTAACATCTGTCGCTTCCTCGGAGGGCGTGAATGTTACGTCAACGCCTCCGCGGATATCAATACCCCAGCGGATATCCTTCACGCCTCTGACATGGACTGTTTCCACGTCGCCGTAGTAGGTGCTGAATCCCGCAATTGCAAAGTATGTGAATACCGCGATCAGTATGAAAACGATAAAAAACACCGGTTTTTTAACTTGTTTCAATTGATGTTTTCACTCCGTTTCTTTTGCAAATAGAAATACTATAATATTATAGTGCATATTTATAAATAAGTCAAGCATTTTCTTTCATTTATCCCCGGAAACTGCCGATAAATCGTCAAAATGCACATTACAGCGCCCCGAAGGACGCTGTAACAGACATATTTTGTTCAACTTTGGCTTATACGGAAAGCTCCGCCTTCTCGCCGAGGACATCCTTGTTCGCGTTCAGAACGGGTCTTACACATTCCGCGATGAACTCCGTGACCTGTTCGGGAGCGCGTCCGGTGAAATGCTCGGGCTGGAGCGTTGCGAGAATCTCGTCCTTTGTGATGCCGAAGATCGGATCGTTCGCGATACGGTCAACAAGATCGTTCTCGCCGCCTTCTTCCTTTACTATCCTGCCGGCAGCCATGCTGTGTACTCTGATATGCTCGTGGAGAACCTGCCTGTCTCCGCCCTTCTTTACCGCCTGCATTATGATGTTCTCCGTCGCCATGAACGGGAGCTCCTTCATAACGCGCTGCCTTACCACCTTGTCATAGACAACGAGCCCGCTTGTGACATTGAGCATTATGTTGAGTATAGCGTCCGCCGCAAGGAATGCCTCCGCGACCGCGATACGCTTGTTTGCACTGTCGTCGAGAGTGCGCTCGAACCACTGTGTTCCCGCAGTGAACGCGGGGTTGAGAACGTCGATCATGACGTATCTCGAAAGCGCCGTGATACGCTCGGAGCGCATCGGGTTGCGCTTGTATGCCATTGCCGACGAGCCTATCTGGTTCTTCTCGAACGGCTCCTCGATCTCCTTGAAATTCTGAAGCAGACGTATATCATAGCTGAACTTCGAGCAGCTCTCCGCGAGTCCCGCGAGTGCCGATACCACCTGATAATCGAGCTTTCTCGGGTAGGTCTGACCGCTTACCGCGAAGCATTTCTCAAATCCCATTTCTTCTGCTATCATCTGTTCGAGCTTCTTGATCTTCTCACTGTCGCCGTCGAACAGCTCGACAAAGCTCGCCTGTGTGCCGGTAGTGCCTTTCTGACCGAGCAGCTTTAAGCTGCTTATCCTGTACTCTATCTCCTCAAGATCCATGAGCAGCTCCTGCGTCCAGAGGGTGGCACGCTTGCCGACAGTGGTGAGCTGTGCGGGCTGGAGGTGCGTGTACGCGAGACAGGGCATATTCTTGTACTTGTTTGCGAAGTCCGCGAGGTTTGCGATGACGTTCACGAGCTTTCTGTGTATTATTTTCAACGCGTCGCGCATAATGATAACGTCCGTGTTGTCGCCCACATAGCACGATGTTGCGCCGAGGTGGATTATGCCCTTTGCGTTCGGGCAGACAAGCCCGTAAGCGTAAACGTGAGACATTACATCGTGGCGGACTTCCTTTTCGCGCGCTTCCGCAGCAGCGAAATCTATGTTGTCGATATTGGCTTCAAGCTCCGCAACCTGCTCCTCGGTGATATCGAGCCCGAGCTTCATTTCGGCGCGGGCAAGCGCAGTCCACAGTCTGCGGAAAGTTGAGAACTTCTTCTGTGCGGAAAAGACATACTGCATCTCTTCGCTTGCGTATCGTGTACAGAACGGGCTTTCGTATGTGTCGTATTTACTCATTTTGTGCCTCCGTTGTATTGTTTTGTATTATGTTATCTTTTCCGCCGGGGAGGGAAAAGATATGTGCGACATAGATATTTTAACATAAAAACCGTAAATTTACAACCGAAATATCAAAAAAACATAAAAAAGCGGAAAAAAATAAAAAAAGCCTTGACAAATCGAGCGCGATGTGGTAAAATTGAAAAGCTGAATTGAATATTGCGGTGTAGCCAAGCGGTAAGGCACCTGACTCTGACTCAGGCATTTCCGGGGTTCAAATCCCTGCACCGCAACCAGAAACGCCGCCTGACGGCGGCTCAATGAATAATGAATAGTGAATAATGAATAATTTATAATAAAAAGCGCAGAAAGTCTCTGCGGCGTTTCTGTATTATTCATTATTCACTATTCATTTTTCATTATTCATTAAAAAAGGCAGCACAGAGACTCAGAGTACGGCACAGATCCGTTATAAAACATTCGTGCGAACGACTCTATTATACATAAAAGGGAGAATACAAAATGTATTCCGATAACGCAATACTCGACAAATCTCTTAAATTTGCCGCAAGAATAGTTAAACTGCACCAATATCTTATACAAGAGAAGAAAGAAACTATCATATCAAAGCAAATAATAAGAAGCGGTACCTCAATAGGCGCAAACGCCAATGAAGCCGCTTACGGTGTCAGCAAGGGCGATTTTATCGCCAAACTGCAGATATCACTAAAAGAGACCGCCGAGACCGAATACTGGCTTAAGCTGCTTATCTTATCCGAATATATCGAGAAAGATCACGGCGAATCAATGCTTAACGATTGTCTTGAAATAAAGAAAATGCTCATCGCTTCTCCCAAAACCGTCAAAAACACAAAATAAACAACCCCCGCCGCCGGCGGGGGATTTTTACTGCTGTTTACAGCTTTGAATACCCGAACGCATTAACCAGCGCGTCGATCTTCTGCTTTGCCTTGCACATCGGGCATTCCGATGCCGCGTAGGTATGGTAATCCGGGATATCCTCCTCGGTAAAGATTGAATCAACCTTGATCCCGATTATCTCGTCGATAGCGCTGAACAGTGCGCACGCGCCGACGAGCTTGCCGCTGTAATAATCGAGGCAGCGTGCGAAGCGCTCAATAGACCAACCGGTAGATGCGGACGAGATGAGCAGGAGTATCTGCTTGTTCCAGATCTTCTTCTGTGCGTCGTCGCGGAATATCATCTGACCGTTGGAGTTGATCTCGGGTGTGAGGATATCAATATCCTTGCCGGAATTTACGGAAGCTATGCCGGAATCCGCAAGCTCCTGCGCAACGTATGCGCCGAGGGTCTCCGTGCCTTCAAGGCAGATGATCGTGTCGATCTGCACTGCGTTATATTTCTCCGCGATCATCTTTGCAGTCTCGCGAGCCATTCTGAAGCTCGTCTTTATCGAGTTCAGATCAACGTAGTGGTTGATGTGGGAATGGTTCGTGGCAAAATGACCGGGAATGATACCCATGTGAATCTGTTTGTTTCCTTTGGCTGTTATCAGTTTTTTTCTGCTTTCCATAATGTCCTCCGTTTTCTGTGGAACGACCGACCGTATTTGTACTCTTTAGTATATCACATTGTTAAATATATTGCAATATCGCGGAAATAAAAAAATAGCCCCGAAATTTGTAAAAACTTACAAAATCCGGGGCGAAACGGTTACTGTTTTGTTGATTTATTGAGGATAACGCTATTTCACGCTAACAACCTTTGACCAGCTGCTGTAATATTTTTTACCGTCAACAGTCTTATAGGAGCGTATTCTGAATGTATAAGACTTGCTTGTGTCAAGTTTTAATGTCGCGCTTGTCTTGCCGGAGGAAACCGTTCCCGCAGTTTTATATGTCTTGCCGCTGTCGGTGGAATACTGAATCTGATACTTGGTTATCCCCGTAACTTTCTTCCACGAAAGAGCGTATTTGCCGTTCGACTTCTTTGCGGTAAGGGTGGTTTTAGCGGGGATTATCTTGAATGTGAGCGATTTTGTGCCGGTGTAGCTTCCTTTTCCGGTAATAGTTACTGTTGCAGTACCTATGTTCTTGTTGTTCTTGTAGGAAAGGGTGTAGTCGGTTCCTTTTACAAGGGTCTTGGTGCCGTCCTTAACGATAACAGAGGGCTTTATAGCCTTGCCGGTGTATGCTTTGGAGGAAATGGAGGAGAAGGAGAGCGAGGAGATGCTCTTTGAGAAGGAGATCACGGCGACTTTATTTGAATCGGTTTTGGAATTAGTACCCATAAACGCATCTACGTCTTGCGTCCAATAATCTAAGGTTGTATCGTAAAAACCCAACAGATTATTGTTATTTATAACACCGAAGCCTGCCCAAGTTGCTTTATTATACTTTTGTATTTCTTCTATTATTTTTTTGTGCTTTTCGTTGTTGGTGCTAAGATGGATCGAAACCATATAAGACGAAGCATTGTCCGGAAAATCGTCCAGCGCGTTAACGACCTTCGTTTGGTCTCCGCCAACAGCCGTAATGTCTACGCCGGCAATATCTATATATTCTTCTCCCCACACTATTTGACCTCGTCTCTGAATTTGATCTTTTTCATCCAGAGCAAATTCTGCAAAAAGACAAATCTCACCAAAACGTATATCTGTACGACCAAGAAAGGCATAGACGTTGTCTTTGGTATTATTATTTCTTTTTATAGTTTGAAATACACTATTCATCTCCAGCTTAGTGATGCCCATAAGGCACACTGAATACAAATCTTCATTAAGGGAGAGTCCCCATACCGTATAAGCAGGGTTTGTCTCCGCCCCCGCCGTCACGCTTCCGCATAGCAGCGATGTTACCGCTATCACTCCGACAAGCAGGAGAGACAGCATTTTTCTGACTTTTTTCATATTATATTCCCTTTCCACGGTGCGCCTAAATCTCCGCAAACTAAAAATGCGCGGCAATTCAAGCCGCGCACCGTAAAAATACAAGCCTGAATTGCTGCGACACAACACATTTTCGTCCTAATAATGCACACGAAAAAGCTTGCACCTTTACCTTGGTAAAAATGCACACTATTAGGACAAAATATGCATAGCATATCCTGTAAATATTCAAACGTGTTATGTCGCATTTTGATTATATCATATTCGGCGTCCTTTTTCTATCGTCTATACTGCACAAAAAACAACGATAACAGTTGTAATAATTGTAAAATTTTTTGGAAACGTTTACAGATATTGATATTTTTGACAAAATAATATATAATTGATATATCATGTGAAAGAATGCCCGCACGCTTTTTTGCGGCTTCTTTAAAGAAAGGACTGGTAAAAACCAATGAAATTCGGTTACTTCGACGACGCCAATAAGGAATACGTCATCACCTCGCCAAAAACTCCCTACCCGTGGATAAACTACCTCGGAACACAGGGCTTTTTCTCGCTTATCTCCAATACCGCGGGCGGTTACAGCTTCTATAAGGACGCGAGACTGCGCCGTATTACACGTTACCGCTATAACAACGTTCCCGTGGATATGGGCGGACGCTATTTCTACATCAACGACGACGGTCATGTATGGAACCCCGGCTGGTCTCCCGTAAAGGCAGACCTTGACAGCTACGAGTGCCGCCACGGTATGGGCTATACCATTATTAAGGGCGAGTCCAAGGGTATCGAGGCTAAGGTGACCTTCTTCGTTCCGCAGAATTTCAACGGTGAGATACAGAAGGTGACGATCACCAACAAGACCGACGCTTTCAAGAGCATCAAGCTGTTCAGCTTCCTCGAATGGTGTCTCTGGGACGCGCAGGACGATTCCACCAACTTCCAGAGAAACTTCAATACCGGCGAAGTCGAGATAGAAGGCAGCACGATCTACCACAAGACCGAATACAAGGAAAGACGCGATCACTTTGCGTTCTACTCCGTAAACGCGAAGATCATGGGCTTCGATACCGACAGAGAGAGCTTCCTCGGACTGTACAACGGCTTCGGTGAGCCGCAGACCGTAATGAAGGGCTCGCCCAACAACTCCGTTGCGGACGGTTGGTCACCTATCGCTTCACACTACCTCGATGTTTCCCTCGAAGCCGGCGAGAGCAAGGATTTCGTATTCGTGCTCGGCTACGTTGAGAACAAGCTCGAGGAGAAGTTCGCTCCCGATCTCACTCCCGAAGATAAGATCATTACCACAGCAAACTCCAAGAAGAACATCATAAACAAGACCAAGGCTCACGAGATGATCGCTATGTGCGACACCGCGGAGAAGGCTGACAAGCTGTTTGACGAGCTCAAGGCTTACTGGAACACCCTGCTTTGCCAGTACCATGTTGAATCTCCCGACGAGAAGGTCAACAGAATGGTCAACATCTGGAACCAGTATCAGTGTATGGTAACATTCAATATGTCGCGTTCCGCTTCCTACTTCGAGAGCGGTATCGGCAGAGGAATGGGCTTCCGCGACAGTAACCAGGATCTTCTCGGCTTCGTTCATCAGATACCCGAGCGCGCAAGAGAGCGTGTTATTGACCTCGCGGCTACAATGCTCGAAGACGGCGGCGCTTATCATCAGTACCAGCCGCTCACCAAGAAGGGCAACCACGAGCTCGGCTCGAACTTCAACGATGACCCGCTGTGGATGATACTCGCTGTTGCCGCATATATCAAGGAGACAGGCGATGTTTCCATTCTCGATGAGGTTGTTCCTTACGAGAACGACGACAGCAAGGCTGCTACTATGCTCGATCATATGAAGAGAGCGTTTGACCACGTTGTACGCAAGCACGGTCCTCACGGTCTGCCGCTGAGCGGACGCGCGGACTGGAACGACTGCCTCAACCTGTCCTGCTTCTCGGACAAGCCCGGCGAGTCCTTCCAGACCTACAACAACAAGGAAATGTTCAAGGATCCGCCGTTCTACAGCCAGATCGCGGAATCCGTAATGATCGCGGGTATGTTCTGCTTCATAGGCCCCGAGTACGCGGCTATGTGCAGGCTTAAAGGCGACGAGGAAGAAGCAAAGCGCGCCGATGCCGAAGTTGCGAAGATGAAAGAGCAGACGATGAAGTTCGGATATGACGGAGAATGGTTCCTCCGCGCTTATGACCACAACGGCAACAAGGTTGGCTCTCACGAGTGCGAGGAAGGCAAGATCTTCATTGAACCGCAGGGCTTCTGCGTTCTTGCGGGTCTTGGCAAGGAGACAGGCGACGATATCAAGACTCTCGACAGCGTTGACAAGTACCTCAACTCCGATCACGGTCTTGTTCTCAATAACCCCGCATTCACACACTATTATAAAGAGTACGGCGAAATTTCCACATATCCGGGCGGATATAAGGAGAACGCGGGTATCTTCTGCCACAACAACGCGTGGATCATGTGCGCGGAAGCTGCTGTGGGCAGAGGAGACAAGGCTTTTGAATACTATTCAAAGATCGCTCCCGCTTTCAGAGAGGAACACTCCGATCTGCACCGCACCGAGCCGTATGTTTACGCGCAGATGATCGCAGGTAAGGACGCTCCGAGACACGGTGAAGCGAAGAACAGCTGGCTCACCGGTACGGCTGCGTGGAACTTTGTTGCTATCTCGCAGTATATCCTCGGTGTAAAGCCGAAGTATGACGGACTTGAGATAAGCCCCTCTATCCCGAAGGCTTGGGACGGCTTCACAATTTCGAGACTGTTCAGAGGCGCTACCTACAACATCAGCGTCAAGAACCCCGATCACGTTTCCAGCGGCGTAAAGTCGATGACCGTGGACGGCAAGGCTGTTGACGGAAACCTTATCCCAGTATTTGCAAACGGCATACACGAGGTTGAAGTAATCCTCGGTTAAACGCCGAAGCCGGCGCGTTCGCCGCTGGAGTTGGCAAAGACTCCGTTTCTGAAATATCAGGGTATAGCTAACCGAGGGACTGCGGCTGTCATTAGAAGAATGTCGCTACGGATTCGGAGCGGCGCGTTCGCCGCTGGAGTTGGCAAAGACTCCGATCATAATAACCGGAACCGCTGAGTGCTTACACATTCAGCGGTTCTTTATTATATTATGAGATTTTCCGATCTCCGTGTTACGGTCATTCGCAGCGGAGCGTTCTCCGCCCGGCAATACAGGAAGCATTGGTAGTGGTCACCGAAAGCGCGCAAGGATGCGCGCATACAAATGTGACCGCAAAAAGACTTGTCCGCTTGCCGAAAATGGGCATAATCGACAAAAAGTATAAAAAGAGTTACATTATTTTTGGTTATACCACTTGACAATTACAAAATATGTTGGTATAATAATTATATCAGCTATACGGTATATTAATAATTATTATAGGCTTAGCAAGCCCCTCGACACATCTCTTCGGTCAGAAAGGAGTATTGCCATGGGAAAGTATATTATAAACAAAACTAAAACGGGTTATACATTCGGTTTAAAAGCTGCGAACGGTGAAGTTATCGCTACGGGCGGCGAGGTATATTCGAGCCTCGATTCCGTGAAGAACGGCGTTAAAAGCGTAGAGACAAACGCGCCGGAGGCTGCCGTTGAGGATCATACAATTGAAGGATACCAGACGGAGAAAAATCCGAAATTTGAGATATACAGTGATAAGTCAGGAGAATTCCGCTTCCGTCTCAAAGCAAAGAACGGACAGGTCATAGCGGTGAGCGAGGGCTATACCTCAAAGGCGAACTGCAAAAACGGTATCGAAAGTGTCAAGAAGAATTCGGTAAATTCGCCGGTGATACTGCCGGAAGAAAAGTAAACAGCAAGTGCCGTTCCGGTTTGCGGAGCGGCACTTTTTGCGAAAGGAGTATCCTATGAATATTGATCTCAGCGGAAAGAAAGCGCTTGTTACGGGCGGAAGCGGCGGACTCGGACGCACGATAGTGCGCACCCTCGCAGAGTGCGGAGCCGATGTCGCGATACACTACAACTCCGATAAGGCATCGGCGGAAAAGCTGGTTGACGAGCTCCGCGGTAACGGCAGACAGGCTGCCGCGTTCCAAGCCGATATCACAAACCTTGACAGCGTGACGAAAATGAAAAACGATATCGAGGCGGGCTTCGGTATGCCGGATATCCTTATCGTGAACGCGGTCATCCAGTACGAGTGGAAGCCGCTGCTCGAACAGGAGATCAGGGATTATTACAGCCAGTTCGAGAGCTGCGTTATGCAGATGGTCTATATGTCGAAGATGTTTGTTCCGTATATGAAGGAGCAGCACTACGGCAGGATAGTCGTGATGAATACCGAATGTGCGTTCATGGCGGAACCGAACTGCTCCGCTTACACGTCGGCAAAGCGCGGGCTTGACGGCATAGTGCGTGTGCTCGCGAAGGAAGTCGGAAAGGACAATATTACCGTTAATCAGATCGCGCCCGGCTGGACGATAACCGACAAGGAGCGTGCGAACGGGATAAACCCGGCTCCGGAATATGTGGCTACCGTGCCGCTGGCGAGACGCGGAACCGACACTGATATCGCCAACATGGCGGCATTCCTCGCGTCAGATCTTGCGTCATTCACAACCGGCGCGTACATTCCCGTTGCCGGGGGACGCGTAATGCCTGCGATATGATTTTCAGCAATTCCCCGCGAGTAACGCTTCGACAAGTGTGCGCTTCTCATAAAGTACACACCCTCCGTCGTGCTCCGCGGTAAGGATATCCCCGGAGCGAAGCTCGCGGAAAAGCCTTGAATTAACAGCCTCGCGCAGTGAGGTGTCGCGGACGTTTATGTCCGAGAACGGCGAGAACGGACAGGGCTCCGCTCCGCCGTGCGAGTTTATGTGGAAAAATGCTCTGCCTGCCGCAAAACAGCCGCCGGATTCCTTTTCGTCGCCCGGGAACGACAGGAACATTGCCCCGTCATAGCTTTCCCGGAGCTTTGCGATGCGCCCGGTCAGGTATTCGCGCTCCGTGTCGGTGGGTGCGAGCTTTTCCGTACCCTCGGACATCGGCACATACTCAACATAAATTATCAGCCGGCAGCCGCGCTTTGCAAGTACATCTATGAACTCCTCCGAAAGCACGGACTGTATGTTCTCAGTCGTGACCGTGACCGATGCACCGAACATCAGGTGCCTGCGGCTGAATTCGTCCATATTCGCGATAAGCCGGTCATAGATCCCTTTTCCGCGGCGGTTATCGGTCCTTTCGCGGTCACCCTCGATGCTCATTACGGGTATGAGGTTGCGGCAGCGGTCAAACAGCTCGAAATACCTGTCATTTATAAAGGTACCGTTCGTGAATACCGGGAAGATGATATCCGGCATACTGCCCGCGGCTTCGATAACGTCGCGTCTTAGCAGAGGTTCGCCGCCCGCGAGTATCGCGTAGCTTATGCCGAGCTCCTGCGCTTGCGCAAATATCCTGCTCCATTCCTCGGCGGTGAGCTGATCGACGGGTTCGGTGTCAACAGTGGCAGCGCTGCAGCGGGAATAGCACCCGGCGCAGTTAAGGTTGCAGCTCCCGGTTATGCTGGCAATGAGGAATGACGGGATATGCTCGCCGTTTTTCTCAAGCTCCATTCTCCGTTTTGACGCTTTTTTGCTCGCAGCCGCGAATTTCATCATGAACGCGGTTTCCTTCGGGTCTTTTATCACCGCGCGGAGAGAATCCGCGACGATGCCCTCTACTCCGCGAGCAAGGTATTCCTGTAATTCTATGTTATTTTTCATGACAATTCTCCTATGCAGCAGCAAAACGATTTAATTAAATTAAATAATGCTCAATTAAATTATAGCACAAACCAAACAGAATGTCAAGTAGGCGGAGAATGTTTTATACGGAAAAACGTTTATGTGCCGCAGGTGAAGTGTCGGCAGGTATTGAAATACTGCCCGAACTGTGATATAATATCTATCATACTTGTTATTCAGTACAAATAAGAGAAATTACAATAAAAGGAGCACATCTATGAAAAACAAAAAGCTATATCTTCCCGCGCTGCTTGCGGTGTGCGTTATGATCGCGGGCTCGTGCGGAAACGCCGCGCAGACGGCACAGAGCACACAGACTGCCGCGGAGACCACGACGACAGCGCAGGAACAGACTACGGAAAGCGAGGTAACGACAGTGCCGGAGACAGAGGAGACAACAACCACCACGACTGCCGACGAAGCGCCGGTTTTCACGGGCGGGTATGAGACAGCGGAGAAAGAATTTTACCGCGACGGAAAGAAGATAGCCGGAAAGCTGTTCATGCCGAACGGGAGCGGCAATTTCCCGGCGGTGATACTCAGCCACGGCTTCGGCGCGAATATGTCGAATGTTGAGGGATACGCCAAAGCCTTTGCCGATGAGGGAATTGCGGCATATATCTTTGATTTTATCGGCGGAGGCAATGACATACAGAGCGACGGTGAAATGAAGGAAATGTCCGTGCTGACCGAGGCGGAGGATCTGAACGTTGTTTTTGACGGGGTAGCGGCACTCGACGGCATTGACCCGGACAAGATGTTTCTTATGGGCGAGAGCCAGGGGGGATTTGTTTCTTCCTATGTTGCGGCAACGCGCCCTGATGATATATGCGGGCTTGTCGCGCTTTATCCCGCCTACTCGCTGCAGGACGACTCATGGCAGAGAACTCCGGATATAAATGATATTCCCGAAACGATGAACATAATGGGAAAGACGCTGGGACGGATATACAACTACGATGCCATGTCGTTCGATATTTATGATATGCTGCCGGATTATGACGGGAAGGTTCTGCTTATCCACGGCACCGCCGACAATCTTGTGCCGCTGTCATACTCCGAACGTGCGGCGGAGACCTTCCCGGACGCGGAGCTCATAACGATAGAAAAAGCCGGTCACGGCTTTGGCGGAAAGGCATTCAGGGAAGCTGCGCAGCTTGCGGTGGATTTCGTTAAGGGACTTATATAAGCCTCCGATATTGACAACCGCAGCCGGAAATGCTATAATAGGCTATATTCAGTCAGATACAGGCAATTACAGAATTAAGGAGATAAGATGTCCGAGAAAGAAAAACTGCACAGGACAACGATCGGCGGTCAGGCGCTTATAGAGGGCATAATGATGAAAGGACCCGAAAAGACCGCAATGGCTGTCCGGCAAAAAGACGGCGGTATCGCAATAGAAGAAAAAGAGAACAAGCAGCGAAAGTGGTACAACAAAGCCCCGTTCATCAGAGGTACCATAAACTTCGTTTCACAGCTGTCGGACGGGTATTACTACCTGTCGCGCTCGGCGGAGCTGTCCGGAATGGCGGACGACGACAGTGAGGAGGAAATGAGCAAATTCGAGAAGTGGCTGGACGACAAGTTCGGCGACAAGATCATGGGTATCGTTATGACGATAGCTATGGTGTTCGGTATCGCCCTTGCAATACTGCTTTTCGTGTTCGTTCCGACATGGCTTTTTATGCTGCTGCAGTATATAGTGGGCGAGGGAACCGATCTTTCCCCGTTCCAGTCGTTGTTTGAGGGTGTGCTGAAGATAATCATTTTTGTCACCTATATGTGGGTGGTCTCAAAGACGCAGAGCATCAGGCGCACCTACGAATATCACGGCGCGGAGCACAAAACGATCTTCTGCTACGAAAAGGGGCTTGATCTCACGGTAGATAACGTAAAGCCGCAGACCCGCTTCCACCCGCGCTGCGGTACGAGCTTCATCTTCCTCGTGCTGCTGATAAGCATACTGATATACTCTATATTCCCGATAACAAACCAGATGTTCATTGACACATTTGCGGTATCGGAGGGACTTGCGATGATACTCCGCGTTTCCTGCAAGATACTGCTCCTGCCCGTTATTGTGAGCATTTCCTACGAAGTCATACGCCTCGCGGGACGCTATGACAACATCATCACGAAAATAATATCCGCGCCGGGACTGTGGCTCCAGCGCCTTACAACAAAGGAACCGGACGATTCCGAGATAGAAGCCGCGATAGCCGCAATGAAAGCGGTAATTCCCGAGGACAAGGAAAGCGACAAATGGTAAGAGCATCGGAAAAAATGAATGAAATAACAAAGACCCTCGCTTCGGCGGGGGTCTTTGACCCCGTGTTTGAAGCGCGGGAGATACTGCGCGAGTACGCCGGAAACGCGGCACTGACGGGCGGTGAGCTTTCCGCGGAAGCCCTCGCGTCAATAGAAAGCGCGGTTTCGCGGCGTGTAACGGGCGAGCCGCTTCAATACATTTTCGGAAAGTGGGAGTTCTACGGCTATCCGTTCTATGTCGGGGAAGGCGTGCTGATACCCCGCCCGGAGACCGAGCTGCTCGTCGATATCGCGGCAGAACGGCTCGGAAATGGCTGCACGGCGCTCGATCTTTGCAGCGGCACGGGCTGCATACCGGTGAGCATTGCGCTGAAAACAGGCGCGAAGTGCTATGCCGTCGAGCTTTACGACGCGGCATTTTCGTATCTGGAACGCAACATCGCGCTCAATGCCGCGGACGTGACCGCGGTAAAAGCCGATGCCTGCGACGGAACGCTTTTCGGGGATATGAGATTTGACCTGATAACCTCCAACCCGCCGTATCTGACGGCAGCCGAGATGCGTTCGCTCATGCGGGAAGTCGCGTTCGAGCCGGAAACGGCTCTGGCGGGCGGCGGCGACGGACTTTACTTTTACCGCAGGATAATACCCGCGTGGTCAGGACGGCTCGCGGACGGCGGCACGCTTGCTGTCGAGATCGGCGAAACGCAGGGCGAAGCCGTGTCGGAGATAATGCGCTCGGCAGGCCTCAAACCCCGTATCATCAAGGATTACTCCGGCCTCGACAGAGTAGTGACCGGAAGTAATGAATAGTGAATAATGAATAATGAATAATGAATAATTTTGGTTGTCCGCTTCGCGGACTTATCTGAATCGTGACGAGATCCGGAAGTTTTTCAAACGGTTCACACATTTCTTAAGGCTTTACCGCACAAAGAGCGTGCGGAGATTGCGCAGTCAGATTTTTCGTCAGATTGTACAGAAATTTCGCAGGCTTGCTGGCGCAAGTCAAGAAATTTATGTGCAATATGACGGAATAATATGCAAGCAAGATGCGTACGTCTAT
>JAFPUE010000135.1 GCA_017395555.1 Ruminiclostridium sp. | reverse complement strand
TGCGCATTGTCGAACGCCTGTGGGATACCAGCGCCACAGTCTTTCCCGTTGCTTCCTCGCGCAGAGCCTTTAGTATCACGGCTTCGTTGAGGCTGTCGAGATTGCTTGTGGGTTCATCGAGCAGCATAAACGGTGCGCCGTGCAGGAATGCTCTCGCAAGCCCTATGCGCTGTCTTTCGCCGCCCGAGAGCGTTTCGCCCAGCTCGCCCACCTGTGTTTCGTACCCGTCGGGAAGCGTCATTATGAACTCGTGCAGCGATGCTTTTTTGCAGGCTTCGGTTATCTCATCGTCCGTCGCAGACAGCTTCGCTATTCTGATATTGTTTGCGATCGTGTCCTTGAAAAGCTGGGTCTCCTGCGTCATGTAGCTTTCCATGTTGCGCAGGTCGGTAGTGTTTATCTGCTCCACATTTCTGCCTGAGATCCGCACTTCGCCGATGTTGGTTCTCCAGAAGCGCATCAGCAGCTTGAGCATAGTCGATTTGCCGCAGCCGCTTTTTCCGACAATGCCGACGATCCGGTTCTCCGGGAACTTCACCGACATATCATAAAGCACCGTTTCGCCGCCGTAAGAGAACGTGACTTTGTCAAGCTCCGCGCCAGAGAATGACACAGTGGGTTGTCCCGAAATGTCCTCTGTTTCGGGCTTTTCGTCAATTATATTGAGCACTCGCCCGCCGGATGCTATCGTGCTCTGCAGAGTTGTTCCGAGTGCCGCGAGAGCCGAAACAGAGCCGAAGGACGACACGAATGCAGTAAATACCACAGCGCTTTCCGCGGCAGCACCGAGGCTCCCGTAAACCGCGATCACAAGCGCGAGCATAGCGATGTCGAGAAGGATTATCACCGTGTTTGCTATCGCCGAGTTGAAACCGTTGAGATGGTTCAGAGCGCTCTGCGATTTTGAAAGTTTGTCTGTCCGCGAGTTCATTCCGTCCATGCGCTATTTACCGTGGCCGTACTGTATCGTCTCGTCAAGACCTCTGATATTTTCGAGAACGTATGCGGACAATCCGCCTGCCTGACGGCGCAGCTTATCGCCCGTATCTCCGCTTATCTTCGACATTATCAACGGCAGTACTACACCCATTATGATGTACGCGAGCGCCGCGTAAACCGCGAACAGCGGGTGGAATATCCCAAGGAAAACGCACATCGCCGCAGAACACAGAACTGCGATACAGATAGGGGAGATAGTGTGAGCGTAAAACACTTCAAGCAGCTCAACGTCCGAGGTTATGAGCGAGATCAGGTCACCCTTGTCGCGGCCTTCGAGCTTTGCAGGACAGAGTCTTCGCAGCGCTCCGAACACTCGGTCGCGTATTATCGCGAGCAGCGTGAACGCTATGTAGTGATTGGTTTTCTGCTCGGTATAACGCAGCACAGCGCGCGTGAGAGCAAGTCCGCACAGCGTTATCCACAGCCACGCTTCACCGCCGTGACCACCGAACATTCCCCACACGCCGACTATCGGTATAGCCTCAACCGCGAGAAACGCGAGAGTTCCGCAGAGCACCGCAAGGCACATGAACCCGGTCAGCGGCTTTACAAGTCCGAGCATACGGAAAAGTGTCCCGATCTTTGAACGTTTCATGCGGACTCCCCCTTTCCGTAGTTTTCAAGCTCCTGTTGGCGCTCCCACAAAGCCGCGTAAACGCTGTTGTTTTTCAGCAGTTCCGAATGTGTTCCGTGCTCGGCAATACTGCCGTTTTCCATGACGTAGATGCAGTCCGCGTCTTTAACATTCGCAAGCCTGTGCGAGATCATTATAACGGTCTTTGTTTCTGTCATCTCGTGTATCAGCCCGAGTATCGTTTCTTCGCTCTCAACATCGATACTGCTTGTCGCCTCATCGAAGATGTAAAACGGCGTGTCGTGCAGTATAGCGCGTGCAAGCGCAAGCCTCTGCCGCTGGCCGCCCGAAAGGTTGATCGTATTCTCAAGAAGCTCCGTATCAAGCCCGTTCTCAGCTTTAAGAAACTCCGACAATCTGCACCTTTCAAGCACGCTCCACAGCTTTTCGTCGTCCGCGTCCGGGTTGCTGATGAGCAGGTTTTCCCGCACCGTTCCCTCGAAGAAAAAGCTGTTGTGTCCGATGTATGTGAGGCTGTTCATCAGGCTTTCTTCCGATATTTCGCCGATGTTTTTCCCGCCGATAGTGATGCTTCCGCTGCCCGTTGTATTTCGTCCCATGAGCAGCGATGCCACCGTGGATTTGCCGCAGCCGCTCTCCCCGACGATGCAGGTGAAGCTGTGCTCCGGTATTGAAATGTCGATGCCGTGCAGTATCTCGCGGCTCTCGTCATACGAGAAATGAACATCGGAAAAACGTATCTCGCCGATGTTTTCAATGACTCCGGGCTTTTTCGCAGGTTCCGGGAGCTGCAGAAACTTGAATATCTTATCACTCGCCGCCATGCCGTTCATCGCGACATGGAAGTAGCTTCCGAGCCTTCGCATGGGCAGGAAGAACTCCGCTGACATCAGTATCATGAACAGCGCCGGCTGTATGCCGAGCTCCGCAAATTTCGAAGCTACGAGTGCTATTCCGACAGCCGCGCCGCCGTAAGTGAAGAAGTCCATAATGATGATCGAGTTCAGCTGCATTGTGAGCACTTTCATCGTCACGAACCGGAATTTATCACTCTCCGCGTTCATCTGCTCGTTTTTGAACCCGTCCGTCTGATAGGTCTTCAGCGTTGTCATGCCCTGCAGATTTTCGAGGAATGTGCTGCCAAGCTCGGTGTACTGCCCCCAGTATCTGGCGAGCAGCTTTTTCGCTATCTTCTGCACCATTACGATAGCTCCGGGTATCAACGGAACGCAGATAAGCAGAACGAGCCCGACTGTCCAGCTTCCGAGAAGACCGAACATCACGAACAGAGTGACCGGCGCGAGAAAGGCGTAGAAAAACTGCGGGACATACTGCCCGAAATAGCTTTCGAGCTGATCCACGCCCTCTACGGATTCCTGCACGAGCTCCGCTGTTGTTACGCTTTCGCGGTAGGCGCTTCCGAGTTTCAGCAGCTTTCCGTAGATCATTCCGCGCATTTTCCGCTTGACGGTTTTTGATGCGAGAAAGCTCATTTTTACAGCGAATTTCGTGGCGATGAATCTGATAATTACCGTCGATAAAACTATAGCGATATTTACAGCGTTATCCTGTAAAGAAAAGCTCCCGCCGCTCACAAGTCCGGCAATTATTCCCGCGAGCTCGTAGAAGATTAGTGCGTTGCAAACGAGCTCGAACCATTGCAGCAGCACATTCCCGATGATGTATTTCCGGCTCTCGGGACAGACCTTCATCAATCTTTTATCAAACATGATCCATTTCCTGTATAGTTTTTTGCACACGTTAGCACACGCTAACAGTATATCACAATGATCCCGAAAATGCAATAGTTTATGAGAAAAAGTTATATCATCCCGACATAAAACGCTCCCATGCGGTCTGCGATCTCCCGCGCGAGACCCATTGAGAACACGCCTGTGTCTGTGTCCACGAATATCGCCGGGAACATGAGAACCGCCGCCTTTCAGGCAGCCTCCAGCGCGTTTTTATACGGGGCGCCCTGTTCGTCACAGTTGGCTTTTCCGTCGGTCAGCAGATATGCGCCGAACGGGCGGACGCGCGGCTGACCGTCGTCATCTGTCGCAATAAAGAACACCTGACACTTTTTCAGAAAATCTCCTATCTCTTCGTTTCGCATATTATTTCTCCCTGCAGTCGGTTTCTGCTTGTTTTTTTCGTTTTATATCCAAAATTCTGAACGTTACAGTCATAACGATGAAAGTAAGAACAATCAGCGCTATGACAATGACCGTAACTATCCATTCGCTGCGGTCATTCTGCGGCTCGGCAATATCCTGTGTTTTTTCGGTGGCAGTTGATGTGACTGCTGGCTGTGTTACGGTTGTTTCTGTTACTGTTGTCGTTATGGTGGTTACGACGGTTTCCGGTGCAGTAGTCGCGGAAGTTGTAACAGCGGTAACTTCTTCGACAGGCAACAGTTCTTCCTGCTCAAGCAGATAGATATATCCCTGAAATCCCGCGCCCATATCGTTTTTGTCGTACTCGCTGAGCTGCCAGTAAACAGGCGTCATATAATCGGACCCGGAGACTGTCACCGTATCACCGTCGATCGCTTCGACTACGGAAACGTGGCCGTACGAGCCCATATCCCAGCAGGCTATCGCGCCGAGCCGCGGTTCATCTCCGCGCTCATAGCTGTCATTCGGGTTGCTGCTGACCCCGATGTTTCCGAACCATTGTTCCGATCTGCCGTGGCACAGGTCCGGCTCGTGCCCGAGTATCTCCCACGCTCTTCCGTAAGCGTATGTCGTGCAGTTCGGCATATCTGCGACATACACCGCAAAGAAATTGCGGCAGTACAGTTCGTCATCCTTTTCCGGCGCAGTCAGGCGTGGTGTGAAAGATATGTCTGCCGCGGATATTACAGCGTCTGATGCTGCGAGTATTGCCACCGCTGCAACGCAGACCAATAGTTTTAATATTTTACTTGTCAATGAAAAACTCCGGATAATAAAAATTGCGCTGCCTTCCGGAAAGCAACGCCTAAATGAGGGCAGCATATAGCTCCCTCTTGATGTCGTGATTTCCGGTTCCGGCAGAAACACAGCCTTCTTCCACGTATCTGACTTATCCTGTTTATTCCGCAAGATATAAACAAACTTCACAGTGACCGACTCGCGGGGATTAGTGTTTTCCGTAAGGAAATACACGCACCCACATTCCGTGTACCGCCTGAAGCGGTTGAAGAAAGGCTATATTATACGAGCGTATAAACGCCTGATTTGTTTTATAAATATAGTGAATATTATACTGCATCTACGCGCTTATGTCAAGATTTTCGAGAAAGAGAATGTGACGCTGATTCTTGACAAACCGATTTGGGAATGGTATTATATTGCTGACTATAATACATAAATCGCAGGGAGTTTGTTATGTACGGAAAGTTTTACTGTGTAAGCGTCGGTCCCGGAGACCCGGAGCTGATGACACTGAGATCAGTTCGGATAATTGAAAGATGCGACGTTATCGCAGCTCCGAGAACGAGCGGAGGAAATATGCTCGCGTTCTCGATAGCGGAAAAAGTCTGTGATATGTCAGAAAAGGCTGTACTGCCGCTGGACTTTCCCATGAAGGCAGATGAGACTGCACAACGCGAAAATCATCGTCTTATTGCCGAAACGTTCTGCTCTTATCTACGAAAGGGGCAGGATGTCGCAATGCTGAATATCGGCGATGTGTCGGTGTATTCTTCCTGTACATATATTGCCGCGGAGCTCACCACAATGGGCTTTGATACGGAAATGTGTGCGGGTGTGCCAAGCTTCTGCGCTGCCGCTGCAGAGCTGAATATCCCGCTTGCCGAAGCGAAAGAGCCGATCGTGATAGTTCCGGCTCAGTATGAAAAAGCCGGAGAACTTCTGGTAATTGACGGGACAAAAGTGATAATGAAGGGCGGGAAAAAGCTGTCGGATATAAAAAATATGATAAAAAACGACAGCAAAATTTATGCTGCCGAAAATTGCGGATTTGCCGATCAGCACCTGTATCACAGCATTAATGACATGGACGGATGCGGCTATTTTACTGTAGTTATAGTGAAGTAATAAGTGAACATAGAAGCATGATCGAAAAGAACTGTGCAAAATTTGCTTTAATGTCTCGGATCATCTTACGTCTCAGCATTGCTGTCACATCACCATTCGATGTCGTTCACAGAAAGCGGATTTTAATTGGTCTTGTCGTATATTTTTACGACATCCCTGAATTCCACCGCTGACATAAAGATACCTCCTGATAAAGCGGTTAGCAAATGCTATCTCTAAGCTATATTATAGCACACGATGAATTTGATTTCAAGATTTAACATTAGAAATGCCGTCCGAAAATGAACGGATTTCTGAAATTATTTCTGTATGGTTTTCATATTTTACAGATATTTAACCGTATGAGCCGTAAAATTTTGACCGTTTTTTTGAAAAAAATTTTTCCCGATGCAAAAAATTTTTTCTGTCCCGGTTCCGAAGCCCGTGTATTGCGCCTTACGGCACATCTTCGTATTCTCATCATTACTCCCGGACAAACTCACATATAAATTATACCATATCAGTAGTCAAATGTACATTGAAAATTTGCCGGAATTGATAATTTCATCAGTTTGCAACACTTAAATTTGATTTTTTGGGTAAATATGACGAATCGCACTTACCGTAAGCACATTTTTGCAGTCCGGAAATAAAAAAAGAACTCCCCCATGTGTGGGGAAGCTCGTTTTCGTATTCAGATCATCCGGGTATGCCGTTACCTATCATCGCCCGTATATCATATCAGAGCCGTGCTGAAATAACGCTCCGCGCGATCGGCGAGGATCGTGGCGATTGTCTTGTCTTTTCCGTATTTCTCCGCCATCTGCTTTGCCGCCCATACGTTTGCACCCGAGGAAGTTCCGACAAGCAAGCCCTGTACCTTTGCAAGCTCACGCGCGGTATTGATAGCGTCTTCGTCAGATACCTCGATGATGTCCGTGATGATAGATGTGTCGAGAATATCGGGAATAAAGCCGTCGCCGATGCCCTGTATCTGGTGCAGTCCCGGCTCGTCTCCGAGCAGCGCGGAAACGTGCAGAGGCTCGACAGCAACGATCTTGCAGTCGGGGTTCTTTTCGAGAAGATACTGCGCCACACCCTGCAATGTTCCTCCACTGCCCACGCCGGAAACATAGATGTCTATCTTCTTGCCGAGCTGTTCGGTGAGCTCAACGGCTGTCGTACGGTAGTGCATCTGCGGGTTTGCGGGATTCTGGAACTGCTGCGGGACGAAGTAATCCGGGGAGCTGCTTGCGATCTCCAGCGCCTTGTCAACCGAACCGCCGATGCTGAGCTTCGGGTCTGTAAGTACAAGCTCTGCGCCCAGTGCGCGGATGATCTTTTTGCGTTCCTCGCTCATGTTCTCGGGCATAACAATTATAACGCGGTAGCCTTTGCGGACACCGCAGAGCGCGAGTCCGATACCTGTATTTCCCGATGTGGGCTCGATGATCGTCATTCCGGGCTTCAGGCGTCCGTCCTTTTCCGCTTCCTCGATCATGTTCAGCGCGATACGGTCTTTAATGCTTCCGCCGGGGTTTAAAAATTCCGCTTTCGCGTAGATCTGCAGGCCCGTTGTCTGCTCCAGACTGAGCAGGGGCGTGTTTCCGATAAGATCGAGTACGTTTGTGTAATACATAGGTGTCGTTTCCTTTCTTTATATATGCAGTGCAATTAAAGTATATGCATTATTCGTTTTCCTTGATTATTTCTTCCAGTATTTCTACAGCCGACGAAATAGCGTTGGGACAGACCTTGGCAAACAGATCGTTCTTTCTTGCGTGATCCGTGCCTTCCGGGGTAGCTAAATTGCATCTGAGTATATCCCTGCAAAGATATGAACCGTTCTTTTCCCTGAAGCGGTTCATCATCTCGATCGTGACCTTATTTGCGTGTTCGCGGCTCTCAAGGTCATTTTCATCGGTATGCCCGTACAGCATTCCCAACACCATAAGCGCACCCGTACACGCGCCGCAGACTTCTCCATTACGCATTCCGCCGCCGAAACATCCTCCGAGTTTAAGAGCCTGTTCCTCTGTCAGACCGCACTTATCGGCGAATGCCGCAATTACAGACTGTGAGCAGTGAAATCTCCTGCCGAAATAGTCCAGAGCTTTTTCTTTGTTTGTCATTCCGATCACCTTTCTTCAAATAAAATTCATATCACCCGCTGCCCGCTGTGCAGTGCGATCAGCTTGTCTCCCATGATCTCCTTCATTATTTCAAATGCGGGAAGTCCGGTGCAATGCCCGCTGTAAAACACTGTATTCATCTCCGACAGCTCACGCGCCGTTTCGATTATGACAGCCTTTTCCTCGCCGGTATGCTCGCCGTCGCGCTTCATCATGTGAAATCCGCTTATCACATAGTCGGGAGCGTTTCCGAATATCTCCGTGTACCGGTCAAGTATGTTCAGTATGCCGTTGTGCGCACAGCCCGACAGCAGCCAGCACTTTTCGTCCTGCGTGACAACAAGGCATTGTTCGTGCGCAAAATCGTCGGGAACTTTTTCACCGTTCCGCATACATGACAGTTTACGGTTTCCCTGCGGATAGCATCTTCTTCCCGTGATACCACCGAACAGGAAAAGCTCGTCGTCGAGCTTCGTGTCTCCGTCCAAAAGCAATACATCCGGAAGTTCAAGAATGTTTTTGTCTATGCCGATGTAACGTTCACCGTTATAGTGCGGCTCGATCGCCTTTCTCTGCATTATTATCCGCGCGGAGCCGTTGAGCTTTGAAAACGGAATTATCCCGCCGGAGTGATCGTAGTGACCGTGACTGAGTATCACCGTATCCACCGCGGATAAATCTATCCCGAGCACGGCTGCGTTTTTCACTGCCGCGTCTGTCTGTCCCGCGTCAAGCAGCAGCTTGTGCTTTTCTGTCTCGATATACAGCGAAAGGCCGTGTTCCGCGACGCAGTTCTCTGCGCCTTCCGTATTCTCAACAAGCGTTATTATCTTCATTGATTCCCACCGCGCCCATGCTCTCCGCAGCAGTATCCGGGCACCCCGCATATTCTGCGCGACTTTAACGGTCCTGGCATAGGATCTTACTTTCTCTGTTATTGACATTTGCCGGCAATAATTTTAACACGTTTCGGGACTTTTGTCAACAGATACGGTTTTTAAATCCGGAAAGCCGTTGAGAATGATCGTATACAGAAAAAGCCGTCATAACGGAACAAAGCCCGCTGTACAATGTACGGCGGGCTTGCTGTATAGGCAATTACAGATTCTTGCGTTTGTCCTTGATATGCTCTCCGATCAGCTTATCCAGATGATCTGTGATCGTCTTATTGGTAGTCTTGTAGCTGGGAACAGCGTGGATCTCGACTTCGGCGCCTTCGCTCTCGCAATACTCCTTCATTGCTCCGCCGATGATATTGTCGAGCTTTGCGGACAAGTCCTTAAGAGCCTCACGGATATCGTCATCCTTTGATTCCAGAACCGCTCTGAATTTTGCCGGGTCCTTCTTTACGCTTTCTTCAATGGTTATGATAAAAACTCCTTTCATTTCGGCTTATTATCCAACTTTTGCAATAAATATGCCGGATCGCCGTCCGGTCCGTCGAACAGGTATGTAACGACATTGACCGTTATTATTCAAACCAAGCATATTATACATCAATTTTTTAAGAATGTCAATGGCAAATCTGTCAATTGACATCGGAGCAACGCAGTGATATAATAATATTGAATATTATACCGCTGTGCAGGAAGCAATGAATAAACGGGGTCAGATATATGGAGAAAAACAAAAAACGAACAGGCAGAAAAAAGCTGTCAAGACAGTATGCCGTTATGGTATTTGCGGTACAGCTCATAACCTCTCTGGTTCTATGCTTTTTGGTGCGCGCCGAAGCCGTCAATATCTATCTTTCCGCAAAGAATGACATGATCTCCGAGCTGCTCGTAAAATAAGCGGGCACTTTAAGCAAGGATAATTACAACCAGACGCCGTCGTGGGAGCTCGATTACTGGAAAGAGCATTATGCCGAGCTCGATACAGATGTCGAAAGGTACGATGAAGGATTAACGGAGGAGGAAGAGAATTATTTATACGATTTTTCTCACGAGCTGGACGAGGACGAAAAAGCTGCCGAAGAAGTCCTGAATGCGCTGCCGCCCGAAGAACAGTTCAGATATGCAGCATTTCATTTTTACGGTTTTCTGTAACTTTTCAAAAGAAGATCGGATTATTACGGCTATGAGGGCTGCTCCTGCTTTATGGATCTCGGAAACGGGGAATATATGATACTTGTCGATCAGGACAAAGACGCTGTTTTTATCAATGACCGCATTTATATCGAAAAGAACAGTGAGTCCAAGGATAAGATAATGTCGGATCTCCGCTCACATACATATACGGATAATGAGAATACCGAGGTAGGATATATCCGCCTTGACCGCACCGATGAGAACGGAAAGAGCCATAAGCTGTATATGGGATTTGCGCCGATCGTATTTGACGGGGAGATCAAAGCCGTTATAACTCTGAACTATAACTATGATTCGTTCGAGGAACGTATCAACGGTATGATAGCCGTCGCTCTGGTAATACTGATCTCGATAAATCTGCTCGTGTGCGTTCTGTTTATCCACAGAACAAGAAGGATCGCCGCGAGACCGATATCCTCAATACAGAGCGCCGTCCGCGAATATATGACCACAAGGGACAGCGACACCGCGCGCAGCAAGCTGAATAATATCTATTCCGGAAACGAGATCGGTGTTCTCGCCGAGGACGTGGATCAGATGATAGCCGATATTGACCGGCATATCGACGAGATAGAACAGGCGGGACTGCGGCTGAGGACGCTTACGAATGAAGTTATGGAAGCTCTCGCGAGCGCAATAGACGCAAAGGACAAATATACACACGGTCACTCGTCAAGAGTTGCCGAATATTCGAGAAAGCTCGCGGAAATGGACGGGCTGAGCAAGGAAGAATGCGAGAAGGTCTATTACTCGGCGCTTCTCCACGACGTAGGAAAGATAGGTGTTCCGAGCAGGATAATCAACAAGGAGAGCCGTCTCACCGACGAGGAATACGAGACAATAAAGAAGCACCCCGCTCTCGGAGCGCAGATACTCAGCAGCATAAGCGAATTCCCTTATCTGAGCATCGGTGCGCACTATCATCACGAGCGTTACGACGGCAGAGGATATCCCGACGGGCTCAAAGGCGAGGATATACCGAAGATAGCGAGGATAGTTGCCGTTGCGGACGCTTATTACGCTATGGCTTCAAAGAGAAGCTACCGCGATCCGATACCGCAGCAGAAGGTGCGCGAGGAGATTGTCAAGGGCTCCAGCACGCAGTTTGACCCGGAATACGCACGGCTTATGCTCCAGCTCATAGACATCGACACCGGGTATGAAATGCAGGAGCAATTCGAAAGCGCCGGAGACAGCAATAACGAGCTCGTCATCGGAGAGCACAGGAGCGCCGTGTCCGAGGGAACGCTTATTGACGGCTTCATGACGACTATGAAAATGAGCGTGGGCTCGGACGAGGAAGCCACGGGTATTTACCCCTCGCCGTCGCTTGTTCTGTTCGACTCGCTTGATGCACGCGCACACAGCGGCGAAAGAGAGATCAAGGATCTTCTATATTTCGAGTACGGCGAGCTGTGGTTTGACGGCCGCGCCGATTCCTCGGGAGCAAGAAAGATACAGACGAAGATCACTGACGAAGGCTCGCCGGAAATTCACAAAAACGGCGATTATATCATCGATGCGGTAAGGATAAAGGATCACGCGCTTATCAGAATTTCCGGAAGGAATCAGACCGCGGAGATAACCGTCGCGCTGCCCGACAGCACAAGATTTATGTACATCGGACTGACGGGAGAGCACTGCCGGTATGTCGATGTCAGGATAAGCAAGGCGGAGGAGGAATGTCCGCCCGACTACATCCCGAGAATAGCTGACGAAATAAGCTACATAGACGTTCCTGAGGGTGATATACCTAACGTGCAGATAGACGGCTACCGCTCGGCTCATTCCGCCGGAGTGCCGATAACGGACGGGCTGCGGCTGACATTCCGTGCGAAAAGCCTTCCGACAGCCCGCCTTGTGTGGCATTGTCCGTTCGTTGATATATTCAGCTCCGACGACGGAAGCGTGAACGGAGCGAATTACTGCGATCTCGCATTCATGCGCTTTGACGGCGAATGCTGGAACTGTGACCCGAGCTGCTCCGTAGAGCTTGATGTCCACAAAAATGAGGACTTCAAGGGCTGGGACGCATGGAAGGAGTCCGGCAGGAATGGTTTCGACACGACTGTCGCATTCGAGGTCAGAGGCAGCATGATAACCGTTGTGACCGAGAACGCGGGTATCTCCGTCAGAAACACCGCGATAATCACAGGCACAGACAGAACGATTTATGCGGCTGTCACCGGAGATCAGGTAGCAATAACGAACATACGGATCTACAATTGACAGCCGGAAATGAAAAGAGCTTGACCACAACACTCCGTTGTAATGTGTGTTTTCGCTGACCAATATATTTATTTGAACGGTTGAGTATTGCCAACGATTGATTTATTTTTCCGATTGTGATATAATGAACGGAGCCGGACACCGAATACCTTTAGTCCTATATATCAAAAACAATACATGAATTGAGGTATAAAAATGTACTGCAAACTGCCGGAATATATTGCTCTTCGCAGTTGGCCGCTGGTGCCGCACGCATATTTCGTGAGATATTCGCCTTACGCGCAGCCGCTCACAAAGCGGGAATTTGAGATAATGCTTCTGTGCGACGGCGAGCACGACATAGAGTTTGACGAGACTGTTATGGCGCTTGTGACAAGGCGGCTGATCGTTACCTGCGAAAAGGGCGATCACCCGTCGGAGTGGTCAGAATACAAAAGCTACGACAACCGCTATTTTCCCAAAATGAACCTGATGATAACGGGAAAGTGCAACTACAACTGCCTGCACTGCTTCAACGCCGCCGATAACGCGCCTCTTATGACGGAGTGGACATTTGAAGATATCTGCGATCTGTTCGATCAGGCGCGTGACTGCGGGATACACGCCCTTACGATAACGGGCGGCGAGCCTATGGTGCATAAGCACTTCATGGATATTATCCGCGAGATACACAGGCGCAATATGTTTGTCGAGGAGCTCAATACCAACGGTTATTATATTACACAGGAAATTCTCGACGAGATGAAAGCTGTCGGCTGTTATCCGCTGATAAAAATATCCTTCGACGGTATCGGTTACCATGACTGGATGCGCGACAGAAAGGGCGCGGAGCAGAAAACGCTCGACGCGATAAAGCTGTGCATAGCGAACGGCTTTCGTGTAAAAGTCCAGACACAGGTCCACCGCAAAAACATTGAGTCTATGATGCCGACGGCTAAGGTGCTGAACGATTTGGGCGTTAATGAAATGCGCATAATCCGCACCACCGAAGTCCCGCGTTGGCTGGAGAATGCCGGTGATGCGTGTCTCGGAATAGAAGAATACTACGAAAAGCTGCTTGCTTTTGCGAAAGAATACATATCGAGCGATATGAAAATGGGAATAAAGGTATCGGACACGCTTTCGGATTGGAAAAATCTGAGCGTGATCGGGAAAGAGGGACAGATATGAACGAAGCGATAATCAACGAAGAGATCACACTGAAATACCGCGACGGTTTTGATCTTATGAGCAGCGAAGAGCTAAAGAAGCATTTCGGTATTTCGGGAAACAACTGGGGCATTTATGACCGCGATCAGCACACGATAATCTCTTTCGCATGGAACAAGGCGGGCGGATTTATGGCATGGCTCGCCGATCCGAAGGGTGTTGCAAACAGTGTTGAGAAAAGAATGAGGGATAACCTCGGAGGATTTGAAAGGACATCGGATATCTCCGTGAATATCTGCGGAAAGAAAGCCGAAGGCTTCACATTTGAGTATTTTGCAAATGACGCGGATATAAAGCAAGTCGGAAAAATTCTTTCATTCAAGATCGGTAAGTGCTTCTATGTTATCCATTTCGTGACGAGAGCGGAAAAAGAGCAGGAAGCATATTCGGATTTCGATGCGATAATCGCTGCAGCGGAGCTTAAATGATAACGTGACATTAACGGAGGTTCAGATGGATATTTCTCTTATTGCAAAAAGCGGCTCGCCGAAGAGCCTTATGACATACCACGAGGACGCGGGGAAGCTGCACATCGGCACACTCCCCGAACACGCATATTTTATCCCGTTTGCGAAGGGGCAGGACGCTTTTGCAGAACGCGAAAATTCGCAGCGTTTCGAGCTGCTGAACGGCGACTGGGACTTCGCATATTACGACAGCATAATTGATATGCCGGACGATTTCATTTCGCACGAAAGCGCGGCGAAAATACCCGTGCCGTCGAACTGGCAGCTTCACGGCTACGACAAGGCGCAGTACACCAATGTGTGCTATCCTATACCGTTTGACCCGCCGTTTGTTCCGGACGATATTCCCGTGGGAGTTTACGGCAGGAGCTATATTTACAACCCCGACGGACTGCGAAAAATACTTTGTTTCGAGGGCGTTGACAGCTGCCTTTATCTGTACATCAACGGGCAGTTCGCGGGTTACTCGCAGGTGTCGCACCACACGTCCGAGTTTGATATAACGGATATGCTCCGCGAGGGTGAAAACCGTATTACCGCGGCAGTTCTCAAATGGTGCGACGGAACGTATCTCGAAGATCAGGACAAGTTCCGTCTGTCCGGCATTTTCCGCGATGTGTATGTACTTTCGCGCCCCGAAAAGCGCATAGAAAACTACCGTATAACCGCCGAGCCCGACAGCACTCTGCAATTCGGCATACTGCGCATTTCGGTACAGGGTGCGGACGCAACGCTGCGGCTGTACGACGGCGAAACGCTGATATTCTCCGGAGAAGTCGCGGACGGCGGCACCTTCGAGCGCACGGTCGGCGAAGTGAAGCTGTGGTCTGCCGAAAGCCCGTATCTGTACAGACTTGAAATTGAGACGGAGTCCGAGCTTATCGGCGAGCGCATCGGTTTCCGCAGAATCGAAATTACAGACGGCATTCTGAAGCTCAACGGGCAGCATATCAAG
>JAFPUE010000134.1 GCA_017395555.1 Ruminiclostridium sp. | reverse complement strand
TCGCCTACGATCTCAAATGCGCCGTAAACGATCTTCTGGGCTACACCCTTCTTGCCGTCAAGCATGATGTTGTTGATGAGTCTTGTCACCAACTCCGAATTGTAAAGCGGATCCGGCAGCACATCACGCTTAGGTACATTACCTCTTCTTGGCACTTTACTTCCCTCCTTCATAAATTTGCGCGGTTTTCATAAAACCGCAAAACGAATTCATCGGTACTCGAAAGCGTCACGCGCATTGTTTTACAGCATCCGGCTGCAATTCAACGCACTCTGCTCCCGCCTGCCATTTCGAGGCAACTATCATGTATATAATAACCTCAAATGGGGCGTAAATGCTGTTTCGCTTACGATTTCTTACCTGCCTTCGGACGCTTAGCGCCGTACTTCGATCTGCCCTGCATTCTTCCGTCAACGCCCTGTGCGTCGAGGGTTCCGCGTACGATATGATAACGCACACCGGGGAGATCCTTTACACGTCCGCCTCTGATGAGGACAACGCTGTGCTCCTGGAGCTTGTGTCCGATTCCGGGAATATAAGCTGTAACTTCGTAACCGTTGGAAAGTCTTACTCTGGCTACCTTACGCATAGCGGAGTTCGGCTTCTTAGGGGTCGCTGTTCTTACTGCTGTGCAGACGCCTCTCTTCTGGGGAGCGGTAACATCTGTCGGAGCCTTCTTCAAAGTGTTGAGACCCTTCAAAAGTGCAGGAGCCTTGGACTTCTTTTCGGAAACCTCTCTTCCCTTTCTTACAAGCTGGTTAAAGGTTGGCAATTTATTTCACCTCCAATATGATATTTTGCAGTATATAGTCTGCAATAGTAATTATTATACACAAAATATTGTAAAAAGTCAATAGTTTGCAGAAATTTATGAAAATATTGTAGCTTTTACCTCTTAAAGTCTCCCCAAACGACACGTTTTGTGCATTTTAACATATTCTTGTCCTCAAATACCGTTTTTAACGGCATTTCCGCACATTATCCCATATAACAGACAGAAGCCCGGAAGTATATTCCGGGCTTTGTATTAAATTCAGACTGTCTCCTGAGCCGGCTGCGCCTCAGCGGGAGCTGCGGGAGCCGCCTCGGCGGTCTCTTCCTCTTCATCGTCGTTCATTCCCGTTCCTGCGGGTATGAGCTTACCGATGATAACATTTTCCTTCAGACCGATAAGGTGATCTACCTTGCCGTGGATAGCCGCGTCGGTGAGCACTCTCGTTGTTTCCTGGAAGGAAGCCGCGGACATGAAGCTGTCCGTTGCGAGAGAAGCCTTTGTGATACCGAGCAGGACAGGCGAATAGGTAGGATCCTTGATATCCTCACCTGCCGCACGTCTTTCCGCGAGCTCGTCGAAGATGTTCACAAGCTCGTTCTTGTCAACGGTAGCACCCGGCAGCAGGTAAGAATCGCCGGGATCGTCGATGCGGACCTTTCTCATCATCTGACGAACGATGACCTCGATATGCTTATCGTTGATATCAACACCCTGTAAGCGGTAAACCTTCTGAACTTCACTGATGATGTAGTTCTGAACGGCCTGCTCGCCCTTAACAAGAAGAATATCGTGCGGATTTATCGAGCCTTCGGTCAGCGGGTCTCCGGCAGCGACTACGTCGCCTTCCTCAACCTTGATCCTGTATCCGAACGGTATAGCGTACTGCTCGGTTGTTCCGTCTTCTGCTGTGATTATCGCGTGACGGGTCTTCTTGATCTCCTCGAAGGTTACCTTTCCGCCTATCTTCGTGATTATAGCGCTCGACTTCGGACGTCTGCTCTCGAAGAGCTCCTCAACACGCGGAAGACCCTGTGTGATATCCTCCGCCGATGCGATACCGCCCGTGTGGAACGTTCTCATCGTAAGCTGTGTACCGGGCTCACCGATAGACTGCGCCGCGATAATTCCGACAGCCTCGCCTATTGTGATCGGGTTGCCGTTAGCCAGCGACGAACCGTAGCACTTTGCGCATACGCCGTGCTTTGCCGCACAGGTAAGCAGCGAACGAATCCTAATTCTCTCCGTGCCGCTCTTGATGATATTGTTCGCGTCGGCATCGTTTATCAGCTTATCCTTGGAAACTATCACGTTTCCGTTCTTGTCTGTGAAGTCCTCAACGAGATATCTTCCGACAAGTCTTTCCTGCAGGGACTCGATCTTTTCCTTGCCCTCGCAGATCTCATATACTTCAATACCCTCGGTAGTTCCGCAGTCTTCCATTCTGATGATGACTTCCTGCGATACGTCAACGAGTCGTCTTGTCAGGTAACCGGAGTCCGCGGTACGCAGAGCGGTATCCGCAAGTCCCTTTCTCGCACCTCTCGACGAGATGAAGTATTCCATGATATTAAGACCTTCACGGTAGTTAGCACGGATCGGGATCTCGATAGTCTCACCGGACGTGTTCGCGATAAGTCCGCGCATACCGGCAAGCTGTCTGATCTGGTTGATAGAACCACGGGCTCCGGAGTCCGCCATCATGAATATCGGGTTATACTGATCGAGGTTGTGTGTCAGAGCATCGGAAACCTCGTTGGTAGCCTTGTTCCATACTTCAAGGACCGCGTTCTTACGTTCCTGATTGGAGATATAACCTCTTGAGAACTCCTTGTTTATCTCCGCAACCTGTTCGTCAGCTTCTTCAAGTATATGCTTCTTCTGCGGCGGGATCGACGCGTCACATACCGCAACGGTTATCGCTGCCTTCGTCGAATACTTGTATCCGAGAGCCTTGATCTTATCGAGCACCTGAGCGGTCATTGCCGTTCCGTGTATCTTTATGCAGCTTCCGATGATCTGTCCGAGCTGCTTCTTGCCTACCTTGAAGTCAATTTCAAGATCGAGTGCCTTATCCGGATCGCTTCTGTCAACAAATCCGAGATCCTGCGGAATGTGCTCGTTGAAGATGATCTTGCCGACTGTGGTGTCGATGAGCTTCTGTATCTTCTCCTCGCCTACCTCCTTTGTCACACGAACCTTTATAGCCGCGTGAATGGAGATAACGCCGTCCTGATACGCCATGAGCGCTTCGTTGAAATCACGGAAGACCTTGCCCTCACCGAGCTCGCCTTCCTTGGAAATCGTCAGGTAGTAGGAACCGAGCACCATATCCTGTGTAGGAACGGTAACAGGGCGTCCGTCCGACGGTTTGAGCAGGTTCTTCGCGGCAAGCATGAGATTTCTTGCCTCTTCCTGCGCTTCTTCCGAAAGCGGGAGGTGAACTGCCATCTGGTCTCCGTCGAAGTCCGCGTTGAAAGCGGTACATACCAACGGATGCAGTCTTATCGCGCGTCCCTCAACGAGTACCGGCATAAACGCCTGGATACCGAGACGGTGAAGTGTGGGCGCACGGTTGAGCAGTACGGGGTGATCCTTGATAACGTCTTCAAGTACATCCCAGACCTCGTCCTTGGCTCTGTCAACCATCTTTCTCGCGCTCTTGATGTTGTTGGAAAGACCTCTTGCAACAAGTTCCTTCATTACGAACGGCTTGAACAGCTCGATAGCCATTTCCTTCGGAAGTCCGCATTGATCCATTTTCAGATCGGGTCCTACGACGATAACGGAACGTCCGGAGTAGTCAACACGCTTTCCGAGCAGGTTCTGACGGAAACGTCCCTGCTTGCCCTTTAGCATATCGGAAAGGGATTTGAGCGGACGGTTGGAAGGACCGGTAACGGCTCTTCCGTGTCTGCCGTTGTCGATAAGAGCGTCAACTGCTTCCTGCAGCATTCTCTTTTCGTTTCTTATAATGATGTCCGGAGCTTTGAGCTCAAGCATCTTTTTAAGTCTGTTGTTCCTGTTTATTACACGCCTGTACAGATCGTTCAGATCGCTTGTCGCAAATCTGCCGCCGTCAAGGAGTATGAGCGGACGGAGATCGGGCGGAATAATCGGTACAACATCGAGTATCATCCATTCGGGACGGTTTCCGCTCTGTCTGAACGCCTCGATTACGTCGAGACGCTTTAGGAGCTTGACGCGCTTCTGTCCCTGCTGTGTGTCTTTCAGCTCGTCCTTCAATTCACGGGAGAGCTTTTCGATATCTATTTCCTGGAGCAGTACCTTTATCGCTTCCGCACCCATTCCTGCCTTGAACGCTTCATCATAGCGTTCGCGCATATCTGCGTATTCCTTCTCGGTGAGAAGCTGTCCCTTTGTGAGAACTGTATCGCCGGGATCGGTAACGATGTACTTTGTGAAATAGAGGACTTCTTCAAGTCTCTTCGGGGAAATGTCGAGCACCTGTCCGATACGGGACGGGGTACCCTTGAAATACCATATATGCGATACGGGAGCCGCGAGCTCGATGTGACCCATTCTCTCACGTCTTACCTTGCTGCGTGTTACCTCAACTCCGCAGCGCTCGCATATCTTGCCTTTGAAGCGTATTCTCTTGTACTTGCCGCAGGCACACTCCCAGTCCTTTTGCGGTCCGAATATCTTCTCGCAGTAGAGACCGTCGCGCTCGGGCTTCTGTGTTCTGTAGTTAATGGTTTCAGGGCGTTCTACGATGCCATAGCTCCATGCTCTTATCTGATCGGGCGATGCAAGTCCGATCTTAATTGATTCAAAAACGTTAGCCAATTTCAAAAACCTCAATTTCTGTAAAATCAGCGGTCATTTGCCGCACTGTCCGGATCCCTCAAACCGCCGCAAAGCGGCAGTATATCAGTCTATTTCGTCGTCGTCATCGCTGTCGGAGGTGTCGATCCCGAGATCGTCAAAGTCGTCGTCCTCGTCATCAAAATCATCACCGTCATCATAGCCGTCTTCATCGTCGCCGGCACCGCTGAAATAATCGTCGTCGCTGTCACCGATGATATAGGAATCGTTAAGCTCGCTCTCGTCAACTTCATAGCTGAAATCGTCGGGGCTTACAACGCCGCCGTTATCGTCATCATCGAGAGTCTGCTTGAGGTCTATTTCTTCATTGTTCTCGTCAAGTATCTTGATATCGAGACCAAGTGACTGGAACTCCTTGATAAGAACGCGGAAGGACTCGGGTATTCCGGGCTTCGGAACGTTCTGACCCTTGACAATGTGTTCGTAAGTGTTGACACGGCCGAT
>JAFPUE010000133.1 GCA_017395555.1 Ruminiclostridium sp. | reverse complement strand
GGCAGCCGCCTTCGCCGCTTTTGCCTCCGCTCTCGCGGCAGCCTCGTAATCCGGGATATAGGCGCTGCTCACGCCCTCATAGAAGACATCCGCGCCTCCTCTGCCTGTCAGCAGCATTGCGGTAATTTCTATCTTATTGAGCGAGCCGAACTCCGCCTCATCCCTGCGCTCGAATATCCGTATCTCGACGACACCGTAATCGCGTCTGCCGTCCGATGTCACAAGAGGGTACATATTTTCGTCATACGTCACTGTGAAGCCGTTAAGCGTGAGCTCCTTTAATGTATTGCCCTCTTCGTCCTCGATATCCGTCTTCTTCGTACACTCGACGCACGCCGAGAGTCCGAATACCGTATCCGCAGCCTCTTCCAGATCTCCGCAGACCGCATATGCCTCGGATATGGACTGCACCTTCAGCATTGCCTGCTCGGTGATCCTGTTGGTACGCGATCTGACATCTGCCGAACCGAACAGATTCATTATTACTCCGCCTGACACGGCGAAGAACATCATCACAATAAGCAGCTCTATAAAGAACAGGTTCAGCGGAATGTGCTTCTTCAAGGTGGTATTAATCTCCTTCAGCGCCGTCACCCCCTGAATCCCTGCACCTGCAGTATGCTTCGCACCATTCATGCCCCGACATCACGGCTATACGGTACATACCGTCATCCCTGACCTCGACAAGCAGACGCGAATTCTGGAATATCACATCTCCGCCGACGTAGTCGATATATGCCTCCGCCATTCCGCTGCGCTCCGCGATATCGTTGCCGTCGCTCATTATCGCGCACACGATCTCACCGTCATACACGGCAAGTCCGTGTCCGTCGGGCTCGACAACCACCCTGTCGCTTCCCCTGATCTTGTTCGTCACATATTTCACTGCCGTTGAGGCGCTGAATGTGTTATGAACGTTATCGGAGATGCGCGAGTATGTACTCGCTCCCGCCGCGATTATGATGAGCGAGCAGGAAGCGAATATCAGGAACAGTATCATGCTTCCCACAGAGCTTACGGAATCCGCAAGCCTTCTGCCCTTAAAACTTTTCATATCTCCTCCGGACGATCAGTAATTTTCATAGACCATGACCGTGGGCGGTATATCCCCGGAAACGTATCTGTAATGCACCAGATACTTCGCATCATCATAGTCCACTCCGTAGTTATCCTTTATGTATTCCAGACTGTCGGGATAGCATCCCTCAATGGAATAGCACAGAACAATGCCATTTGTGACAGACTGCTTGACAGCCTTAAGGCGCTGCTCTGCGGAAATGCTGTCCGCTCTGCTCAGTCCGAGCAGCAGCCACAGCAACAGGGCTCCGAATACCAGCACAGAGCTTATCGCGATGAATATTCTCAGCCTGTAAACGCTTTTTTCTTCCATATCATTTCTCCGCAGCTTATCCGAGCGTGGACATTATATCCATCATCGGAAGCATTACAGTCAGCAGTATTGCACCGATTATGACCGCCATTACCGCGATCAGCACCGGTTCTACAAAGGAAACAAGGTTCTCGCTGGTGGTATCGGCTTCCTCCGAGCAGCGCCGGCTTATCTTGCGCCAAGCGTCGTCAAAGGAACCTGATTTATATGACATTTTCAGCGATCTCGAATATATCGGCGGCAGGAGCTTCGCCGCGTCAAGAGCGTCCGCAAAGGGCTCTCCCTCGACAACCTGCGCCCTGCATTTATCAATACGTCCGCGCATCTTCTTGTCCGAAATGAGAAGCATAACATTCTCAAGAGCGGTGCTTGCCTCGATGCCGCTGGATATCATCATGCTCATGGCGTTCGCGAATTTAGCCTGTGAGAACACGCCCGCCGTTCTTTTCGTGAGTACGAATGAAGAAGCAAACGACACGAGTCCCGTGCGCACAGACGGTATCTTCGACAGCAGCCATACCAGCGCCGAAATGACAAGTATAGCCACCAGAACGATCAGGATTATGATACCCGTCGCATAGGCGTAATCCACGCTCGCGCTTACCGTATCACCGACGGTGCTGTTGAACTGACCGAATATTCCCTGGAACATCGGGAGCACCTGCAGGATCAGGACTATTATAATAGCCGCCATCATCGCGATAAGTATTACCGGGTGCATTACCGCGCTCCTTATCGTGCGCAGTCTGTCTCCCATCTGCTCGTAATATTCCGAGAGCCCTTTGAGCACGTCGTCCAGCCGGCCGGAGAGCGTACCGATCCTCACCATGCTCACCGCGTAATCCGGGAATGCTCCGGATGCCTGCATCGCTTCGTAAAGCGGCTTATCGTCGGTGACCGTCTTTTCCACGCTCTTTGCCACGTCGGAAACGAACGTATTCTCCGTGCTCTCCGCTATCATAGCGGCTCCCTCAGACATAGGTATTCCCGCGTTGATTATCATTGAGAACTGCTCGCAGAAATACGCGACTTCATCATGCGTTAGCTTTTTCCTTGACATATCCGTTATGCTCCTTAATAAATATATACATCCGAGTAATTTCCGGACTTTGCGATATAATCCGCAAAATTCTTCTTGTTTGACGCGCTCGCATAGAACGTGGCGTCGATACGGTTGAAGCCCGTGCTGTCGAGCTTTATCTCCGCGGTTATCCAACCTGTTTCCTTTGTATAGACCTCATTCCACGCATGGTATATGTTCGGGCTCGCATATCCTATCACAAGTCTTGTCGGCACGCCCTGCGAACGGAGCATTGCCGCGGTGAGCGACGCGTAGTCGAAGCATATTCCCTTCTTCTTCGCGAGAACGCTGTCCGGATCGGGGATATAACCGCTTGTGACCGAGGCGGCAAGCGCCTTGTCATACGTTACCGTGTCCGTGACATATTTGAACACGGCGGTGATCTTTTCGAGGTTGGTGGTACAGCCCGCGCAGACCTCCGATGCCTTTGCCACGCACTTTGACGCGGCGTTGAAGTTTATGTACTGATTCCTGTAAAGGTACATTTCCGTGGTATCCGCGATCTTTGCGGTGAATGTGTCCGAGAACAGCTTCACATACTTGCCGCCCGATACCATTTCATATATCTCGACAATGTACTTTCCGCTGCCCATAGAGAGCGTGAAATACTGTATTCCTCCGCCTGCCGGGATATCGTAGTCATATTGTCCGCCGTCCTTTTTCAGCAGCATTTTGAGCTTTGTGCTGCCGGTGTAGTTGACGGAAACGTATCCCTTCGAGCAGTTGGAATAGTCGAATTTCGCGTTATCCGGTCCGAAAACAGCCTTTCCTGGCGACGAGACCTCCTTAACCTGCGACGGCGAAGGCTTTGCCGCATTTTTCGGCTCGCTTGTCGTCGTTGTGATAACGGTCTCTTCCGGCGCGGAGGTTGCAGCCGGTGTCGGCTCCGTTTCCGGAGCTTCGGTCACGGATTCTTCCGTTTCCGGCTCGGCAAGCGTCGTCGTTTCCGCACTTTCGGAGGTCTCCGCAGCGGCAGTCGTTTCCGGCGCTTCGCTTTCTTCCGCATCGCTTGCTTGCGTTTCCGCGGCGGTTTCGGGAATCCCGTCCGTTTCCTCCGTTTCGCCGGAGCTTTCGGTAATAACGGCGGGTTCCGCTCCCGACGTTTCCGTCTCGCTTACCTCGGTGACGGCAGCGGAAGTCGTCGATACAGGTTCACCGGAGGTCACCTGCGCAGTCTGCACGCTGCCGCACGACGATAGTGCAAGCACCGCGAGTACGGCAATAAATGAAACTATCTTATCCCGCAGTTTTTTCATAACGCAGTTCCTCCTTTTTGTTGTTATCTGTACCAAAAAACAAGCATCAAAAATGTGCAAAAACACAATATATACGCTTGTGCGATTTAATCCTATACATTATATCATACTTTTTCTGATTTGTCACCATATTTTTGAAAAAAATATACAAAAAATAATTTTTTTTTGCAAACCGCTTGACTTTATCCCGAAATGTGATATAATATACCACTGTAAACCTATTTTGATTTACACCGGGATATGAGAAACGAAAGGGTGTGCGGTATGGCAAAGTCTCTCGATCACACGATTCTGTTCGATATCTACGCACCGCTGCTCACCGAAAAGCAGCGCGATACCCTTGACCTTTACTATAATGAGGACCTCTCCCTCGGTGAGATCGCCGAAAGCACAGGCATCACAAGACAGGCGGTAATGGGCTGCATACATAAGTGCGAGCAGCGGCTAGAAGAGCTCGAAGAGATAATGGGGCTCGCGGACAGGTTCAGAAAGATATCCGAACAGCTCGATACGCTGGAGGGCTTTACCTATACCGATCCTGTCGCACTTGATATAATAGAGACAATACGGGAACTGCTGTAAGGAGTGAGAAACGTTGGCATTTGAAGGACTTTCCGAAAAGCTCGGCAAAATATTCAAAAACCTCAAGGGCTACGGCAAGCTCAACGAGAAGATCGTAAACGAGGCTATGCGCGAAGTCAAAATGGCGCTGCTCGAAGCGGACGTAAGCTATAAGGTAGTTAAGAAGTTCGTCGCCGATGTCAGCGAAAAGGCGGTAGGCGCAGAGGTCATGGAGTCACTCACACCGGCTCAGCAGGTAATAGATATAGTTCACGGTGAGCTCTGCACCCTCATGGGCAATACGAACGCAAGGATCGACTTCCCGTCCAAGCCGCCGTGCGTAATAATGATGTGCGGACTTCAGGGTGCCGGTAAAACGACACATTCCGCCAAGCTCGCGAAGTACCTTAAAGAACAGAACCGCAGACCGATGCTCGTTGCCTGCGATATATACCGTCCGGCAGCTATTGACCAGCTGAAAGTCGTCGGAGAAAAGGCGGGCGTGAAGGTATTTGAAATGGGGCAGGAAAACCCCGTGAAGATCGCGCGCGAAAGCGTTAAATACGCAAAGGACAACGGTCACGATGTTGTTATCCTCGATACGGCAGGACGTCTGCACATAGACGAACAGCTCATGGAGGAGCTCGAAAATATCAAAGCCGAGACATCCCCGAACGAGATATTGCTCGTTGTCGATTCCATGACCGGTCAGGACGCAGTGAACGTCGCGAAGAGCTTCAACGAAAAGCTCGACATCACCGGCGTTATCTTAACAAAGCTCGACGGCGATACAAGAGGCGGTGCGGCGCTGTCCGTACTTGCGGTAACCGGAAAACCGATCAAGTTCGCGGGTATCGGTGAGAAGATAGAAGACCTCGAAGTATTCCACCCCGACAGAATGGCGAATCGCATACTCGGTATGGGAGACGTACTCTCGCTTATCGAAAAGGCGAAGGAGTCCTTCGATGAGAAGGAAGCCGACAAGCTCGCGAAAAAGCTCCAGTCCAACAAGTTCGATATGAACGATCTGCTCTCGCAGTTTGAACAGATAGAGAAAATGGGCAGTATGTCCTCGCTGATAAATATGATCCCCGGACTGAGCGGAAAGATCAAGGAGGAGGACATCGACGAGCGGAAGATGCCGCGCACAAAGGCGATAATCCTGTCCATGACAAAGCGCGAGCGCGAAAAGCCCTCGATAATCGACGCAAAGCGCAAGCGCCGCATAGCCGCAGGCTCCGGAACAAGAGTTGAGGACGTTAATAACCTGCTCAAGCAGTTCGATATGATGCAGAAGATGATGAAGCAGGTCAGCGGCAAGGGCGGCAAGCGCAAGGCTATGAATATGCTCCGCGGCATGGGAGGCATGGGCGGAATGGGAGGCATGGGAGGCTTCCCGGGAATGTAAAACGTCTATAATGTGCAAAGCACGTTATATATACATTAAACAATCAATTTATGAGGTGAAAGAAAATGGCAGTAAAGATCAGACTCAGAAGAATGGGCGCGAAGAAGGCTCCTTTTTACAGAGTGGTAGTTGCGGATTCCAGATATCCGAGAGACGGACGTTTCATCGAAGAGATCGGCTACTATGACCCCACAAAGGATCCTTCCGTTATCAGCATTGACGGCGAAAAGGCTCAGCAGTGGATCAAGAACGGCGCACAGCCCACCGACACAGTAAAGAAGCTCCTTAAGATCAAGGGCATCAACTGATCGGAGGTCTGTCAATGAAAGAACTCTTGTACGCAATGGTGGAAGAGCTTGTTGAGGACAAGACCGCGATAGAGATAACTGTTGACGAGCCGAAAGAGGACGGCACGATCGTTTATCATCTGCACGTCGCTCCCGGCGATATGGGCAGAGTTATCGGCAAACAGGGACGTATCGCAAAAGCTATCAGGACCATTATGCGCGCAGGTGCCGTAAGACACAGCGAAAAGGTAATGGTGGAGATAGACTGACCGGTAAACCGGAGTCGTCACAAGCCGGATGTGGGAGAACCGTTTAAACACGGTTCTTTTGCATTTCCCGAATTTATCCTGTCCTATAAGGCAGTAAAAATATAATCTTTTAATAAAAGCTATACAAGGAGATAAGCTATGAAAAAAATAACGAAGGCACTCTGCGCTGCCGCAGTATGCGGAGTTATGATGCTTACGGGCTGTTCCGGCAGCGATAACGGAACTGCTGTTACGGCAGCCGAAAATCAGGCATCCGAAGCACGCATCATAAAAAGCACCGGCGCCGGCAATTCCGGCGAGGTAACGCTCGAAAAGGGCGACACTTACGCCGTGATAAGCGTTAGAGACTACGGCGATATCAAGATCAAGCTGTTCCCCGATCTTGCGCCCTACTCCGTTTACAACTTCACGGAGCTCGCAAAACGCGGCGACTACAACGGCAGAAACTTCCACCGCCTTATCGAGAACTTTATGATACAGGGCGGCTCCGGCAACGGAACGGGAGGCGGCGGCTCGTCGTTCGACGGCGGCAGCTTCAAGAACGAGATCAACACAAGCCTGCGTCACTACTACGGTGCTCTCTGCTATGCGGCGAACGGTCTCGGCGATCTTTCCGACGGCTTCTACATCGTGAACAGCAAGACCCAGATGACCGTGGAGGAAGGCGGATATACAAATACTGCTTCAAATCACGAGCAATACGCGGCTATGTATCAGATCTATATGAGTATGTTCGAGGAAGGTTCCTCGGAGTACACGATGTACAAGAAAGCGTATGACTACAACGCTTTCGTTGTAAACGCGGCAAAGGCAATGGGCGAGACAATTACCGATGCGGTAAAGGAGACCTATGCAACCAAAGGAGGAAGACCTGATATAGACGGCGCTTACACCGTTTTCGGTCAGACAGTAGAGGGTTTTGATGTTATCGACAAGATAACCGCAGTAGAAAAAGTCGATGACGGCAACGGCAACATCTCCAAGCCGGCAACGGAAATAATCATCGAAAAAGTCGAGATATTCACAGTGGAATAATTGATATTATTCTATCCATTAAAATTACAGATAATAAGCCAATAACCGCAGAGTGCAACTACATTCTGCGGTTATTTTTCGTTCAGGACATCAAGCAGCTCGGACTGCTTTTCGACGACGCAAAACTGCCCGTCGCGGTAAAGCACGAGCACATTCTCACCCTTCTCTATGTCCGTTTCATATTCGGATATCGCTTCAAATTCGTAGCGCTTGCCGTGGTATTCAAGCTCGATACGCCCGTAGCTGTCGCCCGCGATACGTTCGGTGCAGACGGCGGAATTGCCGCTTATGTCGGTCTTCTCCGAAAGCTCGTCACCGAGAATATTAGCATAGAACGGCTTTATGAAGTGCATGACCGTGAAGTTCACGATACAGCCGAAAGCTGCGGAAGCAGGAAAGCTGAGAAACGGGTGCAGACCGAGCAGCTTCATGAAAATGCCGAACGTGCCGAACGCCATTCCCCACACCGTAAGCATCGTGAGATTGTGCGGGATAAGGTCTTCTATCGGTATAGTATCACCCTTTATATTGTGCAGCCTTTCTTCCATGCCGAAGGAGCGTATCTTCTCCATATAGCGCAGTATCATATCCGCTGCGAACGACACCGCGGATATTACCGTCACAACAATGTAAAATGTCATTTACCGATCACTCTGTCCTTTTTCGGAAAATCTGCTCCTGACATCGCCGGGACGCTCCGCTTTGGAAACACGTTCCTGCTGCTCGTCTTTTCCCGGCAGTATCTCGAACCGCAGCTTGCCGACACGCAGCTCATCGAGGCTGACCACGGTTATCCGGAAGTTTTCCGTCTCTATCGTTTCTCCCTCCTGCGGGATCCTGCCGAAGAGCTCATATATCCAGCCGCCGACGGTGTTGCTGTCGGAGTTTATCTCAAAGCGTCCCTCGAAGTAGCGGTTGAAGTCGTTCTGCGCCACTTCCCCGCTCGTCTCAAAAACATTCTCGCTTATGAAGCGCACCGGCGCTTTCACCTCGTCCGTCTCGTCCCAGATCTCGCCGACAAGCTCTTCCATTATGTCCTCGATAGTGACAATGCCGTCGGTGCCGCCGTACTGGTCAACGACAACGGCGAGATGTGTCTTGCTGCGCTGCATTTTGCGCAGCACATCGGGTATTTTCATAAGTCCCGGCACGAACATTGTCTCCTGCACAAGATCGCGCACATAGAAGCTCTCACCGGAAACGAGCTTTTCAAAGAAGTCCTTGTGCTTGACAATACCGACTATGTGATCCACGGACTTTTCATATACGGGTATGCGGGAATATCCCTCGCGCAGGAACAGCTCCTTCATTTCTTCAACGCCCGTGTTTATCTCCGCCGCGGCAACATTTACACGGGGCGTGATTATTGCTGAGACAAGCGTTTCGTCAAATTCCAGCGCGCTGCGTACAAGATCGCTCTCCTGCTCCTCAAGCACGCCCTCGTCCTCGATCTCGTCGATTATCTGCATGAGCTCCTGCTCGGTCATGCTGACCTCGCCGCCCTTACCGCCGAACAATCTCGAAACGCCCTTCTGGAGCAGTATGAACACAGCGGACAGCGGCGTGAACACGATCATCAGAAATTTCATTATCCCGCTCACGGCACATGCGAAGTTCTCCGCGTGCATTTTCGCCAAGGTCTTTGGCAGTATCTCGCCGAAAACCAGCACAACCACCGTTACCGCGACTGTGGACACAAGCGTTCCGTGCGTTCCGAGCAGCTTTATGAACAGCACGGTAGCCAGAGACGATGTGAGTATATTTACAATGTTATTGCCGATAAGAATAGTGGTCAGCGTCTTGTCATACCTTTCGATGATCGCAAGCGCATTTTCAGCCTTCTTCGAGCCGTTTTCCGCGCGGCTTTTCAGCCTTATCTTGTTAGCGCTCGTGAACGCGGTCTCAGCAGCCGAAAAAAAAGCCGACAAAACTACCAGCAAAACAAGTATTACTATCGTTTGTATGTCCGAACCCATTTCAGTTTCCTTCTCGGTTTATTTGCTATATTATAGCATATCGGATAAAATTAGTCAAGGCAGTACCCGGATATACAGAACTCCCGCCAACAGAACAATACCTGCCGGCGGGAATGATGTAATTTATTTCTGTCTGTAAACTAAACCAAGTAATCTCGTCACGATTCCAAAATAATTAATTATTAATTATTTTCTTCGTTGTCCGATGCGAACTGCGACGGGTGACGGGTGAAGAAGTCAACGCGCGGCTCAAGGAATTTCAGCTTGTGATCGGAACCGCCGGTAAACGCGGAGATCGGCTCGAAGATCTTATCCCAGCTCCAGAAATCCTCTCCGAGCTGTAAATATTCGAGTATCATCTCTGTTCCTTTGGGTGCCATGGGGTGAAGCAGCACAGCCGCGGTGCGTATCATGTGGAATACGTTTATCAGCGTCTTTCTGCGGAGCGCATCGTCCTCGTTCTTGTCAGCGTCGCCGAGATTCTTCGCCATGTACTTGCTCGCCTTGCGGATATAGCTGTCAAGAACGTAAGTCGCCTGGTGGAACTCAAATCTGTACATAAAGCGCTCGTAGTCGAGAATAGACTTCTTCGCGTCGGCAAGCACCTGCTCCTCGATCTCACCAACGGGCATTACGCCGTCGTAATACTTCTGCGCAGTGTAAATGCAGGTGCGTATTATTCTGTTGAACACGTTCGACAGCAGGAAGCCGTCCTTTACGACGGGATCGGGCTGCTCCGCTTCCTCGCTGCCCGGCTTTATCGTCGGGTCAAGCGGCTTCGGGTTGAAGCTGACGCTGCGCTGTCCGAGACCAAGCCCGAGGAAGTGCATACGCAGCTGCTCCGGTGTGTAGTAGTCGAGAAGCTCGTCCGCCATGGGGGGCTTGATGTCGCTTGAGCTCGATGCCTTCGCGTTCAGGAACAGTATGTGATTGTTCGCACAGAGCACCGGAAGCTGCATTTCTCCCTCCGGCGGATCGGAAACGTTCCCTTCCCTGCCCTGCAGCGCCATGAACATTCCCATTTCGGCAACTCCGTAGAAGTAGATGTTGTCGGCACCTATGAACTGATATACCTGTGCGTCCCTGCTGCACCAGTAGTCGCGCCATTCCTCCATTTTTCTGCCGCGTTTTTCAAGCACAGCCTCGGTGACCGAGATCGGAGCCCACAGCGATTCCGGCCATACCCATACGGTCAGCGGGTCTTCGCCTTCGAGGACAGGCGCGGGTACACCCCACTCGATGTTGCCGGTCAGACGGAACGGAACGAGGGTTTTGCCCGTGCGGAAGCGAATACCGTTAGCGGAAAGCACCTCACACGCCTTGTTCATTTCGTCGAGCTCCTTGAAAGCTATCGTGAACGAGGGCTTCTTCTTTTCCTCGATGAACTCGTGCTCCGGCATCTTATCCTTTACGGCATTGTAGCTGTCGAGCAGCTCGTTCTTGATGTGGATAACGGGATCCGCAAGGAATTCCGAGATCGTCTTGTGAACGAGCGGTCTGATGTTCTTCTGCTTTTGTATGCGTGCAACGTACTCCTTCAAAAGCGCATTGTATGCCGGAAGATCGAAGTACCAGTTGTCAACGTCCTTCATTATCGGAGTTTCGCCCGTGAGCGTGCTCTTCGGGTCAATAAGGTTCTCCGGCATATACTGATGTCCGAGATCGCACTCGTCCGCATAGCCCTTCTGCGACTGGCAGCCGTCAACGGGGCATTTACCGATGACCTGTCTGCCGTTAAGGAAGCAGCCGGCTTTCTCGTCGTAGAACTGTTTTGTGCTGATCTTGCGCAGATGACCGTTCTCATACAGCCTGCGAATGAACCAATCCGACATCGCGTTGTGAATCTCGGCGGTGCGGTCAAGTCCGGACGCGCCGAAAATGTCAAGGCTTATCATATAGTCTTCAAGCGTCTTTTTCTGCGCATTGTGGTTTCTGCGGACAAAGTCGCGGATATCGCCCTCGAACTCGCCGGCTTCGACGAGCTTGCGGTAGCCCTCCGCGATAGGCGAGCCGTAGCAGTCGGTACCGGAAACGAAGATAACGTTGTCCTTGCCGATACGGTCACGCAGAAAACGCGCGTAAACGTCCGCGAATACGAAAACGCCGCCAACGTGTCCGAAGTGAAGCGTTTTGTTGCCGTAGGGCATACCGCCCGTGATTATCGCACGCTTCGGCCATTCCGGACGCGGTATTTCGTGCGGGACGAAGTTGTTGTTGTCTTTAGCCATTCTTTTGTTCCTCCGTAGATTTATTTTTCTTTTGAATAATATTCTTTTTTATGACAAAAACATCGTAAACAATTAAAAGGACAGACAGTGCAGAAGAAATGATGCCTATGACAATAACGTCGGGTAATGTCAGGCAGATAACACCGAATACGGCGGCAGGAGACAGAAGAAATGTTGTTATGGCTGCAAAAATAAGAGCTTCACGGTAATTCGGCTTATGCGAGAAGAAAGATGTCAGAGAACAGATCAGCGCACAAAGTCCGATCAACGTCATTAAGCCTATAACGATAAACCATATCAACGCTGTCTTTAACTCTTCCACGGAAGGAAAACCCGATAATACTGCATCGTCCATAAGCACTGCTGTCATGGCATTTCACCTCACTGCTTCAACGTTTTCTTTTGCCTTATATATTTTTTGATAACTGTAATGTCATAAAATATAGTCAGAGCTGTCAGTATCAGAGAGACGATACCGATAACAATACCGCCGACGGTGCCTCCGGTAAAGCCCGATAAGCCGAATACCGATACCGCTATCAGAAGCAGTATTGTTCCTATAACAGCCGTTACAGGCACGGCAGGCTTGACCGACTTGTTTGAAAAAAACAGTGTAAGAGATACGGATATAACTATTACACCTGCGAGACCTGCCACAAGTCCGTTTACAAACCAATGTAAACCGTTTACAAACGCCGATACGCCGTCCATGTCAGCACCTCATTTTACTTTTGCAAGACTCGTTTCAAGCCTCTTTATCGACTCGTCTTTTCCCAGTATCTCCATAAGCTCGGTAGCTCCGCCCGGTGTGACAGCGAGACCGGAAACGCCTATGCGTATTGCCCACATCACCGCACCGGCTTTTACTCCCTTTTCCTCTGCTATTGCTTTCAGGAGCTCGAACAGCGTGTCGTTGTTCCAGTCGGAAACATCTTTGAGCTTCGGTAGCGAATACTCGATGATATCCGCGCACTGCTCAACCGTCGTCTTGTTCTTTTTGTTCACGAAAAGCTCGGTGTCGTAATCGGGCAAGCCCTTGACAAACTCCGCCTTTTCGTTCACCTCGGGGAATACCGAGATACGCGTCTGTATCAGCTTCGCGAGCTTCTCGTTGTCCGCAAATGCGGCGTATTCCTCGTTATAGTACGGCTTCGCCTTTGCCATGAACTCGTCGAGCGGCATTTCCTTGATGTAGTGATTGTTGAACCACAGCAGCTTCTCGTAATCGAACACTGCCGGAGATTTGCTGATACCGTCTATCGAGAACACCTTCGTAAGCTCGTCTATGGTGAAGAACTCCTCGTTCGTGTCCTTCGGGCACCAGCCTGTGAATGCCATATAGTTTATTATCGCCTGCGGGAGATAGCCGTTTTTCACGAGCTCCTGGAAGCTCACGGAGCCGTGGCGCTTGGAGAGCTTGCTGACATTGCCGTCCGCGTCCTTACCCATAAGCAGCGGGAGGTGGCAGTAAACCGGACGTTCCCAGCCGAAAGCGTCATAAAGAAGCACATACTTCGGTGTAGAGGTAAGATACTCGCTGCCGCGTACAACGTGGGTAACTCCCATAAGGTGATCGTCGATAACGTGGCAGAAATTATATGTCGGGAAGCCGTCGGCCTTTATCAATATCTGATCCTGCATTTCCGCGTTCTCTATCTCGATATGTCCGAAAACGCTGTCGTCATAGCCGGTGCTGCCCTCAAGCGGCATCTTCTGACGGATAACAAACGGCTTGCCCTCCGCAAGATTGCGCTCGACTTCCTCTTTCGGCAAGTTGCGGCAATGACGGTCATAGCCAGCTCCGAGATCGCCGTCCTCGTGCAGCTTTTCAAGCCTCTCCTTCGAGCAGAAGCAGTAGTACGCGCCGCCCTTCTCCACGAGCTCCTTCGCGTACTTCATATAGATGTCCTTGCGCTCGCTCTGTACATACGGACCGTTCGGACCGCCGATATCGGGGCCCTCGTCATGCGTCATTCCCGTCATTTCAAGCGTGCTGTATATCACATCAACAGCCCCCTCTACAAGGCGCTCCTGATCGGTGTCCTCGATACGGAGAATGAACTTGCCGTTGTTGGCTCTCGCAAGCAGAAACGCATACAGCGCGGTGCGGAGGTTGCCTATGTGCATAAATCCGGTGGGGCTCGGTGCAAATCTCGTTACAAATTCTTTTGACATGGCTTATTTATGCTTCCTTTCTTTAATTCAAGACATAATACTATATCTTATATTATATTCCAAACAGGGCATTTTGTCAAGCACAAAAAGGAACCCCCGGCAGTTACCTGTCGGGGATCCTTTAGGAAAAGAGTTATTAAAAGAGATTTGTCTTATTTAACCTTGACCGTTACAATATCGCTGCTCTTGACAGAAGTCCACTTGCCGTTGACCTGAGCCTTTACGGCGTACTTGTAGGTCTTGCCCTTCTTTACGCTGCGGATACGAACGGAGGTCTTTGTGGTCTCGCCGACTTTCTTGAGGGTCTTGCCGTCGAGTACGCATACTCTGTACTTCGTAGCGCCCTTGACAGCCTTCCACTTCAGAACAACCGTACCGTCGCCAGTTGTAGCCTTGGGAGCGGGCTTGTAGTAAACATTAATCTTTGCGTTGTACTTTCCGCCCAAGTCGTCCTCAACTCCGCCGGAGATGAACGCGAGCTTGAACTCGTATGTTGTGTTGTTCTTTACGTTAAGTATGCTGAGCTTGTTCTTGGTGGTCTTTGCGAGTACCGAGAACTTCTTCTCGCCGGTCTTCTTAGCGTAAACCACTGTCGAAGATGTACCCTGCGGTCTCTTCCACGAGAGAGTGAGGCTGTTGTTGTCGTTTAATGTAACATCAACATTGCCGCTCTCGTCCTTTGTGCCGGAAACGCTGCCGGAGGACGAGCTGCCGCCGGAGGTACCGGTGCTGCTGCTGCCGCCGGAAGGTGAAGGAGTAGGCTTGGCGCCGCCGGAGGTGGAAACAGTCAGTGTAACTGTAGCCGAAACATCTTCACCGAGCTCGTTCTTGCCTGTAACGGTGATCGTTGTTGTTCCGGGCTTCTTACCTGTAACAACGCCCTTGTCAACGGTAGCTATCGACTCGTCGTCGGAGCTCCATACAAAGTCGTCCGTGGTTGCGTCTGCGGGATCTGTTGTGATAGTCAGAGTCGCCTTGCTGCCCACAACAACGGTGGGAGCTACCGCAGTAAATCTGATGCTTTCAACGGGAATCGCGAATACCGGTGCAAAGAGATACGGATCGTCGTATGAGCCCGTGCCGCCTATGCACTTAACGCCTATGGGATCCGTGTCTGCTCCGTTTGTCGCGAGATAAAGCTCCGCCGTGTCTTCTTCATCGTCGTGCTCGCCTTCGTCGTTCAAGGGGGTAAGAGAGAAGCTGAAGCACTCCGGGGTATCTTCGGTCGCGGGGATAACACCTTCATAGCCGAGCTCATAATCGCCCTCGAAAAGTGTGAATACCCATGAGTCGTCTTCAAGATCCCAGTCTGCTCCCCAATAAGCCACATAGACCTGCTCGTACATCGCAGGAATGTTGATAGTTTCTCCTACCTTGAATGTACCGGTCAGAGCAAACATCGGCAAGGCATAAATGGTATTGTAGGTCATAGTCGCAGGGAGCTCGTTCTGTGTATCATTGTCGTAGTAATATAACCACGAAGAGACCCTGAGCTTATCCTTATACGCCGCGGGAAGATTGAGCTTTATGCCGTCAAGGGCTGCCTTTGCGTCCGCCGTGCTTGCGCCGTAGGGTATGTAAGCAATATAAGCGTTTTCATAGTCGCCGCCTAATTCAACAAGTCTGAACGGCTTGGCGATGCTGCTTATATAAACGGGCGGGAGCTCGATCATTATCATACCGCCGTACTGCGCGAAAAGCGTAGTGTCGGCGTCAAGGGTGATCGTATCGCCTGCGTAGTATGTATCGCCGCTTCCGTCAGCCTTTGTGTTCCAGTAAATGAAGTTGAAGTCTTCCTTTTTGAGCTCGGCATCGTCGATCGTCACGCTCTTGCCGACAACTACGGTCTGATCTGCGGGAGCTGTACCCGTACCGCCGTTTGCGTCATAGTGCAGTACAGCGGTTTTCTCTCTCTCTATCGAGACAGTGACATTGCTTGCGGGCATAGTGTATTCCCATTCCTGCTCGATCTCAACTATGGAGTATTCGTCGGGTTCCGCAACCGCAAGATTAGGTTCTTCGATAACGGAAGCATTCAACTCGGCTTCCTTTACCGATTCCGATATGAGCTTTGCATTAACAGCCCCGTCTTTACCTCTTAACATCAATTTCACACTGGGAGCTGATGCCGATTTCTTGATCTTGACGGTAAGTTTTATCTTCTGACCTGCTGTTGTTACGGGCTTGTCTATTGCAGCTTCCAATTGTAAGGCGATTTCCGGTATCGATTCGTCATAGAAAGCTACAGCCTGCCTGTATCCGGTTATCTGAACGTATTTGCAGTCCGAGCAGACCTTACCGTTTAAAGCCGTCATTTCCTCATAAGCTCCCGTAACGGGTGCAAAATTGGACATATAGAACTTCTGAGTGGTAGTCTCGCCTTCGGCACCGCCGAACTGAGATGTAAATCCGCTTCCGCTGAATTTAAACTGCATAGCGCCGCTATCGTTCGTGAGATAAGGCGTGTTTTCGGAGCTCAACGGCTTTGACAGGTCAAAATCAACGGGCATATTCACGTTGAGAGCCATTTCTTCGGAGGACAGAGAGTGGGGTTCATTGTTCTGCTTCTCGCCCTTCTTCGGACCTTCAACACATTCCTGCCAATGGTTTGTGCTGTTGAACTTGGTTTTCCATGTGTTGGGGTCGTCATCTTCACTTTTAGTAATATTCTTAGGGTAATTGCTTTCGCCTTCAATAGTGAAAGTGAATCCTTTTGAAGTAACGGGATCCGCGGGAATATATGAAGTATTAAAAACCGATTCTATTGTGAGCGTTACCTTATCACCGACAGTAAGAGCGTTAACTTCCATCTGTCCGGTATACGGGCTTTGCTCGACTGTCTGTGTTTCACCGGGATTAAGAAGCGGCAGGTTGTATTTCAGTATGCCCATTCCAGAACCGCCGCTGAATGACCATGAAAATGCATTGGAACCTGCGCCGTCAAGTGCGTCAGGCTTTAACGGTCCAATAAGTGTCATCCCGAGACCGTTTATGCCTTCAGAGGATTTTCCGCTTGCAAGTTTTGTTTTCAGATAGCCTTCAAGGAAAAAAATGGCGTTTTGATCGCCAAGATCTTCCGAAGCCGTAAAAGTTACGGTAGCGGGCAGATACTTTCTGCCGTCGGAGCCTGTTATAGGAGCGCCGATTTTAACATTTTGAATGGTTGCCTTGTAATTGTCCGGATTAAACGCGAACGCTTGCACCGGCAATACCGTGAATACCATGAATACGGCTAATAATACAGCCAATATTCGTTTCCCTAAAGATTTTTGCTTCATTTTCAAACCTTCCTTACCATATATTTCATCTAAAGATGATCGTGTTTATCCGGCTTCCTGCCGGGGCGAAAATATATCCTCCTTTCGGTGAATATCCTTTTATGTCAGGCGCTTTTGCGCTCCTGCATTGCTTTTTCCTGCATCTCGTTGAGTTCCTTTACCTGCTTTTTATATATCGCGCACATTATCACATATACTATAAAATAGCTTATGAGCATCGGTATGCTGACTATCAGCAGTTCGAGCGGTGTTTCCACCCACCCGAGGAAGAATGCCACCGGGACAAATGCCGCGAATATAAGCACCAGATGTGATGCCATTATCCGGAACAGGCTCCAGTTTTCCATTTCATAGAATGACATTCCGGCGCAGTCGATAAATCCCATTATCCCCGACAGCAGGAGCGTCAGCAGCAGGGCGTGAGCTTCGTCTCCGCACATCGCCATTATCCGCGGTGAGATTATCGAGCCGCCGCCGCTTGAAGCTATCACGGAAAGGCATGATATTATCAGACCCGCGTTCGTTCCGATAAGTGCGCCGATAATGCCGCGTTTTAAAGTTCTTTTCAGCATTCCGGTCACTCCTTTCCCGCGAGCCGTCTGCGTATCTGCGGTATGCATCTGCGCGACGCCCATGTTTCCATACCTCCGGCAAGCTCTATACGGAGCGTACCGGCGAGAGTGAAGTCATACTTTATCACCTTTGAGAGATTTACTATCTCGTAGCGTGAAATGCGGACGAAGCGTGCGGGGTCAAGGCTGCTTTCTATGCTGCCGAGGGACTGACGCGCGGTAAATCTGTTGTTTTCGGTGATTATGCTGACCTGTTTGCCGTTTACCGACAGGAGTATTATCTCCGCCGCCGGTATCATATTGAGTGTTCCGCTGCCGTCCGTGGCTGCGACGAGCTCGCTTTCCGAGGAGGATATCCTGTCCATGAGGGCTTTTACCTCGCTGTCCTCCTCTGCCGAGCGTACTATTATATCAATGTCTCCGAGCGTTTCGTCGCGCTCGAATCTTAAGTTTATCTTCTTCATTTCACGATACCGCCTTTTTTATATGGGTGAGTACATTTTCCGTTTGCGGTATTCCGGTACAAACAGCTTTCACATTCCGGAATGTCCTCCTCGGGCAGAGTACACCATTTCTGGTGCGGGTGACCCGTTTTTGTGTGACATATCCGGCATACGAACAGCGGGCATACCGTGGTGATATTGTCTGTATTTCTGTTCATTTTCCTGTCCGTTGCAGCCGAGAGTCTCTCAATTGTATGTATCGAGCCGCGCGATAAAGTCGTTGACATTCGCGTCGCAGCCGTGTTCTTTCAGGAACGAGATTATGCGCTGCGGCTCGCTCATGTCCGCTTCGAGCTCCTTGCAGAGCTTTTCGTCCGCGAGCACTTCCTTTACGAGTTCGTCGATAGTTTTGCTCATATTTACCCCCGTTTTCACGGCTTATCCGAAACGCCGTGCTGTACAATTCTCACATCTTACGCTTTAATATATAATTCCACTATGTAATTATAGCCAAAAAGCGGTGAAAAATCAAGGGTTTTGGCACAAACGGCGGAAAATGCGGCATGAACGGCAGGCGCTTATCCGAGCACCTCCACTATCTTGGCTATCATTTCCGGCTTGGAGGCGGGCTTGAGCAGATATCCCTGCGGCTTGAAATCGTTGATCGTCTTTGTGACTATCTCCTTCTCGGAAACGCCCGTGAGGAAAATAACGGGGATATCGGCGAACCGGGGATCGCTTTTTATCATGCTCAGCACCTCATAGCCGGATACCTTCGGCATGATATAATCGAGCAGTATGAGATCGACCTTTAGCTTTTCCAGCGCGCGGATGACATATTTTCCGTTATTCAGCACGGTCACCTCGAAGAAATCCTTCAGCATTTCCTTTTCCGTTTCAAGCTGTGTGATATCGTCGTCCACCGCGAGAATGTGTCTGCGGGGGAATTCGCGCTGCGGGGGCTTCTCATAAACGTCAAAATACGACATATCCTCTTCCTCGGCGAGCTCCGTTTTAAGCTCCGCGAGCTTGTCGCACAGGGCTGTCAGGGAGAATTGACGCGGGAGGAACATCATTTTTTCAAGTCCGGTATGGAACATGAAGTTCCTTTTGTCCTCCTCGTTCGCAATGACGATCACGGCGATGTTATGCACCCTCGCGTGATCGCGGAGAATGTCATACAGCTTGACCTCTCCGGGGCTTTCGTCATTGAGCAGTATTATTATGACGCGCGGTCTCTCGGAGATTACCGTGTTCATAAGCTCGCTTTTGAGCGGCTGGCAGCCGAGGGTCTCGCAGCCTATCTCGTCCTCGATGTGCTTTGATATATCCGACGCTATGATCTTTCGGTTCTTGCCGGTAAGCAGTATCTTGAATGTCATATTTTACCTCAACAGCGTTTTTGTTATTACGGAAGACGGCATTTTATAGTTTTTCCGCTTATTCCCGAAAAACGGCGTATATGCCGCATACCGTATCCCGGATAATTATAGTATAATATAGTGGGAATTTCAACAAAACGCACACAAGCGGTACAAAATACGGTATAGACGGCAAAAAAACTCCCGCGGCTTTTCCTGCGCACGGGAGCGGTATTATTTCATAATATAGACAGAGCCGGGAAATCCCGTCACGATTCAAATTTGTCCGCGAAGCGGACTCCACAATTATCAATTATCAATTGTCAATTATCAATTATCAAAATCCAGCTGCTCGAAGCTCGCTGACAAGGCCGATGTAGAAGCCGCGGACATCGAAATCCCGGATATCCTCGCGGTTGAGGTCTATCATGTCGGCGTGGCTTATGCCGCGGATCCCCGGAACGCGCAGGACCTGAAAGCTGCTGCCCCATTCCATTGATGTGACGGAAACAAGCCCGTCGTTCTCGCCGTCGGTCTTGCGAACGAACGGAACGGAAACGTTGAGCGGGAATCTGCCGCTCCCGGCGTACTTTGCGGCGGAGCCTATGCTGCGGTAGAATACGTCCGGCGAATCGGAAATCTCTTCATTGAAGCGCGCACAGGCGCTCTCGCGCAGGTCTGCGACTGCGGACAGGAAATCGGGCTCCTTGTCGCCGATCTTGCGTGCGGCGGCGTTGTAGGCTTTTGCCATTCTCAGGCGGTTCTTCTCCGAGAACGAGTCGTACAGCCGCTCAACGAACACACAGCCGCGGTGGGGTGTGTTTATCGTAGTAAGCGAAGCAACGTACTTGTCCGCGCCGAGCTTGGATATTGCGTATCTCGAATCCAGCCCTCCCTTTGAGTGGGCGATAACGTTGAGCTTCTCGCAGCCGAGCTCCTCCGTAACGGCTTTTATGCGCTCGGCAAGCTCCTTTGCGCTGTCGGCAACGGAAAGCGCGGACTGCTGGTTGCCGTAGCGTATTACAGCTCCGCAGCGTTCGAGTGCCGCAGGAACGCGCCCCCAGTAGTTCAGCACCTTGCTGTCCCGGAAGAATACACCGTGTACGAGCAGTATCGGGTATTTCGTCGCGCAGACTTTGTTCTCGGCGAGCGGCTTTTCGCGGGCTTCGTATTTCGTCTCATAAACGACTTCACCGCGTGTTTTCACGATAATGATGATAAGGAACACGATGTTCACTACGGGTACAAGCCCGAACAGCGCCGCGAGAACGCGGGTCTTGATGCCGAGCTGGTACGAGGTGAGGTAGGTGCGGATTATGCCGTTCCAGAAGCATATGCTGTCCGCTATGACGGCGGTTATGGCATATACCGCGACGGATGTCCACAGACCCGCGTCCTCAAAGGTCTCGGCGGTCACAAGGCGGTATATCAGCAGCGCGGTCTCGGCATTGAACGAGACAAGGAACGCTATAAGCAGATCGCAGCCGCCCGCGAGCACCTGCACACGCAGAGTGACGTTGCGGTAAATTCCCGGAAATACGTTCATAAGCAGGAACAGTATCAGCAGAGCGCCCATTCCCGCAACCGCACCGAATACCGGTATCGCGCCCGTACCCGCAAGCAGGCTCAGAGCCGGGAGCGCGATAAGCACGGCTATATCCAACGGTAAAAACAATGCTCTCATTTGTCGTCGTCTTTCTTGTAGGCTTCGTTCTTTTCCCAGAGCTCTTCGAGCTTGGTGAGCGTCTGTTCGAGGCGGGCGCTGTTCTTCATTCCGACTTCGGCGACAAGCGCGTTGATAACGCTGAGCGGTGCCGCAAGGCTGTCCGCGTAGCTTATGATATCGCTTCTCGCAAGCAGGAGCTGATCGGCATATTCCGCAAGCGGTGATGCCTCCGAGTCGGTTATGGCGATGATATCCGCACCGCACTCTTTGGCGTAGGCGGTGGCGGTGAGGGTGTTCTTGAAATAGCGCGGGAAAGAGATAGAGATGAATACGTCTTCCCTGCCGAGACGGATGAGCTGCTGCAGTATTCCGCTGGAGTTTATGGGCTGAACGTGAACGACGCTGCTGCACGAAAGGCTCAGATAGCTGCCGAGAAAGCGTGCGAGGATATCGCTGCTCATAGCGCCGAAGATGTAGATGCTGCGGGCGTGTATTATCTTGTTCAACGCAGCTTCAAAGCTCTCCTCCGAGATGTGTTCCATGGTGTAGCGTATGCGCTCGATATCCTGCGTCATAACGCTTTTGAGCATATTCCCGCCGCTCAGCCTGTCCGCCGAGATATCAAGGCGCTGTAAGGTAGTGAGACGGTTCCTGCCGTAGCTCTGGAGTGCCTTCTGCATCTCCGGGTAGCCGTCGAAGCCCATTTCATCCGCGAAACGTACAACGGTACTCTCGCTTACTCCGACTGCCGCGCCGAGCTTTGCTGCCGTCATGAACGCGGCTTTCTCATAGTGCTGCGTGATATAACTCGCGATGTATTTCTGACTTTTTGAAAATTCGGGCATTCTTTTTTCGATATCCGCAATAAGGTTTGACTGCATTTTTATGCTCCTCCCGGTTTTGCAAGAATGGTGTGTGCTCCTGCAAAATGCACACTTACTGGATTATTATACTACATATCTTTATGAAAATCAATAGCAAAATGCAATTTTTAATGCCTATGATTGCAAAATTTGCAGGAAAGTATGAAAAGCGGCGGGAGATATACAGGTTTACCGGGGATAAGTATTAAAAGGATGTCAAAATTTCAAAAAAAGGTTGACTTTATGTCGGTAAAGGTTTATAATATAATGTAAGATTTTTATATGAAAAGGAGAATGTGACATGGCATTTATTTATTCGGAACCCGCGCATACCTTTGGCGAGTATCTTATCATTCCCGGCTATTCTTCCTCACAGTGTATCCCCGCAAACGTTTCCCTCAGAACGCCCGTCGTTAAGTTCAAGAAGGGCGAGGAAAGCGCAATAAACATGAACATACCTATGGTATCGGCTATCATGCAGTCCGTTTCCGGCGAAAGAATGGCGATCGCGCTCGCAAAGGAAGGCGGCATATCGTTCATATACGGCTCGCAGACCGTTGAGGACGAAGCGGCTATGGTAGCGCGCGTAAAGGCTCACAAAGCGGGCTATGTTACCAGCGACTCCAATTTAAGCCCCGAAATGACACTTGCCGACGTGCTCAAGCTCAAGGAAAAGACCGGTCATTCCACAATGGCGGTCACCGAGGACGGCACGCTTGACACAAAGCTCGTGGGCGTTGTAACAAGCAGGGATTACCGCGTTTCGAGAATGGAAAAGGACACGAAGGTAAGCACCTTCATGACCACATTTGACAAGCTCATAACCGCTCCCGCGGAGACTACTCTAAAAGAAGCGAACGATATAATCTGGGACCACAAGCTTAACTCCCTCCCGATCATCGACAAGGACGGAAAGCTGCTCTACTTCGTATTCAGAAAGGACTACGATTCCCACAAGGAGAACAAGAACGAGCTGCTTGATGCGCAGAAGCGCTACGTTGTCGGCGCGGGCATCAACACCCGTGACTACGCGGAACGTGTTCCCGCACTCATCGAAGCCGGTGCAGACGTGCTCTGTATAGACAGCTCCGAGGGCTTCAGCGAGTGGCAGAAGCTCACGATCGAGTGGATACGCGAAAAGTACGGCGACAGCGTAAAGGTAGGTGCCGGAAACGTTGTTGACAAGGAAGGCTTCCGCTTCCTCGCGGACTGCGGTGCCGATTTCATAAAGGTAGGCATAGGCGGCGGCTCTATCTGCATCACCCGTGAGCAGAAAGGTATAGGCAGAGGACAGGCTACCGCGCTTATCGAGGTTTGCGCAGAGCGCGACAAGTACTTCGAGGAGACGGGCATTTACGTTCCCGTATGCTCCGACGGCGGTATCGTTCAGGATTACCACATCACGCTCGCTCTTGCAATGGGCGCGGATTTCGTAATGCTCGGACGCTATTTCTCACGCTTTGACGAGTCCCCGACAAACAAGCTCATGCTCAACGGTACATACGTCAAGGAGTACTGGGGCGAAGGCTCCAACAGAGCAAGAAACTGGCAGCGCTACGATATGGGCGGCGACAAGAAGCTCTCGTTTGAAGAGGGTGTTGACAGCTATGTTCCGTATGCCGGCTCGCTCAAATCAAATGTAACACAGACACTCTCCAAGGTTCGCTCGACTATGTGCAACTGCGGCAGTCTTACCATACCGGAATTCCGTGAAAAAGCAAAGCTCACCCTCGTGTCCTCGACAAGTATCGTCGAAGGCGGCTCCCACGACGTTATCCTTAAAGAAAGCAGAGCCGGCAGAGTAGAATAAGAAAGATTGTGCAGATTTCTTCTGCGCTCACGCGCTTTGTCCTGCGCGGACGGCGGCGGGAACGCTCCGCTGCGAATCCCGTAACACGGAAAATCGGAAGTCTGAAAAATATTATAGATATTATGAATTATCTCCCGTTCGTTGTCGGACGGGAGATTTTTTGCAAAAATGTGTTGATTTTGCACCGGGATTATGATATAATGTTTTAGTGTTATAATACGCAAAAATATTCCGAAAGGAGTACAAAAAATTGAAATATGATATGAAAAAGGCGCTGACAACAGCAATAATCGCCGCTCTTATGCTCGGCGCAGTTTCGTGCGCACCGCAGAACGCCCCCGCAGGCACAACGGCTCCCGCCGCTTCCGAAAATAACACCGAGGCTGCCGGGACTACCGCCGCGGCTGAAACAAGCGAAGCACAGACCGAAGCTGCTTCCGGAGAGATTGATCCCAAGACCGCCGACTACAGCAAGATCGACGTGACTATCCCGTTCGACAGCGGTGAACAGATCGTGAACTTCACAAACGATATGCTCGCCGGGAAGTACGACGGCAAGATCGTAAAATGTGAGGGCATTGCCCAGAGAAGAATGACCGGAAACGCTATGATGCAGAAGCAGGAGGACGGCTCCTCCCGCGGCTTCACATGGATATTGGTGGACGCTGCCGATAAGAACGACTACCCGCCCGAGGATTCCCATGTTGAGATAACCGGTGTTGTGGGCATCGGCGAGTATGATGTGAGATACCTCTATGTGCTCCCCGAAAACGTGAAGATAATGGACGGCGACGACAGCGCCGGAAGCGAGGAAGGCTCGGACGAGGATTCCGACTACGAGCTGCAGACCGGCGTATGGTGGGCAACAAGCGATTATGACCCTGACAGCTATTACACATTCCGCGACGACGGTTCCGGCAACATCATATTCCAGGATATCGGCTCGGGCGTTCCCTTCGGCTACACCAGAGACGGCGCGGAGTACACGTTTGAGATCGCCGCAGCGGGCAATTTCAGCAAAATGACTGTTATTTCGCACGATAACGACATTGCCGAGATCAAATGGGAAGACGGACGCGTAGAGCATCTCGTATATCAGGGCAGCGCGGACAGCTTCAAATTTTACAGCAATATGGAGCTGGGCGACATGGCAAAGGCTTACTATGCCGGAAACCATGACGGATATGTTCCCGCGGTAGTCGATTCCGAAATAGACGAAAACGGCATGATCGTGATACATCTCTATGATGTTGTTGACGACCATACCGCAACAGGTGACTGGTACACCGTTGACCGCTTCACCGGCAAGGGTACCGATGTCCTTGGAAATGAAGTCGATCTCGTTATGGCGGCAGGCAGCGAGAGCGATATGAACGGGTCAGCCGATCCGGAGGATATGACAGGCTCCTTCGCACCGCAGAAAAAGATACTTAACGAGGAAGGCTATCTCTTCGGTGTGAGATATCTCGGATATATTGACGCTTCCGCGAACGATCCCGGCATTGACGGTCTCTACATAAACAATATCCTCGAAAGCACCGGCACGGCGGAAGAGTGCAACATCTATATCGGGATGCCCGGCAATCACTTTGCCTCAACAAAGGACGGCACCGAGCTTTATCTCATCGTTCCGCGCGACGTTGAAGGAAAAGTGACGATATACGAAAACGTTATCGACTACGATACCGCGAAGGAATCCCTCGGAAATGTCATCTACAAGGGCGAAAACGCGGAGCCGCTGCTGCTGAAATGCAACGTAAGCGACATATTCCCCGATGTTGTTGTGGAGATAACCGACAAGGACGGCAAGAGCTTTCAGTGGAGACCGTTCATAAGCGGTGAGAACGGACAGGTTGTGACAAACAACGCCGAAAATGTGAAGATCTACGACTTTACGGATTACAGCCGACTTGCGGGACCCGAGCTCGTACCGGTTGGATGATTACAGGAGGATAAAAAATGGGACTTTTTGATAACATAGGCAAGCCCGCGGAGACCACCGCACAGACAGGCGGCAACAAGTCGGTAGATGTTGTATTTTCAACCTTGCCGGACACATTCGAGCAGTTCACAGCGCTTCCGCAGGCTGCACTTTCCACGCCGTTCGACACAGCGGCTATGGTTGTTCTCGCGCTTTGCTTCTACCCGCAGGACGCGGAGCTTTCCAAAAAGATGTACGAATTTGTAAGCGGACCGCGCACGATAAATCCCGCGGAATACAGCTTTATCAAGGACAGATTCCGTGACGCGGATTATGTTCCGCGCTCGTACTTCAAGGGGGCTGTTCCCGCGAACGACTATAAGCCCTCCGAGCCGTACACCGTTACGGTAAGCGAGAACCCGTATTCCTACCAGAACGAGGGCTACGCGAAGATGTTCCTCACCTCCGGCGGTGCCGACAGCCAGCGTTTCGTGCAGCTCCGCAAGGCAAAGGACGGCAAATGGTACCTGTGGGAGCAGTTCATTCTCGTCGGTATCAGACCGCCTGAGAGCACCAACCCGTGGGCGTGAACGAGTTTACAGTTTACAATTGTGATGTCGTCCTGCGGACGACGGATCAAAAAACATGGTATTAGACCATTTTCTTCAAAATAAAATCATTTTTTTCGCAAATGTCATTGTTTGTCATAGAAAAATGTGCTATATTGCTATTGTAGGCTCGTGTAAAGAGACGATCAGAGACTTTTCCGAATAATTATCTCAAATCCTCCGCTTCCCGCGGGGGATTTGCATTTTTACGGTAAAGGTGTATCGGACGGCTTTCACGGGTCTTTATGCAACTTCGGCAACGCCGGAAAGGAGTGATGTGATATGGCTGCAAGAAGAAAAAAGAAGGCTGCCGACAGGGACGAGATACTCGAATTTCTGACGGCGGTGATGCGCAACGAGGAGCTCAGCGACAAGGATCGTATGAGCGCGGCATTCAAGCTCGGACGGTATCTCGGTCTCGAAAGCGGTGCTACCGATGAGGACAGCCCGCCGAGAGTGGTGATCTATGACGGTGACAAGACGGATATGCTTTGATTCGCTCATAGCTCCCTCATTCCGCGCCGTTCACCGTGATATCGCCGCAGCCGCGCATACGCACTATGTTCTGTACGGAGGGAGAGGAAGCTGTAAATCCTCGTTCGTCAGCCTTGAGATCGTGAGAGGGATAATGGCGGACAGCAGCGCAAACGCCGTCGTTATACGAAAGATAGGCAGAACGATACGCGAAAGCGTGTACGAACAGGTTTTGTGGGCAATAGACGCGTTAGGTGCCGCAGACCTCTGGGACAGTCATGTGAGCATTCCCGAGATCGTCTATAAGCCCACCGGACAGCGAATCATCTTCCGCGGTGCGGACGATCCGCGCAAGTTCAAATCCGTCAAATGCGCGTCCGGGTATATCAAGTATATCTGGTACGAGGAAACGGACGAGTTTTCCGGGGTTCGAGAATTAGATGTGATAAATCAGTCGCTTATGAGAGGGAGCGGCTTATTTTTTTGCTTCTACACCTACAATCCCCCTCGCTCCGCCGCCTCATGGGTCAACCGCGAGTTTGCGAAGCCGCGCCCGGACAGGCTCACGCACAGGAGCGATTACAGAGACGTACCGCCCGAATGGCTCGGACAGGCATTTATCGCGGAAGCGGAATATCTGAAACAATCGGATCCGAAACGCTACGCGAACGAATATCTCGGAGAACAGACAGGCACGGGAGCCGAGGTGTTCACGAACGTCAGACTGCAGACCATACCCGATGATAAAGCAGACAGCTTTGACCGCACATACCGCGGTATAGACTGGGGTTACGGCGCAGACCCGTTCGTGTATATCTGTACGGCTTACGAGCACAGCTCACGCACGCTCTATATCTACCGGGAGTTTTATCGCTGCGGTGCGCGCTTCGACGAGATCGCGGAGGCGATAAAAGCGCTGAACGGCGGGAATTACCTTATTACCGCGGACAGCGCCGAGCCGCGCTCGAATGACGAGCTTCGCGCAAGAGGGCTGAACATACGCGCCGCGAAAAAGGGACAGGGCTCGGTGGAATACGGCATCAGGCGGCTGTGTGACCTGAACGCGATCATCATTGACCCGGTGCGCTGCCCGAACGCAGCGCGTGAGTTTACGGGCTACAAGCTCGACGAGGACGGATACGGCGGGTTCCGCAGCGGCTTCCCCGATCGTGACAACCATACGATAGATGCCGTTCGCTATGCTCTTGAAGAACGCTTCAACCGCCGCGTCGTAAGCACGTTTGACAGAAGAAAGCTCGGAGTGTAACACGAGAATAATTGACAATTGTGGAGCAGCCTTACGGCTGCGGTTCCGAATCGTGACGGGACCCGGACGCTTTATTCATTTGAAAAGAAAACGGAAAAGGAGAAAGAAATGTTTACAATTCCCGAAAACACAAAGATAACGCCGCAGCTCGCGGTCAAGTTCATTCTAAAGCACGAGCTCGGCAACGAAAGGCTTGACCGCCTTTACAACTACTATATAGGCGAGCACGGCATACTCTCCCGCACAAAGGACAGGAATGCCGCAAACAACAGGCTTGTGTGCAACCACGCGAAGTATATCACGGACTGCACGACAGGGTATTTTCTCGGCTCGCCGGTTAGATATGTCAGCATGAGCGACAAGGATATATCCGCGATCAGGAATGTGCTGAAACGCTGCGACAGTGACACCGAGGACATTGATCTCGCTCGTTACGGCTCAATATTCGGAGTATCCTATGAAATGCTGTATATGACGGCGGATGCGGAGATAATGCTGGTCAGTCTTGACCCGCGCTACGCGTTCGTGGTGTATGACGACACGGTGCAGCAGAAGCCGCTGTTCGGCGTATATTATACACCGATAGGCGACGGGAACGGTTACCGCACAGGATACAGGGTGTATCTCTGCGACAGGAGCACGATCTGCGAATTTACCGCGTCGCCCTCATTCGCGGTGCTGAATGTGAGCGAGCCCACCGAGCATTACTTCGGCGATGTACCGGTGATAGAGTATTACAACAATTGGGACAAGCAGGGCGACTTCGAGCAGGTAACAACGCTCATCGACGCATACAACACTCTCCAGTCAGACCGTGTAAACGATAAGGAGCAGTTCGTTGATTCCCTGCTCGTCATCAAGGGGCAGATTCTCGGAGATACCGAGGAGGAGGAAAAGGACACATTCAACGCGATCAAGAAGTACGGCGTAATGACAATGGACGACACCGGAGACGCGAAGTGGCTCACAAGGCAGTTCGACGAAAGCGCGGTAGATATCCTGCGCCGTTCGCTGGAGAGTGATATCCACAAGTTCAGCGGTGTTCCCTGCCTCAGCGACGAGAGCTTTTCCGGCAACAGCTCCGGTGTGGCAATGAAGTACAAGCTCCTCGCCTTCGAGCAGATGACCAAGATCAAGGAGAGCTATTTCAGCGAAGGTCTCAGAATAAGACTTGGGCTTATCGCAAACGCGCTCTCCGTCCTCGGTTACTCCGTTCCCGATGTCTCCGATATCCGTATCGTCTTCACCCACAATCTCCCCGAAAACGAGACAGAGATCGCACAGACCGTCAACCTTCTCAAGGATATCGTTCCGCAGGATAAGCTCATAAAGCTCCTCCCTTACGATATCTCGGAATGATCGTTATCGCTTGAGACTTGGGGAAAACCTTTTGTGAATCGAAGTTTTCTCCTTTATGCGCGCATCGTGCGCGCTTTTGGAAAACTTCTCCTGCGCATCCTTGCGGAATCGAAGTTTTCTCCTTTATGCGCGCATCGTGCGCGCTTTTGGAAAACTTCTCCTGCGCATCCTTGCGGAACAAAAGGTTTTCCCCTACGACAGGATGTCGTACAGAAGGTTTCCGAAACGCCGCAAGGATGCGGCGATAAAAGAAACCTTCAGCAGACCCCCTCCTCAAAAAACTTTAAATGCTTCGCAGTTAAGGGAGAGAGTTGTTCGAGCTTTTACAGGATAAATAAAAGGGCAGAGAACGTGTAGTTCCCTGCCCTTTTTTTGTTTCCCCGATATTGACTTTTAACGCGGATTGTTATATAATGAAAGTTGATAATTTTGTAAAAACGGAGCTGTAAAATATGATAGAAACAATTGTTATCGACAGTATAGACGGCATAATGAAGCTGATATCCGAGCAGAAGTTCAATCCCGATATCAACCGCGTGCGCAGCCCATATTTCTACCGCGGCATGCCCGACTCTTCATATAAACTCACCACCAGCCTGCGGCTTAACTGCAAGCACCTGCACAAACAGCTTGAATCCTCCATCCTGCGCAACTTCAACAAGTACGCGTGTATCGCTGACCCGACGCTCAGCTCGTCGATCTGGAAGCAGATGATGATAGGACAGCACCACGGACTGCCGACACGTCTGCTCGACTGGACATATTCCCCGCTCATCGCACTTCACTTCGCACACTCCGAGCGCAACTTCGACAAGCTCGACAAGCGCGACTGTGTTGTATGGCGCATAGATATGCAGAACGCTAACAAGAACCTGCCGCGCAGATACCGCGACGCCATGAAAAGACAGGGCTCGTTCGTGTTCAGCGTGGACGCGCTCACCTCAATAGTTGACAATATCGAGCAGTATGATATAGACATGGGATCGGAGGCGTTCGTGAACATAGAGCCGCCTTCCGTCGATCAGCGTATTATAAACCAATACTCGTTCTTCTCGATAATTCCCTCGGGTATAACGGATATCGAGGACTTTCTCGATAAACGCACCGATCACACCGTAAGATACATAATCAAAAAAGAAATACGCTGGGCTGTGCGCGACATGCTCGATCAGTTCAACATCAGCGAGCGCATACTCTACCCCGGTCTTGACGGACTTTCCACCTCTCTCGCACGACATTACTTCGTAAGAAACGATAAGAACGGAGACAAGAAAAATGAAGATCAGACTTGAAAACCTTACAAAAAAATTTCCCAACCGCAGCAAAAAAGGCGGTCCGGACGTTGTTGCGGTAGATAATTTCAACTTCGAGATACCCGACGGAAAGCTCATAGGTCTGCTCGGACCCTCCGGCTGCGGCAAAAGTACCGCGCTAAACCTTATTTCGGGTCTTGAAATTCCTACTTCCGGCCGGATATTCTTCGACGACGAGGATGTTACCGACGTTGCGGCGGAAAACCGCGGTATCGGTCTTGTTTTCCAGAACTACGCGCTTTATCCGCACCTCAGCGTGCTGAAAAACATCACTTTCCCGCTCGAAAACCTCAAAGGCAATAAGAAGCTGTCAAAGGAGCGTATGGTCGATAAGGCTTACGAGGCGGCAAGACTCGTGCAGATCGAAGAGCTTATGGAAAGAAAGCCCAGCGAGCTCTCCGGCGGTCAGCAGCAGCGTGTCGCTATCGCACGAGCGCTCGTAAAGCGCCCGAGAGTGCTGCTGCTCGACGAGCCGCTCTCCAACCTCGACGCGAGACTGAGGCTCCAGACGCGTGAGGAGATAAGACGCATACAGCGCGAAACGGGAATTACCACGATATTCGTCACACACGATCAGGAGGAAGCAATGAGTATTTCCGATCTAATCGTGGTAATGAAGAGCGGCAAGATCCAGCAGATAGACAAGCCGCAGACCGTATATGACGATCCGAAGAACCTGTTTGTCGCTAAGTTCCTCGGCACTCCCGCCATAAACGTATTCGTCGGTGCTATAAAGCACGGACGCATTTACATCGGCGATGACCCGGTAATGCCGGTAAAGGGCGTTGAAAACAGAGCGATATACGCCGGAATAAGACCGGAGGGCTTCATACCGGACGAGCAAGGCGGGCTGAAATGTCGACTCAAAGGCGTTGAGGTAATGGGACGCGACACGAGCATTCTTTCCACGCACTATGCGCAGGAGGGTGAAATAATACGCTCGATAATCGACTCGGAGGACGCTATGCAGCTCTCCACGGTAAATGAAGCGCTTGACCGCAAAACCAACGCGGTGTTTGACCCGATCCACGAAAAGGACAATAAACGCGGTGAAATACGCTTCTCGGTGAAACCGAGGAAGATTTTCATATTTGACCGCGAAACGGAAGAACGAATCTTCTTCTCAACGAATTAACGGAGGAAAAATGAAGAAAAACGGTTTCAAGGCGTGGCTTTACCTGCTGCCCGCGATCATATTTCTCGGAGCGTTCATGTTCTACCCGCTCATCGACGTTTTCGTGTATTCGTTCGAGGAGGGCTACAACTCCGCTTCGCAGACCTCATTCGGCATAGGAACGTACAATTTCTCCTATGTCCTGCATGACCCGTATTTTATGCAGGCGCTCAAAAACACGTTCCTGCTGGTCATAATAACAGTGCCGCTGTCAACGGGCTTCGCGTTGCTGATATCCCTCGGTCTCAACTCGATCAAATGGCTGCGCAATCTGTTCCAGACGATATATTTTCTGCCCTATGTGACAAACACGCTCGCGGTCGGACTTGTATTTATGATACTTTTCAAGAAGACTGCATACTCGGACGGTCTTGTAAACGCGTTCATCGGCATTTTCGGCGGAGGCTCTGTCGATTTCATAGACGGTCCGTACTGGGCGAAGATGTTCGTGCTGTGCTTATACACAATATGGATAGTGCTGCCGTTCAAGGTGCTGATACTCACAAGCGCACTCGCGTCCGTGAATGAGATGTACTACAAGGCGGCGCGTATCGACGGAACATCGAAGCTGAGAATGTTCACAAGAATAACGCTCCCGATGATATCGCCGATGATATTCTACCTCGTGATAACGGGATTTATCGGCGCATTCAAAGCGTACAGCGACTCGGTTGCTCTGTTCGGTACTGACCTCAACGCGGCGGGAATGAACACGATCGTCGGCTACATCTACGATATGCTGTACGGCGACAGCGGCGGATATCCCTCCTACGCGTCCGCGGCAGCTATAATACTGTTTGTGATAGTGCTCACCATAACGGTTATAAACCTTATGATAAGCAAGAAGAAAGTGCATTATTGACGGTGAAGATATGAACGATATTAATGAAAACAAGACCGCCGGCAGCAGCGCTGTCCCGGTAAAAAAGAAGAAAAAGCACATACACATAATGACGGTGCTTGTGTATCTGATGCTGTCACTGTGGGCGCTTATGGTGCTGTTCCCGTTTTACTGGATGCTGCTCACATCGGTGAAGGATTACGGCGCGTACAGCTCGGAGTATATCCCACAGTTCTTCACGCTCTCCCCCACCGCGGACAACTACGTCGAGGCATTCTCGGCTGTACCGCTCGGGCAGTATTTTGTGAACACACTGATATTCACGGTGATAACCACGGCACTTATGCTGATCGTGACGGTACCGGCGGCATTCGCATTCTCGCGGCTCGAATTTCGCGGCAGGAACCTGCTTTTCACGCTGTTTCTCGCTTTGATGATGATACCGAACGAGCTTGTGATAATCACGAATTTCCAGACGATAACCGATCTCGGTATGCGCAACACATTCAGCGGTCTGATACTGCCGTCGGTAACATCGGTATTCTTCATTTACCTGCTCAAGGAAAATTTCGAGCAGATACCCGACGAGCTGTACAAGGCGGCTAAAGTGGACGGGACATCGGACTTCAAATATCTGATAAAAGTGATGATACCGATATGCAAGCCCACGATAATCACAATAATCATTCTGAAGGTGATAGAGTGCTGGAACTCCTATATCTGGCCTCGCCTCATCACCGACGACAAGGCATACTTTCTCGTGTCTAACGGAATACAGGAGATACGCGAGAACGGCTTCGGAAGAGAGAATATCCCGGCTATGATGGCGGCTGTCGTTGTGATATCCCTGCCGCTTATCGTACTTTTCGTGATATTCAGAAAGAAGATAATGGAAGGCGTTTCGCGGGGAGGAACAAAAGGATGAGATTTGCAGTAAAAGCGGCTGCGGTATTATCGGCGGCGGTCATGCTGGTTACGTCTTTGTCCGGCTGCCACGGCTCACGCGCAACGAACAGTTTTTCTATACCTACTTCGTTTGACGAGAGCAGGAACATCGAGATAACATTCTGGGCGAAGAACGACACAAACAAAACGCAGACGGATATATACAAAAAGGCGATCGAGGATTTTGAATCCTATTATCCGAATGTTACCGTAAATATGCGCCTTTACACGGATTACGGCAAGATCTACAACGATGTTATCACGAATATCCCCACAAAGACTACGCCGGACGTGTGCATCACCTACCCCGATCATATCGCCACATATATGACGGGGGAGAATACGGTAGTGCCGCTCGACAGCCTGATCGACGACAGGAACTACGGTCTCGGCGGCGAGAAGGTGAAGTTCGACGCGCCGACAAAGGACGAGATGATACAGAAATACACCGACGAGTGCATACTCTCGGGGCAGCACTACGCCCTGCCGTATATGCGCTCAACAGAAGCCTGCTATATCAACAAGGATATGGTGGAGCAGCTCGGTTATGAGGTTCCGGACGTGCTGACGTGGGATTATATCTGGGAGGTCTCCGAAGCGGCAATGGAAAAGAACGCGGACGGGACATTCAAGATAAACGGACAGAAGGTAATGATACCGTTCATCTACAAGTCCACCGACAATATGATGATACAGATGTTAAAGCAGCTCGATGCGGGCTACTCGGACGATGCGGGCAATATCGGACTTTTCAGCGAAGAGACGAAAGAAATACTCCGCACAGTCTCGGAGCACGTCGCAAGCGGCTCTTTCTCGACATTCAAGATATCGAGCTATCCCGGAAACTTCCTCAACGCGGGACAGTGCATTTTCGCGATAGACTCCACAGCAGGAGCGACATGGATGGGTAGCGGCGCGGGTCATCAGGATATAAGCAAGGATTCTATCGTTGATTTTGAAACGGTGGTAAGACCCATTCCGCAGTATAACACATCGGACCCGAAGATGATATCGCAGGGTCCCTCCGTCTGCCTGTTCAACAAGGACGATCCGCAGCAAGTGCTCGCATCGTGGCTGTTTATGCAGTTCCTGCTCACAAACGACGTGCAGATAGCCTACGCCAAGACCGAGGGATATATCCCCGTCACGGCAAAGGCACGAAACTCACAGGAATATGCAGAGTACCTTTCAATGAGCGGCTCCGATAACGACGAGCATTATCATGTGAAGATAGAAGCAACACAGCTCCTGCTCCACAATATAGGCAATACGTTCATAACTCCCGTGTTCAACGGCTCCGCGTCGCTCCGTGACGCAGCGGGCTACCTGATAGAGAGCACAGCAAAATCCACACGCCGCAAGGAAAAGATAACCGACGCGTACTTTGACAAGCTCTACAAAGACACCGAAGCACTGTACCGCCTCGACAGCATCACCGCAGAGGGCAAGGCGGATCTCGGAGAGCTCCCCGACGGCTCTGTCGCGCTGATTGCCGTCCTCATCATAGTCTGGCTCTCGATCGCGGCATACGCTCTCATCAGATCCCTGCTCCGTAAGAGAAAGTCCAAGAAGAAAACAGAGACTTTCTAAAGACTTTTAAGAGATTTGAGAGTTTTGATACGGGGGCTCTGAGTCTGTCGGTCAGCCCCTCTGCCGTTTTCGCAAGCGAAAACATCACCTCCCCGCGTTCGGGGAGACACCCTACGGCACGATGCCGTAAGGAAGTTTCCATAAGCGCGCACGATGAGTGCATTAAATAAACTTCCGATAAATCTAATGCAGTATTTCTAAGATACATCAACGGGCAGCCATATTGAGAAATGCAGTAGGGTTGGCAAAGACTCCATTTCTTAAATAGCAGAGAAAAGCTAAAAACGGAGCTACACCGGTTCGCAGCGTTTTTATGCCCGATTTAAACCGTTTTGCATTATTTGCAGACGGAGTTTTCGCCAACCCCCATTCATTTCAAACAATAGTTTCCCATAGAACTTACTGTTAAATACAGCTACTGCCTGCCTTGTGCAGAATTAACACTTTTGTTTATGGAAATAGCCGAAAAATGGGCGAATTGTTCTTTTTTCATTGACCTAAGGCTTAAAATATGTTATAATATAAGTTACAGTATACCATTTTCTTTCTCTACAGTAATTCCGAAAGGCAGATCATTTAATGGCTTTTAATAAAAATTCCGGAGCGGACAGCGGCTCCAAAAAGGCAAAAACCATCATAATCGCAATCGCGGCAATTGTTGTCGTACTCGGCGGTATTCTGATATACCTCGCCGTTAAGGCAAACGAGGATAACAAGATTGCTGCTCTCAAGTACAACTTCAATAAATTCTACCCCGACACCTTCAACTCCGTCGAAGAGCTTGATGCCGATTCCGATTACGACTACGACGGCATTAAAAACAGCGAGGAGATCGTCAGCAAAACCAAAGTCATCTCCGGCGACACCGACGCGGATTCTCTTTCAGACAAAGACGAAAGTACATATAAGACCGATCCTAACCTCGCCGATACGGACGGAGACGGGATAAAGGACGGCATTGAGGTGCTTGCGGGACTCGATCCCTCAGATCTCATTACCGACGGCGTTACCAAAGATTCCGAGCGGCGTTTTTCACGCGTCATAAACTTCGGCGAAGGTTCCGTTTCCGTTTCCGGTAAGGGCAGTATCTACGGCGCAACCGTCGATAAGCTCCTGCTCAATGCCGTTACCTCAAACGCCGGCGCTATCACCGCACCATACGAGTTCTACTGCGAGGGCGGATTTGAAAAGGCTACACTTACCTTCAACTACGATCCCGATGACCTTATGATCTCGGGCGTTACCACAAACAACCTGCGTATCTACCAGTTTGACCCGTACCTCAAAAAGTACAATCCCGTTGGTGCTTCCGTAAACGAGGAAAATAATACCGTAAGCTGCGAGCTGCACTCAAACGGCGTTTTCGTACTCGGTGCCGAGAATGTCATTCATCAGGCGGCACTCGCCTTTGAGAGCGGTATCATGAACATTCACCTGCTTATCGACAACTCCGGCTCCATGTACCCCAAGTCGATACAGTCCACCTCGAAGGAAAGCGACGTTAATTTCAAGCGCCTTTCGTTCGCCAGAAACCTTGTCACCGGCGTTGATAAAAACGTTAAATTCGCAGTTTCCGCTTTCACCTATGAATTCAAGCATATCTGCGATTTTGATGCCGACAAGTCCCACCTTATCCCCGCGATAAATTCAATCCGCAACTTGGGTCCCGGCTTCGACGGCACCTGCGTTGAGATCGCGCTTATTCAGGGACTGAGCTATTTCGACGACTCGACAAAGGGTCAGAGAAACGTCATCGTACTGCTCACAGACGGTATTTCCACGGACAACGGCGGATATTCTTTAAACGATATCGTGACCCTTGCAAAGGCAAAGAATGTTACTATCATTACAATAGGTCTCGGCGACGAGGTTGATACCGAGCTGCTCACGCGAATTGCCGAGAGCACGGGCGGCGACTACTACCCCATTTCCGAGGCAAATATCCTCGAAGGTCTGTACTCAACGATGATAGCTTCCATGAAGGACGATATCGTGGATGATGACCTCGACGGAAAGCCCGACAGCTACACGCTGTACGACACCGGATTTGATCCAGATTTCAACGGATTCAGCTTCCAGAACTTCAAATCTCTCGAATCGCAGACACTTGATTACGGTATGGTTGCGCTTGCGAGAGACTGGTTCAGAAACCTCGTTCCGCAGTCGGCAAAGAATCCCGAGACCGGCACCGACTTCACATTTGAGGGTTCCACCATAAATACAGCCGAGCCTCTGCGCAAGGTAATTCTCCAGATAATGCAGGAGCCGTGGCTCAAACCCGAGAACTACCTCAACTTCCTCAGCACCGGCGATACTCTGAAAGTAAGCTCGGACGACGCAAAAGCATCGCAGGACAAGGGCTGGAGCAAGATAACGATACCCTACGACGAGCCCGGTACGGGCTGGACGTCGGCGGAGATACTTGTACCGAACCACAATATGTCAACTATACGCACAAAGTACAGCGAAAACGACTACGCGATGATAAACGCGATACTGTACTACGATTCGTACCGCGGCACGGGAATGAATTTCTCGCTGAACAGCGACGACGATTTCAGCAAGGTAAAGTCGATACTCGCAACCGGTACCCCGCTCGTGACCAAGATCTTCTGGGACGGCGATGACGGCAAATGCTACAACCGCTATGTGCTTATGACGACACTTCGCCGTGACCTTGAAAACCCGAACATCTTCCGTATCAAGGTTTACGACGTAAACACAAAATTTGTCAACACCATTGAGATACGCAGAACTATAAAAGTCAACAGTAATGGTGAGGACGACTTCACCTACACCGCTCACTGGGACAACAAGCAGGTTTCCCTCTCATGCTACCCGTCGTGACAAAATTCAGACTTGATCAAAAAATAAACAGCTTGCAGCAAATTGTTGCAAGCTGTTTTGTTATTTTTCTGTCACTTTTTTCCGAAGCGCTTACGCTTTTTATCGGGTGCGGGAGCGAGAGTGCGGAGGAATTTGATACGGTCATACTTCTTGACCCTTGCTTCATTTTCCTTGTACGCTTTCTTATCTGCGTACTTATCGAACAGATATGCGTTGATGAAGCGGGCAGTCGGCTCCTTGTACGCGGAAAGTCCGAGTGCCTTGTATTCCGCGCGGTTGCTTGCCGATTCAAGCTCACCGGCAAACTGGTTGAGCTCGTGCATCATCTTCTCGTTGTCGTGACTGATATCATCATAATACATTCTGAACGTCTCAAAGAAATCAGTCTCGTAAACCATAATGCCCTTGTCGTCGATATGGCATCTCGTGTTCGCGAACAGAAGCATTGTAAGCTCTGGATTTGCGGAGCAGTAGATCTTCACCCAGCCGGTGAGCATTTCCTGCATATCGGGCTTGTTGACAAGCTCGCTGAGCTCACGCAGTACTATAAGATCGCGTGTACCGTTGATTATCGCGCTGAAATGCTGGAACAGCGACACTATCGGGAAATTCGCCAGTCCGGGGTATTCCGCAATATCGTCCGCAGTCTGCGATACGAGCTTTCTGTCGCCCGCGATCGCGGATACGCTATCGTTTGTAAATCCCTCGGCTACGGCAGGCAGGAACGCGCCGTTGTGGAAATGATCGTAGATGTTCTTTCCGAGGCTCGCATCATCGGGTGAGATCGGGTTGTCCTCGGCGTGTACTGCGTTTTTGATCTCGTTCATAAGATCGAACTTGCGGGTGAGCGGAACCTCCTTCAGCATCTTTGACACGGGCTCGTCATAATATTTGAGGAAGCCTGCCGAGTAGAACTCGTACTGATCCACCTTTTTCAGTCCCATATCTTCGTAATACTTTTCCGTTACTGCCGCAAGCAGTCCGAGAGCACGGATAATACGGGTGCTGTTGCCGTCAGCGGTCTCGCGCTCGCCGTAACCGCCCGCGATCTTTTCATAGACTGCGCCTATGCTTGCGTTCTTGTCGCGGCGCTGCAGGAAGCCGATATAAATGTACGAGATGTACATGAACACGTCCTCGGCAAGCTGTGAATGATCGTAATCCGGCGATGTGAGGCGGTTGTATATGCTGAAATTGTTCTCGGAAACGGTGTAGATAAGCGCGAATGACCAGATTCGCTGCGCCTGTCGCCTGTCGTCCTCACCGAAGGTCTTGTAATAGCCGTCAACGATATCGAAAACAGCCATGCTCGGAGCATAGCCGCCCGCCTTGCACTTCTCTATCTCCTTTTCCCAGTATCCGTTGATGCGGTTAAGGAACTGTGCCTTGTTGTCAACCATATTGTAGAAGCTGTAGAACGAGGAAATGACGGTGCAGGCGGTGTCGCTGTCAAGCTGTGTTTCCTCGGTGCCGGACAGGAACTTCCACATGAAGTATATCTCGTTTATCTTCTCAAGGTTGTATCTGTCTCTTGCGTCGAGCTTCGGCAGGATATCGTTGAAGAAGCCGTTAAGAGCCTCGAAATCATACGAGAGAATGTTGCTCATGACTGTGCGCAGAAGCTCGAAATACTCCTTTACGTCAATCGAGTCAACGCCGCTTATATACGGCTTTTCGGAGGATATGTCAAAGCAGTACGCGCTGTTCATATACTGTCGGCTCAGGTCTATGCCGCTTACGAAATAAATGCTGATATCCTCAACCGCGTAGGTGTCGGTAACGTGCGTCATAAAGCCGAGCTTCTTGCGGTACTCCGCCGGGAACGCGGGAATTATGATATTCATAAGCTCGACAGCCGCGCGGGAAGCCTCGGTATAGCTGCCGGGAAGCGCTACGAATATCGGGTTGCCGTTCTCTGCGGAAAGGAAGAGCGAAAGCAGGAACTGCGCGAAAATGTCGCTGCGGAAATACTTCGATATGAACGCGGCGTTGTGCTCACGCGGGGTACATTCATCAAAACGGTACTGCACGGACGGCAGCTTCTCACTGCGCGGACGTGCGAAATCGCCGGATTTCGAGTTTATGAACATATCCGGGTTGAACGGACGGATATGCTCATCAAGTATCTTTTTTGTCTCGTTCTCGTTAAGCACGAGAGTGTACGCAACGGACGAATCTCTGCCCACATAATCGTACTCGAACGATATCGCGGACTGTATGAAGCACTGTTTGTACTCCTTGTAGCAGCAGTAGAACTTCACAGGGTGATCGCCGATGAACGAGTAGTTATTGTAGCTGCTGAGCTCGTCGTCGGACATTACATTGTAAAATTCCTCTGTTGCCGCGAGCGTCCTGTAACCGGCTCCGGACGAGCCTCCTGTCGCGCTTCCGAACAAATGCTGATATGCCATAACGGATTTCCTCCAAAATTATTATCGTTATCTTGAAAACAGTCTCTTGAACAGCCCGCCGCCGGTCTGCTTCTGCTTGGGCTCCTCGGGCGGCTTGTCGGGTACAATGCCGAGCTGCGCGAGTATCCATAGGAACGGCTCCTCAACGCGTATCTCCTGCGGTATTCCGCCGGCGATCTTCTTGCGCTCGGTGTTGTCCTCGGTCTTTACGGTCTCGGTAGGTCCGCCGAGTGCCGATACCGCGAAATATCCGACATTGTTGAACATAAAGTCAACGTTCTTCCGGAACAGCGGAGCGGTGATGCCGAAGAAGTTGTGTACCTCGGTGTTCATCTGTGTTACCTGCTCCATATCGAGCCAGCCCTTATGCTCGCACTGCCGGTAGATTATGCTGTCGCGGCTGAAATAGCGCTGCGTCGTCTCCGTGGATTTGAGCAGATCGCTCTTGGTGAGCACGATCGCAGTCGGCTTATCCTTGAAATCAATATCCTGCGTGAAGAAGGATTCAAGTATCTTCACCGCATCGCCTCTGCCAAGGATATAGTCCGCACTCGCGTTGGCATTGAGAGCGGCAAGTCTCTGCGCGGCTCCCGTCTGCATCGGGTCAACCATATACAGGAAAGCGTCCGCGTATTTGAGGTGTCTTGCGCGCGTGTTCACATAATCCGCATTCTTTATGCCGTCTCCCGCAACGTCGTAGAATGTGAGCGTCACGGTCTTGTCTGCAACATTATCGCCGTTTATCTTATTGATTCCCACACGAAGCTCATATATCAGCGGCTCGACTACCTCGTTGACGTGCGTATGCTCCGGAAGCAGCCCCTCACGGTACATCGGCGTGAAGTAGTAGGTCTCGTACTTATCGGAGACAGCTCCCGTAAGCGGCATCAGCATCGATTTGAAGCCGTCATCGAGAAATTGCAGCCGGTTTATAAGTGTGGTAATATATACGGTCTTGCCGACAGCGGTATCACCCGCGAATGCTATGGTGTAGCTTTTTGTGTAGCCTGCCGATTTGGGCAGATCGTTGTGGCAGTACGGGCAAAGCCGCTTCTCGGTATCGTCGCCGAACTCGGTCTTTACAGAGTACATCACCCCGTCCCTGTATGTTACCGGGTCTCCGCCCACAGCCATACCTATGTATTCATCGCCGCTCACTCCGCCCTTCGGCGCTATGATCGGGAACCTTCGCGGTGCCTGACGTCCGAACTGCCGGTAATAATCGGCAAGGTTTCTGTCGATTATACTGTCCTCTCGTATCACCCTCTCGCCGGAACGCTGATCCACAGCGTAGTGCTTCGGTGTCGGCGCACGGAAATGCACCTCGTCCGCGGCGAAGGATTTGAAGCAGTACGGGCATTTTATCGGATAGACAGCCGGTGCTTCCTCCTCGGCTTTCTTTATCATTGCCAATTTGTTTCTTCCTTTCGTTGAAGAGAGATTTTTGAGACGGGGCTCTGCTTCGGCTGCTTTTTTGCGCGCATCGTGCGCGCTTTGGGCAGCCTACTCGCGGCATAGTGCCGCGACCCTGCGACCCCGCCAGCACCCTTTAAAAAAGGGTGCTGGACACCCTAAACAAATGCAGTATTTCAGAGCGTACAGCTATGGACAACCGCAGGCTGAAATGCAGTGGGGCTGGCGATATTTCGCTTTATATCGGGTCTCGTCACGATTCAGATAACGCGCGTAAGCGCGATCCAAAATTATCAATTATCTCACATTGTTATGGTAAAGCTCTTTGTCACGCTCTCCGGCAGTACGGAAAACCTCGACAGTAGCCACTCGAACGAGGCTTCCGTGACTTTGCAGTCGTTGATCACCGCTGTACCGTCGTCCTTCGGTTCAAATAACGTTCGTTCCGTGAAATACATCGAGCTTTCCTTCGCGAACAGTGCCGAATATGCCGAATAATGCGACGGGATACGGGTCCTGAATACCGCCTCCGCCTTGTCGCTCCTTGAACGGTACGCGGAAGTCGGGAACAGCTTCTCCGCTTTGTCGGCGGCATCTGTCTTTATCATCGCCGTCCATTTCCTGTCGTCCGTGAATACCTTATCCGCTTTTGTCATTATTAGTGCGGCGGGACGCTCCGCAGGTGAAGAGCCGAATATCCGCCTGAATGTGTCGGTAAGATATCCGAGCCACGGGTCATAAGCCGGATCGTCCGACGGAGCAGCCTCCGCGAGATCGGATATCACCGCGAAGCCGTTCGCCTGCGCGATAGCGTTGTATGCTATCATCGGGTATCTCTCGCACAGATCACGGTCTATGTTGTAGATGTACAGCAAAGCGCTGTTGTAGGTAACAACGTTTCCCTTCCATTCCTCCGGTGCAGCCGCGCCTATCCTGTTGAACTCGTACACGAGCGGTGATATCGAAGCCGCCGCTTCCGGGACAAGTCCGCTTGCGTAAAGCGGCTCCTCGTACTGCTCAAAGAACATATTCGCCGTTTTCAGATCGGCTGGCATAAAGCTCGCGCCGAAGCCCGACATCATATCCCGGTTCAGCCTGTGGAGCACCGAGGCGATGTAGAAGCTGCGCTCCGCGTCGTCCGAGCCGGTGACCACCACCGAGAATGTCTTCACCTTCCCCGCAAGTGCCGGAAGGATATTGCAGCAATGCGGACACGCTCTGACGTAGGAGACCTCGTCTGTCTCGGTTCCCGCAGCGAAAACGTTCGGTATGCCGTCATTTGCGCGCTTGCGGAAGTATAACGGCATCTTCCTGCCGCCGTAAGCCTCCGTCCCGAGGAAGTATTTCAGATATTCCTCATATTCCGGATAGACCTCCTCCGCCGTGTTCCGATAATCGACAAACAGCGCATTATAGTTTGAGTACCGCTTGAAGCAGTACGGACAGACTATTTCGTAAGCGTCCTCCGAATATCTGTTGTTGTTCATTGTTCTCTTTTCCGCTCCGATTTCTTTTAGGCTATACCGCACAAAGAGCGTGCGAAGATTGCGCAGTCAGATTTTTCGTCAGATTGGCTAAATTTGACGCAGGCTTGCTGGCGCAAGTCAAGGAAAATTTGGTCAAGATGACGGAATAATATGCAAGCAAGATGCGTGCGTCTATTTGTGCGGTATTGCCTTTATTCAAAAAGTGCATCGTACAGCTTCTCCACTGCCGTCTCGTCCTCCGCGGCAGCCGCTGCCGAAAAGGTGTGCAGGCGCATACCGGAGAAGAACGGCTCCATTTCCCGCACAGCCGGATATGCGGAGTACAGGTAGTTTTTCAGCGCGTTCTCGCTGTCACGCATATTATATATGTCTTCGCCCGCCCCGCCGCACTTTTCGGCGAGATCGAACTTCGTTATCACTATATCAAGCACCGGGGTTTTGTCCGAGTACGCAAACGCTCTCGTCATCGCGTAAAGATCCCGGCGGATAAGCATATCCTCGCTCTCGCTGCCAAAAATGACCGCTTTTGAGAGCATATCGACGGGTATGCAATAGACGTAATGCGCGGCATCGGAAGCAAACGGAAGCGCCGTTCCCACCGCATAATCGTCCTCCCGGTCACCCGCGGACGTGTCGTGCAGCACATCGCACACCACCTTTTCGTCCGACGATGCCTCGGAGACGCGGTAAATGGCAACAGGCTCGCGAAGATCGGCGGGAGCCGTTCCCGCGACAGACTTATGCGCTGCCTCGGTCAGATCGTGACCGTCGTATATTTCCTCATTGAGAATGTAGCGATAGTGGTTATCTGAGGAGAACTGCCGTGTAACACAGCTCTCCGTAAGAGTCAGTATAAGTGTCGTTTTTCCGCTTCCCGCCGTTCCGAACACCACGGCGGTATGCACGGAAGCGTCGTCCGTGTCACGGTACAGCTCGTTATGGCAGGACGGGCAGACAAGAATGTCGGTGATTCGCCCGGTCTTTGTAATAAGCACCGGCTTTCCGTCCTCGGAGGACATTGCTCCGAAATCCGGGGAGCTGCGCCCGCACACGTCCGGCATCATCGTAGATATGCCGTATATGCCGCGGGATTCCGCGTATCTGCGGTATATGTCGTCCGGCACACGCCTGTGATCGGGAGGCAGCCGGAAAAGCGCGTTCATACCGATATCGGCAAGCCTGCCGCAGAATATACATCTTCGTTCAGCCAAGAGTATGTGCTTCCTTTCACTGCGCGGTCAGCGCAAATTCATCCTCGTGTCCCGCCGCGAGTTCAAGCGCGATACTGTCGCGCGCGTCGAGTATAACGGGACCTATCACGGACTTTCCGCGGGGAAGATACCTGCCGACGCTGTACACCGCCCGTCCCGGCATTATCCTGTACGCGAGCGTCCCGGCTATGATATCCGAGTCCGTGTCTATCTCGATAGCGGCTTTCTTGTAGGTTTTGCCGCTTTTTTTCTCTGTTATCCTGTATCGTATGTTAAGCGTGATACCGGTTATCTTCGCGGTATCGCTCGACTTTGTGAAATCGGTGCTCTCCGGGCTGTCGCAGCAGTACACTCTGAACCGCAGCAGTCCCGCTTCGCTGTCCGAGACGGGGTATATGTACTTTCCGCCGGATATCCGAAATTCGTCCATGAAGCACAGATCGGAGCAATCCGAGAGCTCCGCCGCGGAGAGCGAGGTCACTTCCCTGCCCGCGAGCTTATGCTCGAAAACCACTCTCACACAGCTCTGCCCCGCCGGCCAGTTCCATGAAACGCTGACGTTGCCGTCTTCGGTGCGGGAAGCCGAGATATTTTTAATGTAACATTCCATATAATACCGTTCCCTCATCAAATGAATGAAAGGCTTTAAGTTTCGTCACGATTCAGATATTGCGCGCAAAGCGCGCTCCACAATTATTCATTATTCATTATTCACTATTCATTATTCTTTCCACATACAGTCTGTCTCCGTTTGCGGAAACGTACCCGTCGTACACCTTCCTGCACTCGTTCACATATACCGCGCTCTCCGCAGAGGGTACGTTGTATATGGCAAGCTGCTCAAAGGACGCGCTGTTCACATTGCCCGCGTGAACGGTGTTGAACGCCGGGTCCTCGTAGCCGGACATCTTCTTCACGAATCCGATATCGCTGTTGCCCATGCAGCAGAGAATGTTGCTCGGCTGGAAAACGCTGTACCGAAGGTTCGCACAGCACTCGTATTTCAGCTTCTCTATAAGTCTCGCATCTACCCAGCCGCGGTCCTTTCCGCCGCCGGTGTGTGCGTAGCGCTCGTAAAGCTCCTCGTCGAACGTTCTCGCGAATACCTCGCGAACGGACGGCGCGGTAACAAGACTTCGGTAAATGTCGAGGGTGATATCCTCAAACTCTGCGGTGCCGTTTTTGCCGCAGTTCATCAGTATATTGTAAAGCTCCCTGCCTTTCAGTATGGCGGTTATGCCGCCGGAGCCGTCAAGCTCATCGTAGGCCTTCTTAACGACTGCCGAGTAGCAGTCATTGAAAGCGTCGGCATCGGTGAGCGTGGATTCGCTGTCGTAGATCTCTCGGAGTATCTCCTCCGAGAGCGTGTCAATAAAGGCTTTGAGACTGCTCAGCGCGGTGGTCATAGAGCCGGCAAGCTCGCTCACCTGCCCGAGTATCCCGGTCACGAGCCGCTTCATCATTTTACGCTTGAGTATCTCAAGCTTGATGCTGTATTTGAGGGAAACCGCAGACGCGAGTATGTCACAGCCGGTAGGCTTCGAGAACAGGCCGTGCGGGAGCGCGGGACAGGGCTGTGAAAGCACCTTTTCAAGCTGCTCTGTCAGCTCCTTTTCCTCGGTGTCGAGACGTTCGTTCACTTCGCCCAGACATGCGCAGATCGCGCTGTCGTGTCCGAGCAGCTTCAGCGCCTCGCTGAACCGCAGAGTTCCTTTGTTTATATATCCGGAAATTATCCCGGAGACATTTATACTGTCACAGTATTCTGTGAGCGGCACAGACGCGTTGACGAACTTCTCGGTGAAGAAGCTCTCGTCCGCTCCGCCGTAATACCCGAGTATGTCGCGCACATTCGTGTTGCGGACGGTATCGGGCTCACTGGTGCCGTTGCCTGCCGGGAGGACGGACAGCACCGTGTTTATATCGGGAAGTCCCGCGGTAACTCTGCCGCAAGCCTCCGCAACAGCGTCATATCCGAAAAGCTCGTTCACCGGGATCTCCGGTGTATCGCTGTCCTGTCTGCCGACAAGCAGCTCCGCGAGCGCTCTGTACATAACGTGCGAGATTGTCCGCGCCGGCATCTTCGCCGCCGAATATCCCGCCGTGCAGAACGCACCGGGCGGCAGCGGCTCCGGGTCCTCACGGTCACGAAGAACGGCTGTCATAGCGGCAATGTGCGCGTTGTTGACCGCATTGTGCGGGCTGTATTTCATATCGCTGCGGTACATTTCAAGGAAGAACACCGTCCCGAAAACGGGACCCTCCCAATGCACGCTTATACGCTGATTTCCGCGGAACATCACCGGCGCGTCATACAAGAAGTTCTCGCCTCGGCAATCCTCCAGCTCGCGGAAAAACGCGGCGGAGTTCAAATACCCGTCCTCGCCGGTGCTGAAATTCACAAAAAGATATGTAACGACACGAATGTGCGCCGTCTCGGTGAAAAGCATTACAAATTCGGGCAGAAGTGCGTTTGCTGCGCTGTCCGAATCGGTCACTATGAACAGCATACATCTGTTCGTCTGCGGGAATCCCTGCGACATCATCAGCTTATCGACTGCGTTTTTTACCTGCGCGTTGAACTCCGCGAGCAGCGAATCGCTTCCGGTGATGTATTTCAGCGCGTCGCCGCGAACCGACGGGATATCGAACCGCAGCGTGAAATCCGCGTCCGGGCAGTCCTCACCCACAGCGGCGTGAAGTATGCTGCCCCCGTTTGTAAGGCGCTCTTTAAGGTGTCTGCGCACTGCGGGACAGCTCGCCGTGGAGCTTTTGCCGATATAAATGAACATCGCGGGATATTCCGCGCCCACGGAGGGCGGCGGTGCGCTCTCCGCGGTACGGTTCATACAGTCGTCTATCTTTTTCAGAAGGTCTTTCATTTTTCTCCGTGCGTCATTCAAGCAGCTCAAGTGAGCTTTCCGCCATTTCTCTCAGCTTTCTGTACTTTTTGAGGATATCCTCGCCTCTGTCCGTTTCGTATTCCGAGAACTCCGCTTCCATATCGTCTATCGCCTTTACCGAAGCGGTAACGTGCTTTTTGAGGGTGCGCAGGAACTCGATATGCTCGTCGGGTATATCATCCGAATGTGCTATCGTGGTGCGCTTCGCTATAAACGCGCGCTGCGAATCGTCGAGTGCGCAGAACTTCTCGAACAGAACGTAGTAGAAGAAATATCTCTGCTCCGTCGTATCGCCGATAGTAAGCGTATTGAGCACGTTCACGTTGTCGCCGTTGGCATTCGCGTAGCGGAAGAAGTTCTTCTCCTTGAAAATAACTCCGGCAAACAGTGCGTCGAACATCGCCTTGAGCAGCTTGTTCGCGTCCTTTTCCTTGTTCATAGCACCGTCGCAGTCTTCCTTCGCGGCTACCGCGGCATTATACGCGCCGAGCATCTGCTCAACGTATTTCCATGCGCCGTAGGTGCGCACATACGCCTCGCGGAGCTTGTCGGTCTCGGTTGCGTTCATAAAGTTCACGGGGTTGAGTGTGAACAGCACGGGCGCAGATTTTATGCCCTCGATGATGCCGTCGAGCTTCTGCTTTGCTTCCTTTATCGTTGACGCCTTCTGCGGGTCAAAGGTTATCGCCTTTACCGCGTCCGCCGTTATCTTCTCATCATAGCGCACGTTGCCTATCGCGTCTATAATTCCGGCTTCCGTCGCCTTGTTGAATATCTCACGGTTAGCTTCGTTCTCGCGGTGTACCTTGCCGGAATTTTCGGTCACGAACTCCTTCGGGCGCAGCGTATCATGTATCGGGCTGGGCAGCCTGAACCAGTCGGTGTCGCGCAGTCCGCTGTATGTGGAGTAAAGGTGCTGTCCGATCATATTCGCGTCCTTTGTTCCGCCTGTCTCGGAAACGAACGAATAGTAGTCCGACTCGAACAGGTGAACGGTGTTGTGGTGCGCTACGGCAAGACCCGCACCGAACGTGAATATCGAGATACGGTTGGTGTAGGGGCTGATGATCTTATGTCTGCAAAGCACCTCGTCCTCGTCCGCGGCGGCCTCAATGGGTCCCGCCTGATTGGGTATGGACGCATACAATATCTCCGCGGTATCCGTGGATGTCGAGCAGGGATACATGATGTTGGAACGCGCGCGGAGCTCCTTTAACAGCTCCTTTGCGGCATCGGCTCTCGAAGCCGCGCTCGGATAGCGCGCCTCGAAGAACTCGCTCATGGACTGGCTGAGCGTTTCGGAGAAGTGCGAAGCGATAGCGTCGCAGATAAACGACGAAACGTCGAACTCGTCCCTTGAACGGGAATTCTTGAATTCGTCAAGGAAGCGGCGCAGAATGTCGGACACCGCGTTTTCGAGGTCAACTGCGCTGAGCTCCTCATCAAGCTTTTCGAGCACGTTCTGCTCGCTCTTGATGTCGTACATCTTCCACTCGTAGGTCTTGCTGAGCACGCCGGAGGACGCATTCTCTACGCCGGTAACGATATTGAGGTTCTTTTCGCATACCACGCGCAGGTAATCGAGGATACCCACCATGTTGTCAATAAGATCATTGAAGTAGTTGCCGATACGCGCGATAAGATCGCTGTACAGCTTTATGGTGTAGTCGCAGCGAGCCGAGTCCGCACGGCACTGGTAATACTGCGAGATAAGGTTGTAGTAGTCCTTGCGGAGTGTATTGGTAAGATCGAGCGGCTTGTTTACGAAGTTGCGGTATGCGAGGTCTGCTTTGTTTTTAAGCTCCATGAGCTTCTGCGAGCCGACATCAGCCTGCATTCCCATTTCCTCGCTTATGCAGGTGCGCAGCTTCTTGAGCAGGCAGAACTTATCTTCCGCGTTAATAAGGCTCGCGATATAGAACGGACCCTCCGCGCAGTTGCAGAAGCTCAGCTCCGCTGCCTGAACGAACTTGCCGTAGAAATGCTCAACCGCGTCGGGCAGGAATACTCTGTACGCCTCCTCTACTTTTGACAACCATTCGTCGCCCATATCCTCAACGCTTCGCTTGTTGTTCTTCAAAGCCTGACGCGAGAACACTGGGTTTTCTATTCCGCCGTCGAAAAGACCGGGTCTGTGCGAATCGAAGAAGGTCTGCACGGACAGGTTATCGAGGCCTATCGTTCCGAGGAACACTATTCTCTGCTCATTCGACGGAACGTTGTTATGCAGGGTATTCATGTGCGCGAACACTTTTCCGGAAAGGTATTCGAGCACTTCCGACTTCGGGAGTATCGCCGCGGACGCGCCTACCGATGAGTAAACGTTGAGCATCGGGTACTGCGGTACTATTCCCGCGAGCGCCTGACCGAGATTTACTCGGAATGAGTCTATGCTGAAATCGCCCTGATTGTCGGAGGAGGATATGAAGTTGCATATACCCTCGGCGGCGATAGAAAGGCTGAATTTGTACTGCTCGGCGGGGTTTTTGAGCACGAAGCCGTCCTTGCCGCTTGCCGAAACAAACAGGCAGGTATCGTATGGACGCTCGGTGCTTATCGTCTCGAAGGTGTCGGAATAGCGCTGCTTGAAAGGATCGAACATATGCGAGTGCATATCCATGAGGTATTCGAGCTCCTGCAATGCCGCAAAGCCGTTACGTTTGATGTAGCGCTGGATATTCGGGTCATCAACGCGCGAGAGGTTTACATCGGGCGTGAAAAGGAAGCCCATTATATCGAAGTTGCTCTTGCCCTGACGGTTGATTATCTCGCGGACGATATAGGGGATATCAATGAAGGTGCCGCTTCCCGTACCGCCGCTGATACCGGAGAGAATGAACACCTGCAGTCTCTGCTCGGGCATCATTCCGGTGAGGAGCTTCTGTACGTTTGTGGTTATAGCCTTCACGACAGCGTTTATCGAGTTGAAGAGCAGTATTCTTCCCGACTGACGGATACCGTTCGCGCCGTCGTCGCCGCTGCCCTTGACTTTCGTATATATACGCTTCGGGTCATCGAGCCATTCCTTCACATAAGGAGGGATAAGGTGCTCATTCGAGAGGAAGCGCTCCACAGAGCCCGCGATAGAAACGTACTCGCCCACCGCGAACCGCATCTCGCCGTCCTTCTTGTCGGTCTTTTTGCGGAAGTATGTATTGTCGGAATCTATTCCAAGTATCTTTATGTTCGACGGTATCGCAAGCGCCTTGTTCGGCGCGTCGTCCGGCAGCTTGAAGCGCTTGTTGATGAGCTGTTTTGTGTACAGCAGCGCGTCCATTCCCGTTCCGCCGAGTCCGATTATAAGCACCGGATTTCCCTTCGCTTCAACTCGTATCTGCGCGCTCGACATCGAGCCGCCCAGATCAACGCTCATCAGAGATATATTTTCCTTCTGTGATTCCGATATCCTTGCCATTGTTACCCTCCGGTTTTTTGAGATTATTGAGAGATTTTAAGAGATTTTTGAGAGATTTTTAAGACGGGGGCGTTGCCCCTGCGACCCCACCAGCCCCCTTTGAAAAAGGTGGCTGGACACCCTAAATAAATGCAGTATTTCAGAGCGTTCTGCTATGGGCTGCCGCAGCGAGAAATGCATTGGGGTTGGTAGAGACTCCATTATCTAAACTAAAACAACTGTTTATCGTCACGATTCAAAATCGTCGCGAAGCGACACCATAACTATTCATTATTCATTATTCACTATTCATTCTTCATTCCTCACGTTCTCAGGTATTGGAGAATGAGGATGTTCGTTTCGCCTGTCTTGGACTTGCAGCGCATAGTTACTCTGTTCGCGTGCGCGATAACTATGTTGTTGCCGTTGGTAAGTCCGCCGCTGTACTCTATGCCGCCGGCTTTCGTGATACGAAGATCGCCGCTGTCTGTCATGGATATCTTCGTTGCCGCCAGAGCACCGTGCGGGAACGCATCCGCCGCCTCCGTCTTTGCGAACAGGTCTTTGATGACTTCGGAAAGCAGTACCTGCCGCCTGCCCGGAGCCTTCTTCGCGAAGTCGTAAGCCATAGGCGCTGTGGGAACTCCGCCCGCAGTTATAGTAATGTTAAGCCTTCCGGAGAACATACGGATATGATTTCTCAGATGCCTTATGCGCAAAATGATGAGTATGATTATCAGAACGACTGCCGCAACGCCGATGAGGATATACTTCAGCGGACCCTCCGGCTCCTTGTACTGCTCGTCGCCGTAAGTGAGCTCGATTATCTCGCTCCTTACGTCGGTAGTGCTGTTGTACAGGCTCGTCTGAACCGTGTACGGGCTGTCCGTTTCAAGCACATATTCGCCCTTGAACTGCTGATTGTCGTAAACAAGCGGGATCTCCAACGATTCGCCGGTGTCGGAGTTCTTGACTATCGCTCTGCCGGAAAGTGACAGGATAAGCGATTCGTCGGTAATCGGCTGCGCCTCCGGATCGGTCAGCGAGGCTATGAATTTAAGGCGTGTTCCCGCTCCGACAGCCTTGTCGGTATAAAGCGTAAAGTCAAGGTTGTAGTCGTGGGTGAAGATGTAGTTGATATCTATTGCCGTTCCGAACGGTGACTTTATGGAAAGTCTGCGTCCGCCCGGCTGCGGGTCATAGAGCTTTACGAGAGTGTAGTCCTTGTTCCACGAGATATCCGCCGATGTGCCGTCGAACGGGATCTCCGCGCCGTCGTCGCCGTACAGCTTGATATCGTCCGGCAGAGCGCTGTGCATTATAACTATGTTCGCTTCGGAAACTGTAGCGTCCTTTATCTGGAACGCAGTGTCGCGGTACTCCCCGTCCGAGTCGTATTTGTCAAGTCCCGCGGTCTCCGCGCCCGTATGACGGACGTAGATATCGCTGAGTATTCCGGAAAGCGCACGGGCGCTGTCGGTCATGTATGTGCTGTCTGCATAAGTTGAGGAGGATATGCTCTGGAGCTCAACCTCGTCAACGTCGCCGTTCGCATTCAGACCTATGGTGTAAATAGGTATTCCCGCGTTTCTCGCGTTCACAATTCCCTCGGTGAGATCGGACTTCGAGTCTTCAAGCGTTCTGCCCTCTGCATTGTCGGTGATTACGGTCTTACCGTCGGACAGGAATACTATGAATCTGCCCTTGCCGCTCGCTTCTTCCGATGTGAGCAGGTCCACGGCGTGAAGCACCGCCATACCGATATCGGTGGTACCTTTCAGCTCGCTGAGCTCATCGACCTGCTTCTTGAGTGCAGTGCGGTCTTCCTCGCTGTTGATCGCGATAGGAGCCTGTGAGTAGTTTATCTTGTCGCCGAACAGCACAAAGCCTATCTTGGTATTGCCGAGACTGCACAGATCGGCAAACAGCTTTATAGCGTCAAGGCGTATCAGATCGGGATCGCTCTTTGACATTGAACGGCTCGAATCGACAAGGAATACCACATCGACTTCTTCCGTCGTAGCGCCTACCGCTCCCGCTGTGACAACGCCGAGTGAAGTTACTGCCGCAATGATAAGTGCAAGCAGAAACGCGGATAATCTTTTCATTAATAAAACCCTCCGGACAAACGATGACATTGTTGGGAAAACGGCGCTGCTACGCGCTTTCTCCGCTTCTCACGGGAGAAAGTACATAATAATGACGCCGAAAACGCAGTAAAAATTTGTCATTTACCACAGTTTTATGTTGTTTTGACCAATCATCATTACATTATCTATAACATTATACTACATTTTCACAAAAAAGTAAAGCATATTTTTTTCGCGCAGCACACAATATGAGCCTATTCCGACTGCATTACAGTGTATTCCCGCGGCAAGCCCGAAACGCCCGAATACCGCATATAAAAAGCTCCGCACCGCCTTTGCCGGCGGAACGGAGCGAGTACTGCGAAGTACAGAACGTTGTGCGGCTGGTAAATTTCTGCCTTTTGCACAACATTGAGTCTGTATTATTGTGAATATATACAAATAAGGGCGTTATCAGCCAAGAACCTTGTAATCAAGCGCTTCGACAGCATTTTTCAGCGTATCAAACGGTGTCTCCGCGGAGAGCTTCACGACAGCCTCCCCCTTTTCGTGGCTTGCCTGCGCGCTCTCGACTGTGGGAATGGCTTCGAGCGCCTTCTTTACAGCCGCCTCGCAGTGCGGACACATCATTCCCTCTATTTTAAGCGTAATTTCCATTATTTTATCTTTCCTTTCGTGTATTCCTTTCGTATAAGTGCGACTATCATCATTATGACGGCGACAGCGCATACAAAGCCGATCGACAGCCAGAATGACATCGCCGTGGTCTCCACATCTACCTGTTTGGATTTTTCCGGAGCTGTCCAGACCGCTTTTGGTGTCACCGAAACCGCTCGATCGCTGAATGACGCGCTGACCTGAAAATACGGGCTGTTCTTTCCGCCCTCAAAGTTTATGCTCAGCCGCATTACCGCTGTACCCTCGGGTATTTCCGCCGTGATACCGTCCGGAATATATCCCAGCTCGGTGCGGTAGAAATTACCGTCATCGGGAATATCAACGCTTCCTAACGTGCTTACGAGCTTGCCGGACTCGCCGAGGCAGTCGAGAGTAAAGCTGCACTTTCCCCTGCCCTGATAGTTACCCGCCCAGACGATGAGGTAAAAATACTTTTCACCCGGCGATATGTCAAAATCGTAATACGCACTCCCCGGCTCTTTCAGAACGAGATAGTGAACGCCGCGCATATCCTGTATTTCCGATACCCCGCCGCTCCAGTTGCTTGCTAAATCACAGCCCGTTCTTCCCGCCGAAGCCGTCACCGACAGTGTTATCACCGACAGGACGAGCGCGAATATCACCGCCGCGATGCGCTTCATCTGTTGCGCTCCTTGATCTCGCGGTCTATCGTGCGCTTTGCGTCACGCTCCGCCATGGATGCGCGCTTATCATAGAGCTTTTTACCCTTGCAGAGCCCGACCTGCACCTTGACGTTGCTGCCCTTGAAATAGAGCGACACCGGAACGAGCGTGAGCCCGCCCTGCTTGACCTGCCCGTAAAGGCGCAGTATCTCCCGCTTGTGCATTAAAAGCCGCCGTTCGCGCAGCGGGTCTTTGTTGAATATGTTACCCTTTTCGTAGGGGGATATGTGCATCTGCTTGACATACGCCTCGCCGTCGGTAATCTCTATCCACGAATCGCGCAGATTTACTCCGCCCGCGCGTATGGACTTGACCTCGGTGCCGGTGAGCTCGATACCCGCTTCGATGCTTTCGAGAATGAAATATTCGTGCCGAACCTGTCTGTTGTCGGCAATTGTTTTAAGATTTTCTGCCATTTGTCCTCCTCAGAACAGCCATTGAGTGAACGCAGTCATTTCGTTCTTGTCATAACCGAGCTTCTGATAAAATTTGTGTGTGGATTCGAGCTTCGACGTTGTGGCGAGCATCATTCTGAAGCAGCCCTCGCTCTCCGCGATACGCTGTGCTTCCTGAAGGCACGCGGTAGCAAGACCCTGCGCCCTGTACTCGCTTCTCGTGACGATGTTGTCGATGATCGCATACGGACGGTGCTCATACGCAAGGTTCTGTATTATGATGCAGGAGCAGGTCGAGACGATCTTACCGTCCTCTTCGGCAACAATTATGTGGTAGTACGGATCGGTTATCATTCTGTTCCATATCTTCACGGTCTTTTCGTCGGTCTCCTCAACCTGCTTGCCGTACATCGCAGAAAAAAGATGCAGCAGATCGTAAAGATCGGTAACCTGTGCTTCTCGCAGCTTTATCATATCATCACGTCCTCTCTCGGAAAAGATTGTAAGGCTATACCGCATAAATAGTGTGCGCAGATTGCGCAGTCAGATTGTATAGAAATTTCGCAGGCTTACTGACGTAAGTCAAGAAATTTCTGTGCAAGATGACGGAATAATATACAAGCAAGAGCATGATGCTCTTACAGTCGCTGCCAGACTGCCGCACGATGCGGCAACAAAAGCAGCGACGAAAGATAGTGTGCGACTATTTGTGAGGTATTGCCGTAATATTATTATACCACACTTTTATCCCGATTTCAAGACGCGGAAAGTTTTTTCTGCATAAGATTTTACCCCGCTTTCGGCGGGGTAAATAAATTTATAAGATCATTTTGTCCTGATAAAGAACGAATAATAGCAGTTTCCGCCGACGGTGATTCCCTGCTCCTCAAAGCTGCCCCATTTGCAGAAAACCTCGTAGATATTGCCGCCCTTCTTCGGTGTAAAAGTCATATCCTTGACATCAACCGTTTCGTACTTATCGTACGCGCTGTAATCTTCCCAATACTTCTCGTCCCAGCAATGCACCCAAACTTCATCCGGCGCGAGACCGTAAGAAGTAGAAAGCGTTACCTTCTGTCCCGCTTTCACGTCTATGAGCGGCATCCAATTCTTGGAGTGCAGTGCGCCTTCGGAATCGGCTTCCACGCTCTGACCGTAATCGGAGCCGGGCACCTCGTTATCCCACGAGTATGTACCGGTGCAGGCTGTGTAGGTCTTGCCGCCGACAGTCACATTGAGCGTAGGCGGTTCAACGAATTTCGTGTACGTCACATCGGGTACGGTCTTTATCAGATCGGCGGTCTTTGCGGCTTCGGCTTTCGTCACCTTGAACGGGATATAAAAATCCTTCTTGGCGTAGCCGTTGCCGAGAACAAGATGTATCCGATACGAGCCTGCAGGCAGACTGCCGTATGAGCTTGTCCATGAGAGACTGAACGGATTTGTGTCACCCTCGATGTCATACGCCTCGCAGGTTGCCGTATTCATCAGCGACATATCGTTGTACAGCACCCAATCCAGCTCCGGATCCGAGCCCGTTGACTTCTCGATCTCGTAGCAGTAGAAATCCCAGCTTACTTCGCCTTTGTAAGCGCCTGAGCGTGACGCGTTGAACTCAATACCCGTCGCCGACTTTTTCGTGACCTTGAAATCAACGTCGAACTCGCCGATATTGCTGTTACGCTCGCTTATCCTGAACGTTACATATACCTTTTTCTGCTCGACAGGCTTTGAGTAGTCGTTCCTGTCTGCTTTGTAAACATAATTCGTCACAAGACGGTATCTGCCCTCCGGCAGCTTCCCGTACAGCCATTCCCAGTTTATATTGAGCTGCTGCTCGCAGACGTTGCCGTCGTCGTCAAAGAACATATATCCGAGATCGTTAAAGCCGTATTCTCCCTCAAATGTTACAGGGACTTTGACCCATTTGCCGTTACTTTTCTCGCGCACGAGATAATAACTCTCGCCGCCGATGAGGTCTATATCCGGGTCATTCAGCGCCACTCCGCAGAAATTTAAGGTCATACCGCAGTCGGTAACGTCGCTTGCAGTGTATTTTACGCCGTAGATCAGCTTTCCGTCCTCTCCGAAGCAGTAATTCACGCTGCCGATCTTCACGTCCCCCGTTGCCGCTGTGCCGTCCTTTTTGAGGAAATATGTGCGCTTGCCCTTCGATTTGAGCCACTTGCTGCGCAGCATAACGCCGTTTTTGTAGTAGCTGCGGTAGGTCTTGCCGCCGCTTTCGGTATTTTTCCAGCCTGTGTACGGCTTTACCGGCTCGCCGCTGTCGGAATAGACATACATCTTCCCGCCGTAATCATCGACTTTCTGCGCGGAAACGTTCACCGCAGCGCAGGACATCGCCGTTACAGCAGCGAGGGCTGCTGCGATTAGTTTAAACGTCTTTTTCATATTGATTTCCTCCGTTAATCCAGTGTAGGCTCAGATCCCGTTTCTGCCCGTGCATAGTCGGAATATCCGTTTTCATTGATATATTTCGTAACTTCATCAAGGTACTTTTCATCGACTTCAAAAACTATTTTGTTTTCGGCATCGTAAATACCGTGAGTGTACCACTTGCCTTTCAGTTCGTCCGCAAGTTTTGTCCTTATCTTTTCAAGCTCGTAAACCGAGTATTTCACCGGTCTGAAAATAATGCCGCTGAGTCCGGGCAAAGCTTTCTGCACAGCTTTTTCCGCTTTTCCGTCCACGGACATCACAACATACATTCCGTCCTCATACACAAGTCCGCCGTAAGCTTTTTTGCTGAGCACAGACCACAGCTTATCGGGCGGATATTCGGCTGTGCCGTCGGGATATGTGCATTTCTTATCCCAACTGCCGCCTTTTCCTAAATTGTACAGTGCTCCGCCGATCGTCTGCTTTCCTGTGAGCCTTCCTTTACTCTTGTCTATGTAGTACCAGTTTTTGCCGATATGCACCCAGCCTGTCTGTGCGATACCCTTTTTGTAATAGAAACGCTTTCCGCTGCTTGTTTTCGTCCAGCCGGTGAACATTCCTTTCTTCTCACCGCTGTCGGAATAACGGTACTTCACGCCGTCAACGGTTCTGAGCTTGTCCGCGTAAGCGCTCACCGCCGTGCAGGACATCGAGGTTATCGCGGCGAGTGCCGCGGCTATGAGTTTAAGTGATTTTTTCATTTTGTTTTCCTCCGTTTGTTACTATTTTATTATAACATCTATCCCCTGTCTCGACAACAGGCTTTCAGTGTGTACTGTAATAAGAAATCGCAGCTATATCTTCAAGGGAAAGCAAGTCCATTTCATACGCTTCGTCTATTTCATAGAACGTTCCGCCACAATGCAGAAGCATTTCATAGCTGCTGCTTCCGAGCTCTATCGTATAGCCCTCTATCTCGATCTCGTTTATATCATCAAGGACTTCCAGCTCGTCGCCGTAAACGATCACCACCTCGCCGTTTTTGTATGTGCCGAAGTACCCGTATATGCGAAGATCCGAGGACTTTACCGTCTTCCAGAACCTTGTCCCTGCCTTATATTTCAGAAAATCCGAGATTATCTCCTGCTCCTGTTCCTCGTCGAGCGGTTCAGGGTCTTCATACTCGCAGTTGTAATCCTCGCCCTCGTCGTCCGGCTCAGTATAGCTCCAATCGGTGAGACCGATCGCCCTTGCGATCTTTGAGAACGCGTAGCCGTCCGTCAGCTTCAGCCCGAAACCATAATATGTATTGTAAAGATATGTTTCCCGTCCTCCGACTTGCGTCAGCTCAAGATCGAGGTTCTTATCGACGGAGCTGCGCAGCACTATCCTTGTTCCGGCACGGCTTATACCGCCTGCGATCCCGTACTCGTCATCGGTCACAAGATCGTCCCACAGAAGCGGAGTTTTCAGATCCTTCGATATTATCTGATACAGCAGATCACTGTCGTTGAAGCTCTTCATATATTTGTTCTGGTGCGTATCAATGGCATAGTAATACCTGTCGCCGGAGAAGAAGTCGATATCCTTGAAAACATCCGCAAGGGTGTTTACACGATAGCCGGTGTAATATGTCTTGCCGTCCCAGTAGCCGTTGCGGTCAAAATAGCTGTATTTGCCGTTGCCGCCCCGTGTTACCATTGCCCAGCCTATACGCATATTGCCGGCACCGTCAACATAGCGGTACTTGCCGTTCTTCATCTTTATCCATGTGTTTTTCAGCATTTCGCCGTCTTTCCAGTAATGCTTGTTTTTGTCCTCCGCAGTCGTCCAGCCTGTGTACTTGCCGAGATAAACCCCGTTCTTGTCGAAGCGGAAGCGCCTGCCGTTTATGACCATATTTTTGGTGACCTTCACGCCGTCAAGGTAATAGTACATCTTTCCACGGCTCTTTGACCAGCCCGTGAACCTGCCGAGATACCTTCCCGTGTCGGAATAGCGGTATGTTACGCCGCCGTATGTTTCGAGCCTGTCCGCGGATGCCGTTACCGACGCGCAGGACATTGCGGTTATCGCGGTCAGTGCCGCGGCTATTAGTTTCAACGTTTTTTTCATTTTGATTTCCTCCCGTTTTTGGCTTCTATATATAAAGACGGAAAAAAGCCGCGATTTGTGACAGAATTTGCGAAAAAATTTTACTTTTGTAGATATCAACAAAAAATCAAGGCAGGATTTGTGCAAAACAACCCTACCCATTTCTTAAAATTTCTTGTATGCATTTATCTCTACTATGCCGCCCATAACTCCGACTGTGATCTCATCGGCAGCGTTCGCGAGTATCGACATTTCCAGCTCGTCCCACTCTTCCGTACCCTCTTCCGCATCGGAGCGGTAGCTTGTAAGTGACCACACCACACTGCCGTCGGATAAGAAAGCTTCGTTTCTGTGACCTATGAGATTTGAGGCATTCATTTCCTTAAGCTCCAGATGATCTGCGATCACCTTCTCCGCCATTTCACGTATCTTCCCGGAAACGCCTGTCGCACTCGCGTTCTTTCCGCTCGTGGAGTACGATATCAGCTTCTTCCGCTCGTCGTTGTAGATCGTTTTGTCCGGCTTTATCGTAAACGAGATCGTGTACTCGTTGCCCTTATTTTCCGCGCAGAATACCGCAGCTCCGTAATTTATAAGATTTTTGACAGCCTCCGCTAGCTCCTCGGTAATAAGTACCAGCTTCATCTTTTCGCGTCTGCCGAGCCCGCCGCAATCAGCGAGCTTCTCCGTTTCCTGTGTGAGAGACGGGACCGCCGTTGACACATTCGCGGTGGTAAACTCGATCTTGTTCGTTTTCATAAGATCACCTCGATTCTTATTTTACCACACTTTCCGGAATTTTTCAATACCCTTTGACATTTTCCGATATGACCATAACAATTGACCGCTTTCCTGCATAAAATAAAAAAGCCAATCGGCAAAAATAATGAAAGGATGCGATCGCATGAATTACAGCGAATGTGAAAGAAACGAAATGTCCGCTGCCACAAACGAGCGGGTAGGATACGCTTATGTGCCTTTCCAGAAGCTCGGGCGCGTTTACACGCCGGAGAAAGCTATGGTGCAGGGTACGATATTCCCCGAGCTCGATATCTGTCTCGGCGAGTATGAGAGGGGGCTTTACGATGGAAAATAACAGACTGTCAATGACCTCCGCACAGCTTATGAAAAAGCTGAGCGAGGCTATGTTCTATATGACAGACCTCAACCTTTATCTCGACACCCACCCCGATGACACACGAGCGATCCGTATGTTCGAGGAGGCCTGCGAAAGCGCGAAGGCGTGCTTTGACGCGTTCGAGAAACGGTGCTACCCGCTGGTGGCTGCCTCCGCGGACTGCGCTGACAGCTGGGAATGGCTCGTCGGCGTATGGCCGTCACAGAAAATGTCATAAGGAGGGCTGAAATATGTTCATATTCACAAAAATGACACAGATCCCCGTAAAGATCAATAACAAGAACCCGAAGCTCGCGAGCTATATCTTATCGCAGTACGGCGGTCCCGACGGCGAGCTCGGAGCGTCGCTCCGCTACCTGTCCCAGCGTTTCGCGCAGACCGAAAAGTGTGGCATCGCGCTGCTGACGGATATAGGCACCGAGGAACTCGGGCATCTCGAAATGGTGGGAAGCATAGTGACGCAGCTCACAAAGGGTGAGGGCGCAAAGAGCTTTGACCGCTACGGTGTCGGGGATTACTACATTGACCACGCGAACGGTGTTTATCCCGCAAGCGCGTCGGGCGTTCCGTTTTCGGCGGCATACCTGCAAAGCAAGGCTGATCCTATCGCGGATATTATGGAGGATATGGCGGCAGAGGGTAACACTACGAAATATATACCTTTAAAAATTCCAAAAGACCTCAATGTTTACTTCACGGCTATATTTGGGAGTTGGATGAACAATGATCTTGTCAATAAATGTTTGGACAATTTCAAAGTTAAGATCGGTCATATCAAGATATTCCTTAGCAATCTGCATTTTTGTCTGATTGGTTTTAACGATTTCTCGTAATTCCTCAATCCTATGCTCTGTTTTGGTTATTACAGATTTGACCTGTTCTATATCAGCGGTAAACCCCGCTGATAGTTCAATAAACATTTCCTCTGCAATTATTCCCTTGAGTTTGTCCAAATATAATGCTTTGTTTGCGTTTAGTAATTCCTGAAGTTTCCTTTGAGATTTTTCAAGACCTTCCTGAGCTACGATTATTTTGCTTTGAGTGCTATTGTTGACCTGTATCTCTTCCGAAACATAATCAGCATCAGCGTGTTGTACGATCTGAGCTTTGAGTTCCTGCAAAACTACATCGTACAGACGCTTATAGGTTACTCTGACTCCTTCCGGACACCTTGCTTTGTCATAATCGTGTACTCCACAAATCAATCCTACGCTCGTTTTCGTCTTGGTCAGTTTTAGTGTTCCGCCACAATGACAGCAAAACAGTTTCTTGCTGAATATGTTGACCTTCTTGGAATTATCAGTGTGACACACTATTGCACGGTCAGATTTAATACTTTGAACCTTTAACCATACTTCTTTATCAATTATAGGTTCGTGAGTATTTTCTACTCTGATCCATTGACTTTTACCGGTAGGCTTGATTATCTTTGTCTTATACGAAATACTGTGAGCCTTATTCTGAACCAGATTACCTATGTAAACTTCATTGGATAATATGGAATTGACCATAAAGTATCGCCATAAAGGTTTACTTTTAGGATAATGATTGGATTTGTAATCAAAACCATTCTGTGTTTTATATTCGGCTGGTGACAAAACACCGTCTGCATTCAGAATTCTTGCTATTGATGTGCAACCTATGCCGGACAGATATAGATCATAAATACGCCTGACAACTTCTGCTGCCGGTTCATCAACTAAAAGATGTCCTTTAATTGCCGGATCTTTCATATATCCAAACGGAGCAAAAGCGCCTATAAAAAAGCCGTTCTTTCTGCGATTTGTTAAGACAGCTTTGATGTTTTCAGACATATCTTCGAGATACCATTCGTTTATCAGTCCGTTTATCTGTCTCGATTTTTTATTGCCCTTAACATCTGTATCGGCATTATCAACTATACTTACGAAGCGCACTCCCCATAATGGAAAATAGTAATGGATATACTTTTCTACCATTTCCAGCTCACGAGTGAAGCGGCTTTGTGTTTTGCACAGAACGATATTAAACTTTCCGGCTTCTGCGTCTTTGAGCAGCTTATTAAATGCAGGTCTATTCCTGTCTGAACCCGTAAAGTCATCATCGGAATAGATGTCATAAATCAACCAATCGTGATCTATCGAGTATTGCGTAAGCATAGCCTTTTGATTCTTAATACTCTCGCTATCATCGGTTTCATTGCTTTTATATCGATCTTCTTCCGACAATCTACAATAGATTGCAACTTTGGGTAAATCTGTCATTTTGTTTTCCTCCTATAAACAAAACGACTATCTATTATTATATAGTATTATACCATAATAAATAGCCGTTGTCAATTCTATTTACTCTTCTCTTTTTTATTTATATATTCTACGAGAAGTTTATTGATTTTTTCACTTCTATCTTTTTCATTTTCTGATATAAATCTGTTTATGACCATATTGTCCCCCCTGTTATTTCCATTTTTATGGGAAATAATACTGAATTATTCATTATTCGACCTTAATATTGTCACGCCGCATAGATAAGGTCAAAGACCTCATTGAAAAGCTCATTCGGCATAAGCTCGCCATGGAGCTTGAAGAAGATCTTCTCTATCTTGCACGTTATCTCTAACGCTTTGTCATAGCTTGTGACCTTGCCTATATCGTATTTTGCGTATTTTACTGCTAAAAACTTTGCTCTGCTCATTTTATGTATTTCCTTTCATACCTTTATATAACTGTGCCGCAAGCGTTGGTATTCGCCTGCGGCACTTTTCGTATTGCTTATCTTGTTATGATATCAACTATCTTCTGAAACAGATCGTCCGGCATAAATGCACCGAAACGGCGGTAGAATGCCTGTTCGATCTCGCAGGCTTTGCCCAGCTGTTCGCTGTACTCCTTCAGCGCTTTTTCAGCAGCCGCGGAAGGATTCAGCGGCTTGATCGATATTTCATAAATATCTGTTTTCATAAGATGTATATCCTTTCTTTATATAGTATGCGATTTTCTTTCCATCACCGGCACGAGTCCGCGCTCCTTCAGGAAGCGGTAAAGGAACTCTCTGCCCGTGTGAGTCCAATACATCACGAGTCTCGGATTGTTATAATCGTAGCGCGGGAAAATGGTTACAGTCTGTGTGTAACCCAAATCCTGATAGTCGGCGTAAAGGACCCAAGTTCCACAGTGCATTTTGTACTGAACTCCGAAAGCGTAAAGCATGGAGTTCAGACGTGTAGCAGATATACCGTAGTCTTTCGCTATCAGCGTCATTGGCATTAAACCCTCAGCCTGCAACACGTTGTCGTAAAACTCACACTTCGGCTCATTAACTTCGAGCTGTTCTTCAAGACCACGGCTCTTTTCCTTTTCCGCTTTCAGATCACGGAACAGCTTTTCGGCAGCTTCCTTGTTCGCGGCGATCTCGTCGAGAAGTTCATCTGTGATGTAAGCCCCGTGTTTGCGGATAGACGGAAGGACCTCAGAAGTAACCCACTTCTTAAAATCTTTGGCGGAAGGCAACTTACTTGACAGAATCAAAGAATACAAACCGCTTTCGTTGATAATTGAAATATTCTGACTTCCACCAAGGGTGTCACGTTTCGTTACTCCCTTGTCTTCTTCATAAACGTGATCAAGCAAAGCCTTTCGCGGATTTGAATATCCAAGAGCTTTTGCTACATCAACTCCTACAAACCAAACCTCGCCGTCTTTCTCAACAGTTCTGATTTTGCCGAACTGCTTATTCTCGAAAATCTGCATATTGTGATCCATATTATGTTTCCTCCATATTTACCTTTTGTCCGGCAGTTCATAATCACCCACACTTACCGCGAGGGCATCATTTACTGCTTTCATTTCCTTATCCGTCAGCCTGCAAAGTGGCTTTTCCAGTCTGCTCTTATCCATAACCTGTATCTGTTCACACAGTACGATTGAGTCCTTATAAAGACTACTATTAAAAACAGGAACGTGGACGGGCATTGAACACTTTTTAATAGAAGAAGTTATCGGCGCTATTATGGTTGTTGGGCTAAAACGATTGCCGACATTGTTCTGTATTATCAGCACCGGACGTGTGCCTTTCTGTTCGCAGCCTTCTCCGAGCAATGTTGCAAGATAGACTTCGCCTCTATAAACCTGAATCATTGTATCAGTCCTTTGCAATGAATTCATAGAGAAAACCCTATGTAAACAAGTGCTGCTGAAAACAGCAGCACTTGCTCCTGCATATACGTTCTATTTGTCCACGACACCCCGAACAAGGGAACGCATAAGCCGGAAGTTTGCTAAACTCTCTCATAGGGGGACGACCCTCTGCCCATTCCTGTGGTGCAGCCGTTACGATTTTCACGTTAGAACGGAAGTATCATTATCCCTCTTGCCAGTCATCGCGCTAATGGGAGCCG
>JAFPUE010000132.1 GCA_017395555.1 Ruminiclostridium sp. | reverse complement strand
TTTATGACGGGGCGGAAGCTCTCGTCCTCGTAAAGCTCGAACGCGGGTGCCTTCACGGTCTGTCCCTTGTAGTGGTCAACAGTGACCTTGATCGAATTTTCGAGTGTTGATGTGAATGTTATTTCGAGGCAGGGGCCGCCGAGGGTCATACCTCTGTTCTGTATCCACGACGCTGTCGCGAATACGGTCACGGACTTTTCGTCCGCCGTGATCTCATATGCCTGTGTTGCGAAGCTGACATTGTAGCCGGGCTTGTTGAGCCAGAATCCGTCCGAGAATTTCATAGTTTTGTTCCTTTCGTTGATGAAATAATGTCTGTAAACGTTTACAGCGTATATCCATTATAGCATAACCCGGTTCGATATGCAATAGTTTTCTGCAAAAAAATCCGACAAATCACAGCCAGCGGATAAACGCGGTCTTGTCGTTTCTGTTATATCCCGCCCGCTCGTAGAATCGCAATGTGCTTTCCTCCTTCGAGCCGGTGAGCAGCATCATCTTGTAGCAGTTCTCCCGTTTCGCGATCTCTGCCGCATAGTCGAGGCACGCCGTTGCAAGCCCGCGCTTGCGGTACGCCTCGTCCGTCACGACGTTCTCTACGAATGCGTAGGGCTGCTGCCCGTGGGTGAGGTTGGTTATTATCACACAGACGCAGGAGGACACGATCCTGCCGTCCTCCTCGGCGACGATTATATGGTGATCCGGATCATCGAGCACTCTGCGCCATTTGCGCATAACGTTATCCGTTCTTTCGGGGAACGGGTTGCCGTGGAGCTGCATATACAGCGTCATCAGCCCGTCGAAGTCGTTATCGTTTATCTCGCGGATCATAGGCTGTCCTTTCTGCCATTACTGCACCTTATGTTATATTCGTAGCTATCCCTACGGAAACGAAGTTGTCGAACACCGCTTTTAGGTCTGTACCCTCGGTAGCGTTCCAATTCCGTATCCCGTCAACCATATATGTCGTTCTGTCCGACGAGACTTTTGTCTCGGAATACCTGTCCCTGTAAAACGCGTCCGTAGAGACCGTTCTGTCCCGAAGCACGCCGCCGCACTCCGTAAGACTGCACCCGGGAAAGTTCACGTTCCATATCTCGTTTATACCGAGCGGCTTTTCCATGAGCTCCGCCATTATCTCCGTGAGATATCTGTCGGTGACCTCGTGTATATCGCAGGCACCCTCGGAGAACGCTATGGTATGTATTTTCTGGAACGCCGCCTCGAATGCCGCGCCCGCCGTTGCCGAATACTGTATGTCCGAAGCAACGTTATATCCGAAGTTTATGCCGGATAAGACGTGATCCGGCTTGCCCGGGACTATGTTCAGCACGCCTATCCTGACGCAGTCCGCCGGTGTGCCGTCGCAGGCGAACGCGTGAACGCCCGGAACGGGGAACTTCGTCTTCCACACATCGACGCTGTGCCGGAGGGTTATGCTGTGCGAGACGGCGCTTCGCTGGCTGTCGGGAGCCACTACCCACACCTCGCCGAATGCAGCCGAAGCCGCGGCAAGCCGTGCCAGCCCGTCTGAAGCTATTCCGTCGTCATTGGTTATCAGTATTTTTTTCATTACTTCCTTATTTCGTCACGATTCGGATAACGCGCCGCAGCCAATGCAGGAGGCATTGTGTTTCGTTCCCAAAACGCGCATCGTTATTCTTAATTCATAATTCTTAATTGGAAGTCTCACTTTTTCCAAGTTGCGGGGGAGAACAGAAGGAGTATCGGGAACAGCTCAAGTCGTCCCGTGAGCATATCAAATATCAGTACGAGCTTGACCGGCTCGGAGAACACAGAGAAGTTGGAGGCGGGGCCGACGAGATCGAGACCCGGTCCGACATTGTTAATTGCGGAAGCTACGGCGGTAAAGTTCGTGATAAGGTCCATTTCGTCGAACGACAGCACCACCATGGATATTGCGAACACAAGCACATATCCAACCATATACACGTTTACTGAGCGCACAACCTCGTGCTCTATCGTGTGACCGTCTATCTTGATCTTCTTGACCTGCTTCGGGTGAACGAGGAGCTCCAGCTCCTTGCCCATGCTCTTGAAAAGTATCAGTATTCGCGACACCTTAATGCCGCCGCTGGTGCTTCCCGCGCAGCCGCCGACAAACATCAGCATGACTATCAGCGAGCGTGACAACTCCGGCCACACGTTGAAGTCCTCGGTGCTGAATCCGGTGGTTGACATTATCGACGCGACGGTGAATGCCGAATGACGGAAGGAGTCGCCCATATTCATATAGATGCTGTTTATGTTGAGCGCGATAACCACCGTCGATGTGGCGGCGATACCGAGGAACACAAGCACCTCTGTGGTGAACGCCTCGCGTATCTTCGCGTGGATAAGGAAGAAGTAGGTATTGAAGTTTATCGCGAACAGCGTCATGAACACTGTTATTATTATCTGTATATGCGGTGCGTATTCGCCCATGCTCGAATTGCGCACACCCATACCGCCCGTGCCTGCCGTTGCGAACGCGGTGTTGAGCGCTTCGAACGAGTCCATGCCCGCGATCAGCAGTGTTATGAACTCCGCGAGCGTCATTACAAGATATATCGTGTACAGCAGCATTGCCGTCGTCTTGACGTGCGGGACGAGCTTTCCGACGGAGGGACCCGGGCTCTCCGCCTTCATTATGTGCATATTCTGACCGCCTGACAGGGGAATGAACGCCATGATGAATACGAGAACTCCCATACCGCCTACCCAGTGCGTGAAGCTGCGCCACATGAGGATAGAGCGCGGAACGATCTCAACGTCGTTGATAACGGTTGCTCCCGTTGTCGAGAAGCCCGATACCGCTTCAAAGAGCGCGTCCACGAAGGACGGGATAACGCCGCTCAGCATAAACGGCACCGCACCGAAAAGGGACAGGATTATCCAGCTCAGCGCGACGATTATAAATCCCTCGCGCGAGTAAAGCGTGGTTTTGGCGGGCTTTTTCCTTGTTATCAGCACTCCTGCCGCGAGGCAGAAGGCGGCTGTCCCGAGGAACACCCAGACCGTGCTCTCTTGGTAGATTACCGCCGTGAGCAGCGGCACTGCCATGAACATACTCTCGAATACCAGCAGCCAGCCGAGGATATTCGAGATCATTCTGTAATTCATCAGTTGTTTGCTCCGTTGTTATTTTTCGAGTATATCCGCGATATCGTGCAGCGCAAAATTCGATACGATGATGACCGAATCTCCGACTTCGATAGTATCGCCGCCTCGCGGTATGATGACCTTCCTGTCGCGCAGTATCGAGGCTACCAGAATGTTCGGCTTCAGCTTCATTTCCATGAGCTTTCTGCCTATAACGGGAGAGTTTTCCTTTATTATGAACTCCGCGGCATCCACCTTGCCCTTTATTATGCTGTAAAGGGTCTCGACGTTGCTGCCTATGGTGTTCTTCATTGCGCGGACGTAGCGGACGATGCTCTCCGCGGTGATGTTCTTCGGGTATATTACCGTGCCTATCTCAAGGTGACGGATAACGTCGTCGAAGTCTATGCGGTTTACCTTTGTTATGAGCTTGCACTTGCTGACTGATTTTGCGAAAAGAGACAGAAGAATGTTCTCCTCGTCGAGGTTCGTGAGGGCAACAAATCCGCCTGTGTTCTCGATACCCTCCTCGTAGAGCACCTGCTGATCCACCGCGTCGCCGTTTATGACCTTGACGTGTTCAAGCCCCTCCGCAAGCTCCTCACAGCGCTCGCGGTCCATTTCGATGACCTTCATATCAATTCCGGAGCGGTTAAGTATCTCGCATAGGTAGTGCGTGATATTGCCGCCGCCGACTATCATAACGTCCTTGACGGAGTTTGTTCTGTACTTTATCTGCTTGAAGAATGAGTTCGCGTTCTTGGGCGACGCTATCATAGAGATAACGTCCTTTTCCATGAATCTGAACTCACCGTTCGCTATGTACGCCGAGTCTCCGCGCTCGACAGTGCAGACGAGCACGTCGCAGTGCAGCTTCGTGGATATCTCCTTTACGGCAAGACCTTCAAGGGGGCTGTCCTCCGGAAGCTGGAATTTAAGCAGCTCGACTCTGCCCTTTGCGAAGGTATCTATCTTCAGTGCGGAAGGGAAGCGCAGAACACGCGCGATCTCTGCCGCAGCAGCCTGTTCGGGATTTATTACCATAGCGAGACCGAGCTCTTCTTTGAGGTACGGAGCCTCGCTGCTGTACTGCGGGCTTCTTACTCTTGCGATAGTGTGGCAGTTACCGGCTTTCTTTGCGATAAGGCAGCACAGAAGGTTCAGCTCGTCGGAGCCGGTGACTGCGATAAGCAGGTCTGCGCTCCCTATGCCGGCTTCCTGCTGTGTGATATGTGTAGCGCCGTTTCCCACAACGCCAAGAACGTCGTATCTTGCGGCGGTTTCGTTGACCTTTGAGGGGAGCATATCTATAACGGTTATGTTATTTGAGTCCTCGTTGAGCTGTTCGGCAAGTGTCTGACCGACTTTGCCGCAGCCTACAATGATTATATTCATATATTTGCTCCGGAAATAAATATTACTATATATAATAATACTCTTTTTTGTCGGAAATGTCAAGAAATAAAAATCAGCGGAAACGGTTACATTCCATTTCCGCTGAAAGTTTGTCAAAAAGTGAGTGAATAGTTAATGGCATACTTGCCGGCTCTCCGTGTGACGGGCATTTTTAAAGGGAGCCTGTCATGCGTTTGCCGGACTTGCCAGGCGCTGACCGATGTAATCCGCGACTTCGTTCTCCTGTATGCCGAGAACGAACGAAAACTCCGGGTAGATCATATTCTCTGCGGTGCGCAGAGCGTTCTCGTCGGATACGAGCACCTTCCTGCCGCTGTCCCTGCACAAGCGGGTGTGCGTATCGATCGTTTTGATAAGCGACAATATCTGTGTGCAGTCGCCGCCTTTGAGTATGGTATCTATTGCCGATCTGCGTTCTTTGGTGTTGGGTGTGAGCCGTATCTCGTCAGAAACCGATCTGTCGATCGCGTCGTTCACTTCATCCTGCGTCATGGGCTTGCGCAGTCTCGCGTTTGCCGCGCCCACCGGGATAAAGTAGGACGATGTGCCGGGGGAACCGAACGGGACGAGCTTGAGGTAGTCTTCGTATCTTTCGCCGTCGAAGGTCTTGTTTTCGACGGCTTCAATGCGGCAGACGCCCACACCCTTGTAGAAAACATACTCATTCACCGAAAAATCTGCCGTATTCAACTTAAACGCCTCCTTTTCAAGCACGTCCGGTCAGTCGAAAAGCACCCCATTGTGCTTTTTACAGCTGCCGGAAACATAATACGGTACATTATTGCACTTTTATTTATTATACCACATTTTATTAGTTTTTAACATAGGCTTTTTGTACAAAAAATGGATTTTATCTATACGCCCGATGGCCAAAATGCACAGCACAGCGCGGAATACTCAATGTTTGTGAATACTTTAACGCTCGACTGTATAAAAAGCCCTGCAAAAAAAGTCGCCGGATTTTCGTTAAATGGTTGACTAATCCGGCGTAATGTGGTATAATATACGTTATTCACGGATATTTAATGAAAAGGAATGATACAGATAATGGAAATGCCGTTTGAACCGAACGAGGGAAAAAGCCTGACTATTGACACAGATTTCGGCACTTACGCACGCTATCCCATAAGAACTCATGTTATAATGAAAGAGGACGTGATGACCGATGTGCTCGACAAATATGTCTGCCCGTATCTCGAAAAGGGCGACACGGTCATAATTTCCGAAAAGATCATAGCGATCACGCAGGGGCGAGCATTCCCGATAGATGAGATAAAGGTATCGCGTCTTGCGAACTTCCTCAGCAAGTTTGTTGTAAAGACGAATTACGGTATAGGTCTCGGTATGCCGCAGACAATGGAGCTGTGCATACGCGAGGTAGGCCGTCCGAAGGTACTTTGGGCTGCGTTCTGTGCCGCGATAGGCAAGATATTCGGCAAAAAGGGCGTATTTTATAACATCTGCGGAATGAAGGCGCGTGCGATCGACGGTCCCTGCGACTATACACTCCCGCCGTACAATCACTACGCGAAAATGGCTCCGGACAAGCCCGATAAGGCTGCCGCCGAGCTTGCGAAGCACTGCGGCTGCGACGTTATCATCATTGACGCGAACGATATCGCCGCCACCGTCCTCGGCAAGAGCCGCCCCGATCTCCCCAACGCTTTCGGCGAGCAGGTCTTCCGCGACAACCCGCATGACCAGTGCTCCCAGCAGACCCCTATCTCGATCGTCAGAAAAGTCACCGCGTGAGACGCGCCGAAGCCGGCGCGGGCGACAGCTGTATTTCAGAGCCGCTTCAATGGGCAACTCTTATAGAAATGCAGTGGGGTTGGCAAAGATTACATGATAACAAAAACGGCAGTCCGTTATTATTACAGATTGCCGTTATTTTTATTGCCAGATATCTTCGAGAATTTCGTGCTGCACCTTTTTGGAGAAATGCCGGAGAACTTCATTGTAGCCCCTGTCGCACATATCACGCACTACCTCATACGGCACAGTGCCGGTCAGCTTCACGCTGTTCCAGTGCTGCTTGTTCATGTAGTAGCCTTCGTTTATGTCCTCGTGCAGCCGGCGTATCGTGTCGTTGTAGTCCGGCGGAGCCTTGATGTTCAGCAGAGCGTCGTCCGTTCCGTCCGCGCATATCGCCGCGAACATCTTCCCGCGGAGCATGAACCTCGTCCAGCCCCACTGCTGCTGATAGTCCGTCTCCACGCCCTTCTTGTTGATAAGGTAGTCGTACAGCTCGGGGTAAATGTCTTTGCAGTAGCTCATTATGCCGTTATTCCTTTCTCAAGCTCGATCTTTGCGAATTTCTTAACTTTGGAAAGACTGTCGAGCCAGAAAATTATGTTTATCGTTCCGAACATCGAACCGACTATGCCGTTGACACGGCTGTTGCAGTAATCTATCCGTTTGTTTGTCGCCAAAAAGCACATCGACTGCATTAGCGTTCGGGTCACCATACACACGATAAGCAGTATTCCCCATATCCGGTACTCGTCCATACCTACGCCCGATCCGATCAGGCAAATGTATGTTATTACGGGATACCAGAAGAACGGGAACAGGACGAACGCGATAAACATCCCGATAAAGCCAAGTATCGAGACCCCGTCATTCGGCACCAGCGTATAAGTCCCGATAAACACAGCGGTCGTTACCGCCTGCGGTATGAACGACGCGATAAGCCCGCCCCGCATATACCGCTTTATCATGTCTGTCTCGGGCGAGTTTATGAGCCTTGCTTCGGGCAGCCCGTGCAGCTTCTTTGCGTAAAACAAGATCGAGAGGATCCCGGCGAGCACGAGCGCAATGCCGATAAATATGAGGAAAGCGCCGCCCGTGCTGCAGAGATATATCCCGCCGCATATCAAGCCCGGTGTGAGTGTCGGCAGAAGGAGAGCGGGAAGGTGTTCTGTCTTTGACATAATACTCTCCTTTCATCCGCTTTTGCTTCTTTTCGCGTCCGAAAAGAAGCGGGGTAAGAGCTCGAGAGAGGGGCAGAGTCCCTCTCTCGTCCGCGTCCGCAGACGCGGTGGTCTCAATGGTGGAACAGGCGAATACCGGTGAACGCCATGGCGATGCCGTACTTGTTGCAGGTCTCGATGACGTTGTCGTCGCGGATAGAGCCGCCGGGCTGTGCGATGTACTCAACGCCGCTGCGGTGTGCGCGCTCGATGTTGTCGCCGAACGGGAAGAATGCGTCGGAACCGAGGGAAACGCCCTTCATTGTCGAGAGCCACTTCTGCTTCTCTTCCTTTGTGAATACGTCGGGCTTTACCTTGAAGATGTTCTGCCATGCGCCGTCCGCGAGAACGTCCATATAGTCCTCGCCGATGTAGAGGTCTATCGCGTTGTCACGGTCTGCGCGTCTGATAGTGTCAACGAACTGGAGACCGAGCACCTGCGGCGACTGGCGGAGATACCAGTTGTCCGCCTTTGTGCCGGCGAGACGTGTGCAGTGTATTCTCGACTGCTGACCGGCGCCGATACCGATAGCCTGACCGCCGCAAGCGTATGCAACGGAGTTGGACTGCGTGTATTTCAGAGTGATGAGGGATATTGCAAGGTCTATCTTCGCGGACTCGGGAATGTTCTTGTTCTCGGTCACGATGTTCGCAAACAGCTCGTCGTTGATGACAAGCTCGTTTCTGCCCTGCTCGAAGGTGATGCCGTACACCTGCTTGCGCTCGATAGGAGCGGGGGTGTAGTCGGGATCGATCTTTATGATATTGTATGTGCCTTTTCTCTTTGTTTTGAGTATTTCAAGCGCTTCCTGCTCGTATCCGGGAGCGATAACGCCGTCGGAGACCTCGCGCTGTATCATCTTCGCGGTGGAAACGTCGCACACGTCGGACAGCGAGATGAAATCGCCGTAGGACGACATTCTGTCCGCGCCTCTTGCTCTCGCATAAGCGCAGGCAAGGGGAGAGAGCTTTCCGAGATCATCCACCCAGTATATCTTTTTGAGCGTGTCGGTAAGCTCAAGACCTACCGCTGCGCCCGCGGGAGAAACGTGCTTGAACGATGCAGCAGCGGGAAGTCCCGTCGCCTTTTTCATCTCCTTTACGAGCTGCCAGCCGTTGAACGCATCCATAAAGTTGATGTATCCGGGCTTGCCGTTGAGCACCTCTATCGGGAGCTCGCCGTTCTCCATAAATATTCTCGACGGCTTCTGATTGGGGTTACAGCCGTATTTGAGTTCAAGTTCCTTCATTTATTAATACCTCCGAATAAAATGATTTGGGTGCAGCGTGATCTCCCCTAAAGGGGAGGTGTCACGAAGTGACAGAGGGGCTGACCGACAGACCACGCTGCCGCGGTCCAGCCGCGTAGGCTGGCGCCGTCCGCGTAGGACAAGCGCGAAGGCGCAGATCACGCATTCTTGTTGATTATGCGGGACTCGAATTTACCCGTCTCTATGTCGATATATCTTGCAAAGAGTGAAACCTTGTTGTCTGCGTTGAGGTTGTCCCATACGAGCTTTGTGAAGTCATCAAGCGAAAGATCGGGTATGATAACGCGCTTGGGCTCCCCCTCATAGCTCGGCAGCGGGTCTCCCGCGCCCTTGTATGTATGGATAAAGCGTCCCTCACCGCTCTTGGGGCAGCTGTACGCGAAGGTGTTGCGAACACAGCATTCCGGGTCACCGTCAAGGCTTTTGATTATATGCAGAGCGTAGTTCATATTACCGCAGTCTGCGTGTACGATGCCGGAAATGCGGGGGGTGTAGTTCGGCTTGTCGTCCTCGAACTCGCGGAAACGCAGAGCCTGCTCGAATGTCTGCTGCTTGTCCATCTGCTCGTAGATAGTGTCGGTCTGATCGCCGTTGGTTACAATTGTCTTTGTGCCGAGCACCTTTACGGGAGCATAAATGATGAGGTGCGGATCAACCATTTTCGACGGGTCAAAAGCCTGTGTGCGTATGCCGTTTCCGTCCTCAACGAACACGCGGTTGCGGCTGTTCTCGCTTCTGCCCATGATGAAGTATGCGATCACCGCGTTCTTTCCGTCGGGCGATTTGCCGAGGATTATTCCGCGTCCATGATACGCGAGGCTGTTAAGTTCCTTTTCAATGCTTATAAGTTCCATATTCTGACCCCTTTCGTCATCTTTCAACGACGGTAACGCCGTTTTCGACTTTTATTTTTCCGGCGCAGAAAAGCCTTACCGCTTCCGGCAGAATTTTCCACTCCGCTTCTTCCATTACTCTTTTCTGCAGTATCTCGGGCGTATCGCCGTTCTGCACCTCGACTGCCTTTTGCAGGATTATCGGCCCCCCGTCACATTCCTCGGTGACGAAATGCACGGTAGCTCCGGTTATCTTCACGCCCTTTTTCAGGGCTTCCTCATGCACTTTAAGCCCGTAGTAGCCCTTGCCGCAGAATGACGGTATCAGCGCCGGGTGAACGTTTATCATCTTATACGGGAAAGCCTTGCAGACCTGCTCGTCAAGTATCGTCATAAATCCCGCGTACACGACGAGATCGGCTTCCGCCTCGATAAGCGCATCGGTCATAGCCTTGCTGTAAGCCGCGATATCGGGGTATGCCTTTCTTTCGAGCACCTTGGTCTTTATGAAGTTGTCCTTCGCACGTTTGAGAGCATAAGCGTCCGGCTTTGACGATATCACGCAGGTGATGTTGCCGTCGCCGAGACCGCCGTGCTTCTGCGCGTCAATGAGCGCCTGCAGGTTCGTGCCTCCGCCCGATACGAGAACCGAGATGTTTTTCATTGCTTTTCCTCCGTAATGAGTCCGTATTCCTTCAGTTTCAGCAGGTTGTGCGCCCTGCGGCGTTCAAGCTCGGCGTGAGCTTTTGACAGCCATTCCTTGTCCTCAAACACCTTGTCGTAATAAGCAAGGCTCTTTGTATATGTCTGCTCGGCAGAAGTCCTGTCTTCGTTGAGGTCGTTCCCCCAAGAGCCGTCTTTTTCCCATAATTCTATATTCCGGAGCATGTTTTCGAGCCACAGTCCGCATAGATCGCGGAACCGCGCGCGGTCATTCAGCAGTACCCACAGCATAGCCTCATTCTCTCTGTCCTTCGGGTATTTTACCTCAAACTCCTTGTTTTCGTAAAGACCGCGGAGCGAAAGTGATGAGAAAAACCGCTGCATTTTCAGATAGTATTCTGTGCAGCCCGCCGGACTGTCAGCTTTGTCAAGCTCGGGAAGAATGAACCTTTTCGTCTGTCCGAGCGCGTAAATAACCGCCTGTTCCGTATCACGGTCATTGTACGGAATTGATATATGCTCGTGCAGACCCTCGAAAGAGTACATCCTATCGAACCATTCCGAGTACATTACGGAATCTATCTCCGTCTTTTTTTCCGGAAGGAGTATTTCGGCTCTGTAAACGGTAGCCACACCGCACATGATACAAATATCCTTGCTGCGGTATCCCTTTCTGAACGTTATCGCGTGGACGATCCCGTTATTTACACACCGCCCGAAGATCGGATAGCCGCATTTGGCTTTCACAAACCCGTATTCCTTCAAGCCCTCGCCGAACACCTGTTTAAACGCCGTATTAAGTGTCATATTGATCTCCGTACAGCCGAAATCGGGCGCTGCCGTTAAAACAGCGCCCTCGCATTACTTTATTATTATCGCCTTTTCGGACTTGTCTATCGTGCCTATCCTGCACGCCTTGCAGCCGTTCGCGTTCAGCACTTCGACTGCCTTGTCCGCTTCTTCCGCGGGAACGACAATCGACATACCGATACCCATGTTGAAGGTGTTGAACATATCGTGCTCATCTATGCCGCCGCGCTCCTGAAGGAGCTTGAAGATGTAGGGAACTTCCCAGCTTCCCTTGTCGATGACCGCGGTAAATCCGTCCGGAATCGAGCGCGGGATATTCTCATAGAAGCCGCCGCCGGTGATGTGGCTTATTGCCTTTACCGTTACCTTGCTTATGAGGTCAAGCACCGGCTTTACATACAGGTTCGTGGGTGTGAGCAGCGTCTCGCCCAGTGTCCTTCCGTCCGGGAGCTTCTCGTCCAGCACTTCCTTGCTGTCTATGCCGAAGACCTTACGCACGAGCGAGAAGCCGTTTGAATGTACGCCGGAGGACGCAAGTCCGATTATCGCGTCGCCCGTCTGCACCTTGCTGCCGTCAATTATCGCCTTTTTGCTGACGATACCGACGGAGAAGCCGCCCACGTCGTACTCGTCCTCGGGCATAAGACCGGGGTGCTCGGCGGTCTCGCCGCCTATGAGCGCACAGCCGGACTGTACACAGCCGTCCGCGATGCCTTTTACGATAGACGCGATCTTTGCGGGCTCGTTCTTTCCGCAGGAGATATAATCAAGGAAGAACAGGGGCTTTGCGCCGCAGCAGATTATATCGTTCACGCACATAGCCACCGCGTCGATACCAATAGTATCGTGCTTGTCGAGCAGGAACGCGAGCTTTATCTTGGTTCCCACGCCGTCCGTTCCGGACACGAGCACGGGATCGTCGTACTCCTTCGGGTCAAGCTCGAAAAGTCCGCCGAATCCGCCTATGCTGTCGATAGCGCCTTTTACGCGGGTACGCTCGACGTGCTCCTTCATCAGCTTTACGGCTTCGTAACCCGCGGTAACATCAACGCCCGCGGCTTTGTAGCTTTCGGAATGACTGTCTTTCATATTGTTATTCCTTTCGTATCGGTTAACAGTTATTTCTATGTTCCCGAATTGTGACGAGCAGAAAACAGGGCTGTAAATACGTCACGATTCAGATATGTCGCCGCAGGCGACTCCACAATTATTCATTATTCGTTATTCACTATTCAATATTCACTACTTACTCTTTCCCGTTCCAGCAGTAGGTGCAGAGCTTGCACTCGGGAAGACCTACGGCGCGGACAGTGCCGGGCAGTGACTGGAATTCGAGAGAGGTGAGCTTCAGTCTGCGGCAGATCTCGTCGCGGAGATATTTGCCGCGTTCAGTCGAGGAATCGCTGTACTCGGATATGTACTTTACGCCCTCGTTGCCCTCTTTTTCCTGAATTATCTGTCTTGCTATAAGATCGAGCTCGGAATTGCTGCGGGAGAAGTTGAGGTACTTGCAGCCGTACATTATCGGAGGGCATGCCGATCTCATGTGAACTTCCTTCGCACCGTTCTCGTAGAGAAATTCCACCGTCTCGCGCATCTGTGTACCGCGCACGATGCTGTCGTCAACGAACAGCAGCTTTTTGCCGTCGATGAGCTCATGCACGGGTATCAGCTTCATTTTAGCCACGCGGTTGCGCATAGCCTGTGTCTGCGGCATAAAGCTGCGCGGCCATGTGGGCGTGTATTTGATGAAGGGTCTTGCGAAGGGGATACCGCTCTTGTTTGCGTAGCCGATAGCGTGAGGTATGCCGGAATCCGGAACGCCGCAGACGTAATCCACATCCGGGAGCTTTCCGTTCTTGATGTCGGTCTCCGCCATGATCTCGCCGTTGCGCGCGCGCATCAGCTCAACGTTCACGCCCTCATAGACCGCGTTCGGATAACCGTAATAAGTCCAGAGGAACGTGCATATCCTCATATTGTAGGAGCCCTGTTCGAGGGTCTCGCAGCCGTCGGCTGTGAGCTTGACGATCTCGCCCGCGGCAAGCTCCTTGTAAGTTGTATATCCGAGCTTCTGGAACGCGAAGGACTCGAACGACAGGCAGTACCCGTCGTCGCGCTTTCCTATGATTATAGGAAGCCTTCCGCGTCTGTCACGGGCTGCGATAATGCAGTCTTTTGTCATTATCAGCAGCGTGAGCGTGCCGTCGATCTTCTCCTGCGCGTACTTTATGCCGTCGGTGAAGTTGTCCTTCTGCGCTATGAGAGCGCCGATGAGCGCGCTGGAATTGATGTTTCCGCTGCTCATGGACTCGAAGTTCGCGCAGCCGTTGTCAAGCAGTTCATTGTACAGCTCGTTTGCGTTATTGATGATACCGACATTGCAGATCGCGTACAGACCGAGCTTTGAGGTAACGAGTATCGGCTGCGGATCGGAGTCGCTGATGCAGCCTATGCACAGCTTGCCGTGAATGCCCGCCGCGTCGTTCTCAAACTTTGTTCTGAACGGCGAGTTCTCAATGCTGTGAATACTTCTCTGAAAGCCGAGCTCGGGCGAATATGCTGCCATACCGCCGCGCCTTGTGCCGAGGTGAGAATGATAGTCGGTACCGAAGAAAACATCGGAAATACAGTCGTTATGCGATATCGCACCGAAAAATCCACCCATTTGTGTCCAAACCTTTCGTTAAGCGGCTTTATTATTCGCCGAAAATTCTTCTTCTGATTTCCTTGTAAGCGTCCTCAACGCCGCCCATATCTCTGCGGAAGCGGTCCTTGTCGAGCTTTTCATGAGTTTTGGAATCCCAGAAACGGCAGGTGTCGGGTGAGATCTCGTCAGCGAGGAGTATCTGACCCTTGAAGCGGCCGAATTCGATCTTGAAGTCGATCAGGTCAATGCCGATCTCCTTGAAGTATTTGAGCATGAACTCGTTTACCTTGAATGCGTACTTTGCGATAGTGTCGAGCTCTTCCTTTGTTGCGATGCCGAGCGCAAGTGCGTAGTAGTCGTTGATGAACGGATCGCCGAGATCGTCGTTCTTGTAGCTGTATTCGAGTATGGGAGTGAGCAGAGCCTTGCCCTCTTCAACGCCCATTCTCTTTGAGAAGCTGCCTGCAGCAACGTTTCTGATGATGACTTCGAGCTGCACGATCTCAACTTTCTTTACAAGAGTTTCGCGGTCACTGAGCTCTTCAACGTAGTGTGTCGGCACGCCTTCCTTTTCAAGAAGCTTGAACATATAGTTCGTCATCTTGTTGTTGATAACGCCCTTGCCCTCGATCGTGCCTTTCTTGAGGCCGTTGAATGCCGTCGCGTCGTCCTTGTAGGATACGATAACGAGATCGGGATCGTCAGTCGCGAAAACCTTCTTTGCTTTTCCTTCGTAAAGCTGTTCCTTCTTTTCCATGGTGCTTTGTCCTTCCTTTATTTGTTTATATTTCCTTAGCAGTTTCCTGCATTTTTGCGTCTGCGGCAAGGTTTTTCCTGTGCTGCTCCTCTTTGAACTGTGCGTATTTCTCCGCGAGTTCGTCGTCGGAAACGGCGAGTATCTGCACTGCGAGGTAGCCCGCGTTTGCAGCGCAGTCAATGCCGACTGTGGCAACGGGGACTCCGGGCGGCATCATAACGGAGGAGAGCAGGGAATCTATTCCCTCCAGTGCCTTTGCCTTTACGGGGAGTGCGATCACCGGCAGTGTCGTGTTTGCGGCGAGCGCTCCGGCGAGATGCGCCGCCATTCCGGCTGCGCCGATGATAACGCCGAAGCCGTTTTCTCTTGCGCTTTTTGCAAACTCTGCGGCTTCAACGGGCGAGCGGTGTGCCGAGAAAACGTGCATCTCGAACGGAACACCGAACTGTTTGAGCGCCTCTGCGGCTTTTCTTACAACGGGAAGATCGCTGTCGCTTCCCATAATTATAGCAGCTTTTTTCATACTGTCATTCCTTTCAAAAAACAAAAAAGCCGTACTTTCGGTTACAGCTTAAGGGTCTCGCAAATCATTCCGCACAAAGAACACACGTTCGGGAAAGCGCCGTATCCGGCAGAACAGTGTCGGTTGTACATCATGACCACTCCATTCCGGAATATACCATTATAATATAAATACATAATACGGGTGAGATTTATCTGACACGATATATTGTATGTGTCAGGAAAACCACATCTATATTTTACAATATTTTATGACTAAATTCAAGCGTTTTCGGAAAATAATTTCAACATTTTTTTGTTTTGGCTCGGTTACAAAACAGTGATATTGCACAACAGGCACCTGTTGAAAACTTTTTAGGTGTATAAAATAAAGTAACTGTTAAGTAATATGAGGTGAAAGCAAGGCTAATATTAACTAAAAAACGGGATAAAAGCGGTTACAAAGGTATTACAATTTAGCGGCAAAATCAGTCGAAAACGATTACAAAAATGATGTAAAATTTTTCGTTGTTATGCACATTTTGAGCTGTTGAAAAATGTGGATTAAACGAATAAATCACAAGTCTATCTGTTGAAAGCCGAAAATGCCCCGATCGCATAAACCCTTTTATAATCTGGAATGACGGCAAAAATGATGTAAATTGAATAATGCGCGGCAGCTGTTAAAAATAATTATGTCAAAATCAACAAAATAATATCCGGAAAGCAGGAGTTGAAAACGATTTCGTGTTTATTGCGCGAAAAAATTTGAAAAAAAGACTTGCCAAAATGAAAATTTTGTGATATAGTTACAAATGAAATCGCGGGGCAATGATTTAATCAAAGCTTGCGCGATGGAAAAAATCAAAAATGTTCCGTAAGATACGGAACAAAAATCTTTGGAGGAAAGAACTATGAAGAAAAGAATAACTT
>JAFPUE010000131.1 GCA_017395555.1 Ruminiclostridium sp. | reverse complement strand
ATCCTTGTTTGATTGACTGCAGGGACGCTGCCGCAGTGCTCCTGCCACAGTACCCCTGGTCAATATCCATAGTTAATGTTCTCCCAGATCTGCGAAGCGGGTTCCTTTGCAGGTCTGTTTGTTATGCCTGCATTCGGTTCTCACGCGCAATACAATTCGTTTGCATTTTGGGGCTTGACAACTATTTGCAGGTTTGCTACAACTGTAAAAGCGCCTTTTTGCCTATTTCAAAAACCGCAGCCGCTCTAACGGGCGCAAATAGTTCTTTTTTAGATCGCGCACAGAGCCAAAGAAGATTTGCTCGGATCTGGAGAGGCTATTCGTCTCGTGCTTCCGCTTGATCAACTCCATAGTGCAGAGCAAATCTGCAACTTGGAACAGACGATAATCGGCAGGATATGCTTTGCGGAATTCCACATTGGTCAGCAGAATTGTGAAAACGGACGCAAGGATCTTGTTCAGTTCCACTTGGCCGTTGTCATAGTAAACAACAACGCGATCAAAGCCGGTGAAATAGGCGAGATTATCTTTGAGAAAGCAGGAAAGCATTTTGCTCAGGGCTACGGTCAAGCCGAGTTCGTCCCGGATATGCTTCTTTTCCGCACAGAAGGAAACGTATGTAATCGGAACGCTTTTCGCAAAGGCGACCAGTTTGTTCAGGCAGCTTCGGCGCTCGGCAACGGACAAATAGGCATATTCTTCTTCGCGGCGGATGATCGGACCGGCGTGGAAGCAGTGCGTCGGTTCATATCCCATCTTTTGGAGCGTCGCCTCAAGCCGAGCGAGTTGTCCCTGAATGGAATTGTCCTGTTCATGAAACACTAACGTGAACAGGTAATACGGCGCATGAGCCTCATAACTGCCGAAATCGCCGGATTCGTCAACGAAAATACTGAGCTATTTCATTTCTTTTGCTCCTTAAAGGAAAAGGCGGGGAACTTCCCCGCCAAAGGTGGACCCGGGTCTGACGACCAGCCCGTTTTCCTATACATATTATATGTAAACTTGATGATAAATCAAGTAGTTTTGAAAGTTTTTTATAATCAGTTATTGGCGGATTGAGCTGCATTCAGAACACAAACACATTACTATTACCCCTCATTTTGAGACTTGAACACTATTTGCAGGTTTGCCAGTTTGTAATCAACGCCAAAGGACAGGCAGTCCTCGCCGAGATTTCGGACGAGGACTGCCTACATTATTTAGGATGTTTCTGTTCTGTTGCAATTGGTATGTTCGGACGTGCTACACTGCAAAGGCGCGGTACAGGAAGGTCACAATTTGACCTCTCGTGCAGGTGGCGTCGGGACTGAACGTTGTCGCCGAAGTGCCTGCGGTAATGCCCTTTTCGACCGCCCAGAGCACGGCGTCATAGTAGTAGCCGCCCTTCACGTCCTTGAACGGATTGCTGCTTGAGTTCGGCTTCGGCTGCCCCTCCGTGCGCCACAGGAACGTCACGACCTGCGCTCTGGTGCATCCAGCGTTCGGACTGAAGGTCGTCGCGCTCGTGCCGGCGGTGATGCCGTTCTCAACGGCCCACAGGACGGCCTTGTAATAGTAGTCGCCTGCCTTAACGTCAATGAACGGATTGTTATTGGTCTTCGGCTCCGGGCAACCCTTCGCTCTCCACAGGAACGTCACGACCTGCGCTCTGGTGCAGGTAGGGTTCGGACTGAAGGTCGTCGCGCTCGTGCCGGAGGTCACCTGCGGGTCAGCGTTGACCGCCCACAGGACTGCTTCGTAGTAGAATTCGCCTTCCTTGACGTCATTGAAGGGATTGGTGGTTACAGGCGGCTTATAGTCCGGGTCTTTTGCGCCGCAGACGGTGCACTTGCCGTCCTTGTAGCTGTGCGCAGCCATCGGGACAACCTCCTGCGCGATCTTGTAATCACAACGCGTGCAGTGTTTGCCCTCAGTTAAACCAGTCGCAGTACAGGTCGCCGCAACGGCAGGATCGGTCACAAGGTCGTGACCCAAGGCGTCGAGCGTCTTCTTCTCGCGGCTCAGTTCCACGCCGCAATCGGAGCAGTAGACAACTTCGTCGTAGGAACCTGTTTCGGTGCAGGTCGGCGCAACCTCGTTCTCCCTGACCGCAGCGGCAGGCGTATGACCGGTCGCGGGAATCTCAACATACGTTGTGTAGTCGCAGCGGCTGCAGGTCTGATATGCTGCCCAGCCGTTCTCTGTACAGGTTGCTTCCTGCGCTGCGTGATCGAGCAGATCATGTCCAAGCGCGGAGATTTCATTATACGTCGTGTAATCGCAGCGCGTGCAGGTGTCGTACGCCGCCCAACCGATGTCGGTACAGGTCGCCGCCTGCGCGTCATGGTGCACGAGGTCATGGCCGAGGGCGTCGATCGTCTTCGTTTCGCGGCTCAGTTCCGCGCCGCAGACGGAGCAATAGACGGCTTCGTCGTAGGAGCCTGTTTCGGTGCAGGTTGGCGCAGCCTCGTTCTCCCTGACTGCTTCGCTTGCATGATGTCCAGCAGGATCAATTGCAACGGTTTTCGTCTGCATCTCAAACGCCAGATTTTTAAAGCTCGCAGTGTAAGTCTTATTACCAGACGAAGTACAACCCGCCTCCACAATCTCTACCGTCGTGCTCACAGTTTCCGTCTCGACGTGGCTCTTGTCGTTTCTGCAGACGCGCGTTGCAGTAACGGCAGCGTTATCATCGCTCCACGTGTAGGTCGGCTCGTTCCAGTCGTGTCCTGTCGCCTTGATTTCGGTATGATCGCGACTCAATTCCGTCCCGCAAACCACGCAGTAAACAACGGTATCATAACCGCCGACCTCTGTACAAGTCGGCACAGTTTCATTTTCCTTAACAGGTGTTCCGAGTGCATGACCGAGAGCTGCGATGTTCGTTACCGTCTTGGTTTGCTTTGCAAACGCGGCATTTTGGAAAACTGCAGTGTAGGTCGTATCGCCCGGCTCCGTGCAAGTCGCCTTCTTTGTCACTTCAGATGTGGTATTAACCGTTTCTGTTTCTATGTGACTTCCGTCATTTTTGCAGACGCGAGATGCAGTGACCTCGGAATTGTCTGTGCTCCAACTGTAAGTGGGTTCGGTCCAATCATGGCCGGTTGCAGGAATCTCCTTGTGCTCGCGGTTAAGCTCAGCCGAGCAGACAGAGCAGTAGATAACCTCATCATACCCGCCAGCCTCCGTACAGTTTGGCTCGACGCGATTCTCTTCCAACGCCTCTCCCGGTGTGTGGTCGAGCATCTTAATAACGGTTCCGCTGCTGATCAGCGTATTGCAATCATTGCAGTATACGTCGCCTGTATAACCGGTTTCATAACAAGTTGCTTCCTTTGCGTTGCGGGTTTCCAGATTTTGGTGCTCTGTAAACGGCAATTCGGCATTGGAGCCTTCAATAATCTCTCCGCATACATCGCAAACAGTATACGCTTCGTGTCCGTGCGTATGGCAAGTCGATGCTTCAGCCGGGACGCTGTGGCTTGCAGAATGTGCACATTCCACCGTAACAACGCAGGTTGCTGTGAAACCGCCGTCAACGGTTGTCACCGTTACGCTTTCCGTGCCCTTTTTCAATCCCGTTACAACGCCGTCTTCAACGGAAACAAATCCTTCGCCGCTTGTTGACCAAACAACGTCTTTGTTTGTTGCTGTAGAAGGAGCAACCGTGAATACCAGTGTGATTGTTTCTCCTGTTTTTATCGTGACAGCCGTTTTTTCCATCGTCACCCCGGTTACCGGGATCGTGATCATGACCGGCTCGCTCTCAAGAGAACCGATATACGCATTGATTCCCGCTACCGCTACGGTAATACTCTTTTCTACATCCTCTGCCGCAGATGTGTAAGTTGAAGCGGTCGCTCCGTCAATTGCAGCGCCGTCACGATACCACTGGTACGACAGCTCGGCATCGTTCGGGAGAACGCCGGAAACATCTGCAGTCAGCGTGCTTCCGACGGATGCGCTTCCGGAAATGGAAACCGTTCCCGAAATCGTGCATTTTTCCGTCGTAACCGTCATCGCTTCGCTGATTTCACTCGCAGGGCATTCCGCTGTTCCCGCAACTCTTTGATAGAACGTATAGGTAGTGTTCGGCGTCAGGTTTTCAAACACATTTGACGCCTGCCAGACTTCTCCGTCACAGCTGTATTCCAGTCCTTCCGCAGCAACGAGCGTGACGGTATTGGCAGTCTGTTCTTCCAGAGAAGGAACCTTCGGAGGCGCATAGCCGACCAACGTCCCGTAATAGTCGCCGGTTCCCACCGCCTCTATCGTCAGAGACGCTGTCAGGTCAATGGCAGTAACGGTATAAGCGGTATCAACCTCTCCTTCGATTGCAATTCCGTCTCGATACCACTGATAGGAAACGGTCGCGCCGAAGGGTGTAATATTCTCGGATTTTGCCGTCAGGACTTGTCCTTCGAGCAATCTTCCGGAAACCGTAATATAGCCGGTAAGCGGATACTTCGTTACAGCTGACAATGCGCTTGACGCTGCACTCGGTTTAAACTCGTCCGTTTCCTTTATCCTCTGATAGAAGCTGTACTCCTTGTGCGGCTCCAGGTTTTCAAAGACATTTTCATCCTGCCACGTTTTCCCATCCACGCTGTATTCATAGCCGTTCACTGCTTTCAGTGTGACCGATGATGACGTGATCTCTTCTATGACCGGAGCAGCAGGAGTATCATGATTGGTTCTCTTCTCGACCGTTACCGTGAACGTCCCGGAGAAATCGCCGTACGAAACTGTCAGCGTCTGCTTCCCGACAGTGGCGTTGTCAAAGCCGGAAACGGAATAGTCGGTAACATTTTCCGCCGTCCCATTGTCGAAGCAAACATAGACGATCATTCCGGAAAGGTCCAACAAATCAGAGAGTTCGTAAACGGTCTTATCCGGCAACGCTTGAATCTCCAGAGAGATCGGCGTTTTCGGCAATACTGTGATACGGAACGAATCGCTGAATTCCCGATCCGCCGCATCCATATATACAATCAGTATCCTGTAAGAACCAATACTATCTGTATCGCCGATTACAGAAACGCTGTCCAGCGGGATAAAGGTTTCATTGCCGTTGTCCCAGAACGCCTTGACCAGCATATCCGTCAGATTCAGCGCAACGCCTTCAATATATTCCGTCTGAGACGGCGGCGTGACCTCGATTCGCGTAATGGAAGGCGCCACAACCGTGATTTCAAACGTCGCCGTATAATCCAGATAACTAACGGTAACCGTCTGCGGCCCGAGCGTATCCTTGTCGTACGTCAGCGTATAGTCGTTCAACTGGAGATCGCCGATATCATAGTTCGCGACGACATACAGTCCCTCGAAGTCAAATTCACTGCCTTGGATATACGTAGTGCTCAAAGGCAGGCTTTGAATGGCGATCCCATTCAGCGACATATAATCGGCAATTTCGTACGAAATACCGTTATTGATTGCGTAGGTCAACGCCGCAGAATCGTTGTAGACCAGCAGGGATATGCTCGAACAGCCGGAGAAGTTTCCGTTGGCAATGCTTGTAACCGTTTTCGGTACAAGAACATTGATGAGATTGGCGTTATTCAGGAACGCGCCGGCGGAAATTGTCGTGGTCGCGGTGGATACGTTATAATACGGCCACGAACGCGCCTGCGGATAGCAAATCAGCGTGGTTTGCGCCTTGTCATACAAAACGCCGGAGGAATCAGACGTATAGGTTTCATTTTTCTCGCTCACATTAATCGCTTTCAGCCTATGGCAGTTTGGTAGATCGAGCACATCCAGAGTGTTCACACTCTTACCGAGATACATCGTTTCAGCGCCTATACATCCCTTAAATGCCTCGCTTCCAAGCACTGTTATCCTGTCAGAAATACGGATATCTGTAAGCGAAGCGCAATTCAAGAAGGCATTGGCACCGATCTCGGTGACAGAATCAGGGATTGTTACGTGAACAAGCGTGCTGCAGCCGTTAAACGCGTTGCTATCTATTTTGGCTAGACCGTCCAAAATAATTAAGTCTGTTAATGAGGCTGGAACATTATTACCGTTATAGCTGTAAGACGAAGCGCCGAACAGATAGCCAAGGTAGGTATTCTGCGTGGGAGAACCGCCGACAAACGGCACCGTCAGCTTCTGAAGCTTGGAGCAGCCTTGTAAAGCGTTGCCCCCGATGCTTGTTACCGTTGCGGGGAAGTCCAGCTCCGTCAACGCGGCGCAGCCGTAAAACGCATAATTCGCGACAGTTTGCAAATCAACCGGCAGCGTTACGCTTTCCAGCGAGGTGCAGCCGCTAAAAATGCTGTTAGCAAGATCCGTAACAGAATCTGGGATCTCGATTTCACGTAGTGAAATGCAATTACTGAACGCGCCTTTTCTGAGAAAGGTAACACTCCCGGGAATGCTGATAGCAGTGAGTTGTTTACAACCAGAAAAAGCATATTCGCCAATGGAAGTAAGATTAATGCCTTTTTCAAACTCTATCGAGGTCAAACAACTCCCATTAAAAAAGTAAATCGGGATTTGCTTAACAGATTTTCCGACAATTGCATGTAATCCTTCCGCTGAAGCAGAACCAGAACCACTAAACACATTTGCTGTAAGGGGTGTGACGCACTCCTTCGCATTAAAGACAATCCTGCTTAAATGAGGGCAGGTATCGAATGCGCCAACCATAATGAGTTCAACATTCCTGCCGATAGAAACCGAGTTCAGCTTTTCGCAGGAAGCAAATGCGTGAGACTCGATCGTCTTTACACTGTCGGGAATATCAACTTCGGTTAGTTCATTGCACTCGGAAAATGCACCGCTTCCAATGCTTGAGACATTGGCGGGAATAATGATTTCGGTAAGCGCGGAACAGCGGGAGAAGGTACTTGGTTTGATTTCCGTGACACCTCCGGGGATGTTGACCGCTTTTAAGGACTGACAATTAGCGAATGCACCGTATCCGATTTCAGTGCATCCTGCAGGAATCGCCAGCGCATTTAGCTTGTAGCAATTAACAAATGCCGATTGCCCTATCTCAGTACATTTATCGGATATCAAAACGCCGTCAATTTGCCTGCAATTATAGAATGCATGGTCCGGAATATTGGAGAAACCACTGGGACAGTTTACCTCCTTTAGGGATGTACAATAGTAGAAAGACCGCTCGTTGATAGCCGCACCCGCGGGAAGCGTGATCGATTCAATATTCTCACAACCGTAAAACATTCCGTAATAAATGTTGCCCTTGGTGATCGTCACCGTTTTAAGGGAAGCAGGAATATAATACGTAGAGGAACTCGATGATGCATAGTATTGCTGTGTGGAAACGCCGCCGCTGAAGGACGAACTGCCGAAAATGTATCCCAGCACACCGCTGGAGTTACCGTTTGTTCCGAGCACCGGCATCGTCAGTGATTTCAGATTTCCGCAGCCGTACAGAACGCCGCCCGGCACCGAAGTCACATTCTCAGAAATGACAAGGTTCTCCATCGCGGAACAGTTATAGAAAGCTTTCTCTCCAACCGAAGTAATAGCGTTCTCCAATATGATTTCATGCAGATTTCCGCAGCCGTAGAAAGCGCCGTAGTTGACCTTGCCGCCGGTGACCGTCACCTTTTGCAGGGAAGCCGGAATGTAGAACGTTTTTGACGAGGACGTCGCATAATACTGCACGCTGCTGACGCCGCCCGTATAGGCCACCGTGCCGAAAATTGCACCAAAGAGCGTGTTTTCACTTGCTGTTTCCCTCAAGTAATTACCTACAAACGGAATCGTTAGCTCTTTGAGATAACGGACGCCGTTAAAGCTTCCTGCCTTGATACTGTTGACCGTCGGCGCGACGCTATATGCCTCGATCTTGGACGCGCCGGGATAGCACAATAACTGCGTTTTGGATTTATTGTAAAGCACGCCCGCCTCATCGCTTGAAAAGCTTGTGCTTGCGGAATCTACGGAAAACGATTTCAAACAAATGCAGCCCAAAAACGCATCTTCGCCGATAGAACGCAGTGTCTTGGGTAGGTTAACAGTTTCGACAAACCGGTTGTTATTGAACGCATTTTTTCCAATGCCGATGACCGTATAAGTATTACCTTCTTGGTCTATTACTTTCTCAGGAATCACCAAATCGTAATAGATGCTAAAACCTGCATTGTCAGTATTATCAGAGTTGTTGCCCACGACAGCTGTTCCATTTCCGAGCGTAAATAGTACTCCTTGAAAATTCCGGTTGCTCCCATCAAGTTGACTGGCGTCACACTGATCCAAAAGGTCAATACACTTATATCCGTGATAGGTTGGATGTGTCCATCCGGTTCCGCCATAATGGCACAGAGCAGCATCGCTGTTGAATGCGTTGGTTCCAAGAGTCGGCGCGTCGCCAAGGAACCTGTAGCGCTTACCGCTGCAGTTGTAGAACGCAGAACTACCAATGCTCGTCACGCTGTCTGGGATCGTGATTTCCGTCAGCTCAGTGCAATTGTAGAATGCACTACCTCCAATGCTTGTCACGCTGTCCGGGATCGTCACGCTCGTCAGCCCTGTGCAGTTATAGAAGGCGCCATACGGAATATAACTGCTGCCTGTGATCGTGACGGACTTCAACGCGCTCGGGATGTAGTAGGTCATAGAAGTCGTGCTGGACGTGCTGCTGCCATAATAATACTGCGTCCTTACTGTGCCGCCGGTATAGGACGACGTGCCGAAAATATAGCCGAAAGGATACTGATAGAGGTCGGACGCAGTGTGCGGTTTGTTCCCCACAAACGGCAGCGAGATGCTCGTCAGCCCGCTGCAGCCGGAGAAAGCCCCTCCTCCGATGCTCGTCACGCTGTCCGGGATCGTCAAGCTCGTCAGACCGCTGCAGTCGGAGAACGCACCCTCGCCGATGCTGGTCACACCGCTGCCGATCGTCACACTCGTCAGCCCACTGCATCCGGAAAACGCAGAAACACCGATGCTCGTTACGCTGTTCGGGATCGTCACGCTCGTCAGCCCGCTGCAACCGGAGAAAGCATAATCGCCGACGCTCGTCACGCTGTCCGGGATCGTGATGCTCGTCAATCCAGTGCAGCCGTTGAACGCATAATTGCCGATGCTCGTCACACTGTCCGGAATCGTCACGCTCGTCAAGCCGGTGCATTCAAAGAACGCTCTATAGCCGATGCTCGTTACGCCGCTCCCGATCGTCACACTCGTCAGCCTGGTACAGCCGGAGAACGCAGAATTGCCGATACTCGTTACGCCGCCCCCAATCGTCACGCTCGTCAGTCCGCTGCAGTATTCGAACGCATAACTGCCGATGCTCGTCACGCTGTTCGGAATCGTCACGCTCGTCAAGCCGCTGCAGCCGGAAAACACAGAGTTGCCGATTTCCATCACGCCGCTGCCGATCGTTAAGGATGTGATCGTCTTGATGCCACTGAACCAATTGCTAATCCTCGGGCAATCCAGTCTCAACGTAGTTAAACTAGAGCAGTTCTTAAACGCCTCACTGCCGATACTCGTCACACCGCTGCCGATCGTCACACTCGTCAGCCCGGTGCAGCGGGAGAACGCGTAATCGCCGATGCTTGTCACGCTGTCCGGGATCGTCACGCTCGTCAAGCCGCTGCAGCCGGAGAACGCAGACCTGCCGATGCTTGTCACGCCGTCCGGGATCGTCACGCTCATGAGCCCGCTGCAGTCATAGAAGGCGCCATACGGAATATAACTGCTGCCGGTGATCGTAACGGACTTTAACGTGCTCGGAATGTAGTAGGTCGTATAAGTCGTACTGGATGTGCTGTTGCCATAATAATACTGCGTTGTTGCTGTGCCGCCGGTATAGGATGACGTACCGAAAATATAGCCGAAAGGATACTGATAGAGGTCGGACGCAGTGTGCGGTTTGTCACCCACAAACGGCAGCGAGATGGCGGTCAGCCCGCTGCAGCCGGAAAACGCAGAATTACCGATGCTCGTCACGCTGCCCGGGATCGTCACGCTCGTCAGCCCGCTGCATCCGTAAAACGCATAATCGCCGATGCTCACCACGCTGTCCGGGATCGTCACGCTCGTCAGACCGCTGCGGTCGTAAAATGCTTTATCAGCAATCAGTCGAGTGCCGCTTTTGACAGCATATTCCCCTGATATACCTTTGGCCTCGATCAAATAATTGCCTATGTACAGAACACCACTATCCCAATTCTTTGCATCATTATAATAAGCAGTGTTGTAGAAGGCATGATAGGCAATGCGATTTACTCCGTTGCCAATCGTCACGCTCGTCAGCCCTGTGCAGTTGTGGAACGCATAATCGCCGATGCTCGTTACGCTGTCCGGGATCGTAATGCTCGTCAGTTCGCAGCAGTTGTAGAACGCACCACGCGGAATATTGCTGCTGCCGGTGATCGCGACGTTCTTTAACGAACTCGGAATGTAGTAGGTTGAAGAAGTCGTACTGGACGTGCTGCTGCCGTAATAATACTGCTTGGTTGCTGTGCCGCCGCTATAGGATGACGTACCGAAAATATAGCCAAACGGATACTGATAGGCATCAGTTTCGGCATGCGGTTTATCCCCCACAAACGGCAGCGAGATACTCGTCAGCCCGCTGCAGCCTCCGAAGGCACTCCTTCCGATGCTCGTCACGCTGTCCGGGATCGTCAAGCTCGTCAGACCGCTGCAGTCGGAGAACGCATACTCGCCGATGCTCGTCACGCTGTCCGGGATCGTCACGCTCGTCAGCCCACTGCAGTTGTAGAAGGCTTCACTGCCGATGCGTGTCACCGGATAGCCTCCCAGCGTCGACGGGATGGCGACGTCTCCGCTGATTGAAGTACTGCACCCTGTAATGGTCGCTTCTCCGTTTGATACCGTATAGGTATAATTCCCGGAGGTCGCCGCGCTTGCGGTAAAGCTGAAGAGCAGGATCGCCCCAATCAGCATGGAGAGCGCGAAAGCAAGCGCCAACAGTTTTTTACATCCTTTCATGATAACAACTCCTTCATTTAAGTTCTTTTGTTTCTCTTTTCATAACAGCTGCGCTTTTTGCAGGTATGTTCAAGCGCGCAGTGATCGACGAGCATCTCAATTTTGTAATCCTTAAAAAAGGAAATCTCGCCTGCATTCAATTCTTTTGATCTGTAATAAACCTTTTGGAATTGCTGCTCGTAAAAAACGTGGTATTCATCTTCCCGTTTTTTCGTATGCAACCGCTGGGAATATCGCCATAACGCCCAAAGATAAATATCGGTAAAATACCGAACACAGTTTCTCTGCTCTTTCAGCGCTTGCTCTGCTTCCTAAATACATAATCAGCATTATGTTGCAGTCAGACGGAAGCGACGCTGATGTAATATAACAAGTAATAAATTTTTGGTGCACAGAAACAGACCTTTTCTTGGCTCGATTTTCAACAGAGTTGAAAAGGTCTTTTCGTCTTGCCCATGTAGCGAAATCCATAAAAAAATCGTATCCTTTTTGGGTAATTTGACCTTGCTTGTTTGCGTTTAGAACGTTGCTTTTTGCTAAGAATTGGAATAATATATATAATAAGAAGTTATAAATGCGCTTGCTTGCGTTTCAGACAGCAACATAATGCTGATTATGTAGCTCTGTTTTTCTATATGATCAGCCGCATAGATTCCATACGCTTGCGATGCTCCGTCCCGGTGGAAATGATATAGATGCGTGTGGTATTGATGCTGCTGTGCCCGAGGATATCCGCGAGCTTGGCAATGTCTCTCTCGATGCCGTAAAACACTCGCGCGAACAAATGCCGCAGATTGTGCGGGAAGACCTTACGCGAGTCAACGTTCGCCTGCTCGCAAAGTCCTTTCATTTCCCGCCAGATGTTCGTCCGGCTGATCGGTTTGCCGGTCCGCGTCACAAAGATACTGCCTGAT
>JAFPUE010000130.1 GCA_017395555.1 Ruminiclostridium sp. | reverse complement strand
GTACAATTTCCGATTCAACCGGTTCTTCTGCTGCGGGCATTGCCGCTGCCATCATTGCTTCTATCTGTTCTTGTGAGAGCTTGCCGCCTGTGGAAGCGGTTTTTTCCGGCTCCGGTTCTTGAACTGGTTCGGGTACAATTTCCGATTCAACCGGTTCTTCTGCTACGGGCATTGCCGCTGCCATCATTGCTTCTATCTGTTCCTGCGAGAGCTTGCCGCCTGTGGAAACGGGCTTTTCCGGCTCCGGTTCGGGTTCGGGTGCGGGTTCCGGCTCTGCCGGTGACATCGCCGCAGCCATCATAGCTTCTATCTGTTCTTGTGAGAGCTTTCCGCCCGTTGAAGCGGGCTTTTCCGGCTCCGGTTCTTGAACGGGCTCGGGTACAATTTCCGATTCAACCGTTTCTTCTGCTGACGGCATTGCCGCTGCCATCATAGCTTCTATCTGTTCTTGTGAGAGCTTGCCGCCCGTGGAGGCGGACTTCTCGGGCTCTGGTGCGGGTTCAGGCTCCTTCGGAGCGTTCGCAGCAGCAAGCATGGCTTCAATCTGCGCCTGCGTAAGCATACCTCCGCCGCTATTCATTTTTTCATTGTCAGCCAATGCCTTCACTCCCGTCCGCTATAAATATATGGTACATTTCGTCATATAAACATAGTTATAAGCATACTTATTATATCATAAACCGTCGAAAAATGCAATAGTTAATGTAAAATTTACGCGGAAATGTCCTTTCTGCAAATTTTTTTCAAAAAGTATTGACAAACCGAAAATAATGTGATATAATTAAGCATATCAATCAGATAGGACTTATAAGATTTATGAAATTGTTTAAAGAACGATGTTGTCCCTGACTGCATCATATGACAAAAAACGGCTTAATGCCACATTAAATTACTATTAAAAATTATTATTAAGGAGAAATACCATGAAAATCAACAATAAGATCAGCGAACTCATAGGAAAGACCCCCCTTCTTGAACTCGGAAATATCGAAAAAGAACTCGGACTTGAAGCAAAGCTCGTAGTGAAGCTCGAATATTTCAATCCCGCAGGCAGCGTAAAAGACAGAATTGCACTCGGTATGATCGACGACGCGGAGGCTGCAGGAAAGCTCAAACCCGGCAGCGTTATAATCGAGCCCACAAGCGGCAACACCGGCATCGGTCTCGCTTCCGTTGCGGCTGCAAGAGGCTATCGCATTATCATCACTATGCCCGAGACAATGAGCATTGAGCGTCGCAAGCTGATGAAGGCTTACGGTGCGGAGCTTGTACTCACCGAGGGCGCAAAGGGCATGAAGGGTGCCATCGCCAAAGCAGAAGAGCTTGCAAAGGAGATCGAGAACAGCTTTATCCCGTCGCAGTTCACCAACCCCGCAAATCCCGCAGTTCACGAGAGAACAACGGGCGTTGAGATATGGGACGACACCGACGGTACAGTTGATATATTCGTTGCAGGCGTAGGCACAGGCGGAACAATATCCGGCGTAGGTAAATACTTAAAGTCCAAGAAGCCCGATTTAAAGGTATTCGCGGTTGAGCCGAAGGACTCCCCCGTTCTTTCGGAAGGAAAAGCCGGTCCTCATAAGATTCAGGGCATAGGCGCGGGCTTCGTTCCCGACACCCTCAACACCGGCATTTACGACGAGATAATCCCCGTTGCAAACGAAGACGCATTCGAGACAGGCAGACTTATCGCAAGAAAGGAAGGCGTTCTTGTAGGCATTTCCTCAGGTGCTTCCCTGTGGGCAGCAATACAGGTTGCAAAGCGTCCCGAGAACAAGGGCAAGACGATAGTTGCGCTGCTCCCCGACACCGGCGAACGCTATCTCTCGACAGCAATGTTTGAATAATCGAATAATCTATCCCAAGTCAATAAAAGCTCCCCGTGAACCAAAACGGGGAGCTTTTTGTTGTACTGTATCCTATATCTCGCTTTTTATTTTGTTCAGTGCGCCTTTTTCGAGACGCGAAACCTGTGCCTGACTTATGCCGATCGCGTCTGCAACCTCGACTTGCGTTCTGCCCTGCAGAAAACGCAGATTCAGTATCTTCTTCTCGCGTTCGCCCAGCGACGATATCGCATCTTTCAGCGCTATCTCGTTCAGCCAGTTCTTGTCGTCGTTGCTGTCACCTATCGTGTCCATGACGTACACCGTATCCCCCGAATCGGAGAATACCGGCTCATACAGCGATATCGGCTCGCTGACAGCTTCGAGCGCTATCACAACATCCTCGCGCTTGCAGTCTATCTTCCCCGCTATCTCGTCGATCGTCGGTTCCCGCTTCATTTCCGATGTCAGCTTTTCCTTTGCCTGCATTGCCTTGTACGCCGTGTCACGCAGAGAACGGCTTACGCGTATTTGCCCGCTGTCGCGGATATGACGCTTTACCTCTCCCTCTATCATCGGCACTGCGTAAGTGCTGAACTTAACGCCGTACTGCGGGGAGAAATTGTCAATCGCCTTTATCAGACCGATACAGCCTACCTGAAAAAGATCGTCGGGACTCTCTCCCCTGCCGGCGAAACGCTGTATCACGCTCAGCACAAGGCGGAGATTGCCGTTTATAAGCTCCTCCCGCGCCTTCATATCACCGTTTGACGCACGTTCAAGAAGCTCTGTTTTTTCCGCTTCGGTAAGGACCTTCAGCTTTGATGTGTTTATCCCGCTTATCTCCACTTTTCCGTAGTACATCTGCATTACCTCCGGGTGTTTTGTACAAGAAAAGTATTGACCGGAGAACTGCGGATATTCCCGTAATAATTTGGTAATAGTTCCCGCAAGACCGGGAAGTATGAACATATCCCGGTTTACAGCTCACTGCTGTTTTACTCAAAGATAGTGCAGACAGAGGATGTATCCTTTATTCCGTTCGTGCTGTTCACAAGCACCTCGCCCCAATCCTGCGACAGCACCGAGCCGTCCCATTCCTTCGCGAGATCAAGGTATTCCACACCGCCGCTGTTGCCTTTCCATGACCATGCAAGATAGCCGATGCCGTTCTGCTCGCAGTATT
>JAFPUE010000129.1 GCA_017395555.1 Ruminiclostridium sp. | reverse complement strand
TGTACCCGAACCCGTTCAAGAACCGGAGACCGAGAAGCCTGCTTCCACAGGCGGAAAGCTCTCGCAAGAGCAGATAGAAGCTATGATGGCAGCGGCGATGTCACCGGCAGAGCCGGAACCCGCTCCCGAACCCGAACCGGAGCCGGAAAAGCCCGCTTCCACGGTCGGTAAGCTCTCGCAAGAGCAGATTGAAGCAATGATGGCTGCGGCAATGCCGTCAGCAGAAGAACCGGTTGAATCGGAAATTGTACCCGAACCCGTTCAAGAACCGGAGCCGGAAAAACCTGCTTCCACGGGCGGAAAACTCTCGCAGGAACAGATTGAAGCTATGATGTCTGCGGCAATGCCGTCAGCAGAAGAACCGGTTGAATCGGAAATTGTACCCGAGCCCGTTCAAGAACCGGAGCCGGAAAAACCCGCTTCCACGAGCGGAAAACTCTCGCAAGAGCAGATAGAAGCAATGATGGTTGCGGCAATGCCCGTAGCAGAAGAACCGGTTGAATCGGAAATTGTACCCGAACCAGTTCAAGAGCCGGAGCGCGAGAAGCCAGCTTCCACGAGCGGAAAGCTCTCACAAGAACAGATAGAAGCTATGATGGCAGCGGCAATGGCACCGACAGAGCCGGAACCCGCTCCCGAACCCGAACCGGAGCCCGAGAAGTCCGCCTCCACGGGCGGCAAGCTCTCGCAAGCGCAGATAGAAGCTATGATGGCATCGGCAATGTCACCGGCAGAGCCGGAACCCGCTCCTGCTCCCGAACCCGAGAAGCCCGCTGTTTCCGGCGGAATGATGTCGCAGGAAGAGATAGAGGCAATGCTCGCGGGTAATCTGCCGAAAGAAGAACCTGCTCCCGAACCCGAGAAGCCCGCTTCTTCCGGCGGAACGCTGTCGCAGGAAGAGATAGAGGCAATGCTCGCGGGTAATCTGCCAAAAGAAGAACCTGCTTCCGAACCCGATAAGCCCGCCTCTTCCGGCGGAACGCTGTCGCAGGAAGAGATAGAGGCAATGCTCGCGGGTAATCTGCCAAAAGAAGAACCCGCTCCCGAGGCCGAGAAGCCTACTTCCGGCGGCGGAACGCTGTCGCAGGAAGAGATAGAGGCAATGCTCGCGGGTAATCTGCCGAAAGAAGAACCCGCGCCCGAGTCCGAGAAGCCCGCTTCCGGCGGCGGAACGATGTCGCAGGAAGAGATAGAAGCAATGCTCGCGGGAAATCTGCCAAAAGAAGAACCCGCTCCCGAGGCCGAGAAGCCTACTTCCGGCGGCGGAACGCTTACGCAGGATCAGATCGAGGCGATGCTTGCGCTCGGCGGCGATCTTGATGAACAGCCCGTGAAGGAAGAAAAGCCAAAGCAGCAGAAGAAAGCCAAGTCGGAAAAGAAGGCGGAGGACTACCCGTCCGAAGATCCCGAATCCGAGCGTTTCAACTCTATGCTGAGCGCTGCGCAGAAAAAGGTTGGCGGAGCCGATAATAACAGCACGCTGTCACAGGATCAGATCGAGGCAATGCTGTCAGTCGGTATTGACGACGATGACGACTTTGACTTCACGCAGACGCAGAATCGCGACACATTTGATAAAAAGTCGAAGGAAGAGAAAAAGGAGCCCGAGCCGGTAGAAGATACCAAGGGCAAGAGTATTGCTGATCTTCTCGGCGATGAGTCGGAGGGTGCCGCCGATGATGAGACTGCGGAGGAAAAGGACGAGGATGCCCAGATAGCTGACAGATTCCGCGAAGGAATTTCGGCGGATTCGGCGGCTGCGGCAGACGAGACAGAAAAGCGCATCAAAAAGAAGAAAGAGAAGAAGGTCAAGGAAAAGAAAGAGAAGAAGCCTATCGACAAGGCAACGCTCGTCCGTATCATAACCGTTGCGGCGGTAGTTGTGGCTGCGGCGCTCGGATTTTGCGTATCTCTGCTGTTCTTCTCGGACTTCATAAAGACCGGCTCGGAGGAGTTCTCGATAAAGGCTGCAAACGCGGTAAACAGCAAGCTCTCAATTAATACCGAGTTTTATGTATACAAGGCGTATGTGCGTGCGGGCAAGAACGCCGACGAATGTATGCTGTATGCGATAACGAGCCGCGGCGGAGTTGATAAGACCGATATCTATCACGTTGTGATCTATCACGAAAATCCCGGCAGGATAAATGTGTACTACACTCTTGACACCGAAAATCCCGAATATATCCGTATGAAAGAGAGCGAGAACGAAAAGGAACGCGTACAGGCGAGCCTGCTCAAAAAGTATTCGGACGAGATAGACGCGGCAGACAGGGAAATACAGATAGGCGCTCCCGAGTGGGAGAAAATAGACTGCACAAAGATAAACAGAAATATCACGTCGGAGCAGGTCAATACCAAGTGATCTGCTTGCCGGCGGCAGACAGGAGTTTATTTAATGGTAATGTTGAATTACACACTGCCCCAGCTTATGTTCATGTTCTTTGTATTCTGTAACATCGGCTGGGTGCAGGAATCCACGATCGAGTCACTATACCACAGAAGACTTATAAACAGAGGATTTCTGAAGGGTCCGTATATACCGATCTACGGTATAGGCGGAATGACAATGCTGATGCTTTGCACGCCGTTTCGCGATAACGGATTTGCCGTATATTTCGTGGGACTTGCGGCATGCACGGTGCTTGAATATTTTGTGGGCTGGCTTATGGAGAGCCTTTTCCACAAGCAGTTCTGGGATTACAGTATGCTGCGCTTCACATACAAGAACCGCATATCTCTGCTGTCTTCGCTGTTCTGGGGACTGTTATCGCTGTTTATGGTGTATGTGCTGTACGGGATAATGGATGCGCTTGTAGGCTTTGTTGACCCGACATTTATACTTGCTTATGACATTGCTATGGCAGTCGCGATGACCATTGATACCGGAATAAGCATCTGCGGGCAGATATCCTTCCGCGAGCAGCTGAAAAAGCTGCCTTATGAGAAGGCAAGAAAGCTCATGACAGAGAAGTTCATTCAGCTGGGCGGTGCGGTTGCAAAGAGACGTGAGCGTTTCAACGCACTTCTCGCAAAGATGAAGTTCAATGTTGATGAAGACGACGAGGACGAGCCGGAAGAGGATATGATCGAACCTCCGGAAGAGGAGAATGCAAATGAAGGCTGAACGGCGTCGTAATTATTATGAAAAGACGGTAAGACCCATTGTGGATCACGAGAAAATGCAGTACACAAAGAAGCTGATACAGCACGGCGATGTCTCTGTGTTCGCACATTCCATGGCAGTAGCGGCTTACAGTGTCAAGCTCGCAAAGAAGCTCGGTATAAGATATGACCGCAGGAGCCTTATACGCGGTGCGATGCTGCATGATTTCTTCCTGTATGACTGGCATAAGATAAACAATGTCGGCGACGGTCTGCATGGCTTTGCGCACCCTAACACGGCGTCAAAGAATGCGGTAAGGTATTTTGACCTCAATAAGCGTGAGCTTGATATCATCCGCAAGCATATGTGGCCGCTTACGATAACAAAGCTGCCGAAGTACCGCGAGAGCTGGCTTGTCTGCGCAGCCGATAAATATTGCTCGCTGCTTGAAACTTTCGGACTGAATACATATAACGATGACACATTCGTTAAAAAACCGGCACGCGAACATGAGACAAGACGTAAAATAAAAACAATAAATATACCGCAGAAAAAATAATATCTATATATTGTGCCAAAACTGTTGACAAACGCACATATATGTGATACAATATTTTCGTCAACAATTTGATCCTTATCAAGAGCGGCGGAGGAAACGGGTCCCGTGAAGCTGCGGCAACCGGCGTGAAAGCAATGGTGCCAATTCCCGCATCGCGGAAGTATTCGCGGTGAAAGATGAGGGAGCGGATATATCTATGCTCCCAATAGGGAGCATTTTTTGTTGAAATAAATAATAAAGTTGATGAAAGGAAAGAAAAATGGCAAGATTTTTATTCACCTCCGAGAGTGTAACAGAAGGACATCCCGATAAGATCTGCGACAAGATCTCTGACAGCGTGCTCGACGCGCTCCTCGCACAGGATCCCATGTCCCGTGTAGCGTGCGAGACCTGCACGACAACAGGACTTGTAATGGTAATGGGTGAGATCACGACAAAGGCTGTCGTTGATATCCCGGCTATCGTCCGTGAGACAGTAAAGGAGATCGGCTACGACAACGCGGAGTACGGTTTTGACTGCAACACCTGCGCTGTTATGACAACTCTTGACAAACAGAGCCCCGATATCGCTATGGGCGTTGATAACGCACTTGAGGGCAGGGAAGAGAACGCAATGGATACAGGTGCCGGCGATCAGGGTATGATGTTCGGCTTTGCGTGCAACGAAACTCCCGAGCTTATGCCGCTGCCGATATCGCTTGCACACAAGCTGACAAAGAAGCTGACCGACATCCGCAAAAGCGGTGAGATAGATTATCTGCTTCCCGACGGAAAATCGCAGGTAACGGTAGAGTACATAGACGGCAAGCCCGCAAGAGTTGACACTGTTGTTATTTCCTCGCAGCACAAGGCGAGCGCAACACTCGAACAGATCCGCAAGGACGTTATCGAGAAGATAATCAAGACTACTATTCCGGCAGAGCTTCTCGACGAGAACACAAAGTATTTCGTAAACCCGACAGGACGTTTCGTTGTAGGCGGACCGCAGGGTGACAGCGGACTTACCGGAAGAAAGATCATTGTTGACACCTACGGCGGATATTCCCGTCACGGCGGCGGTGCGTTCTCCGGAAAGGACCCGACAAAGGTTGACCGTTCTGCTGCTTATGCTGCAAGATATGTTGCGAAGAATATCGTTGCTGCCGGTCTTGCAGACAAGTGCGAAGTCGAGCTCGCGTATGCCATCGGCGTAGCAAAGCCCGTATCCGTGCTCGTTGAGACATTCGGTACAGGCAAGTACAGCGATGAGCAGATAAGCGCAGCTGTAAACAAGGTATTCGATCTTCGTCCCGCATCCATCATCAAGATGCTTGATCTTCGCAAGCCGCAGTACAAGGCGCTTGCAGCTTACGGTCACATGGGACGTGAAGATCTCGGTGTTGCATGGGAGAAGACAGATAAGGCGGAAGAGCTGAAGGCGGCTATCTGAGCTGGCACCTGCGTCTGAGAATTACAGTATATATTTTTACATGAAAATTCCCGATAAGATGTGAATGTCTTATCGGGAATATTTTTTATGAAATCAGTTTAAGTTCTCTCTCCAACGATCTCTACGAAAATTATCTCCGGGCGGTTAAATACGCGCGGAACTATGAGGTCACGCGGGCTTCGCTGCAAACCGCGGCTTACGATCATTTCCGAGCCGCCGCGATAGTAAACGCCGTTTGTAAATCTCGGGAAAAAGCCCTGTCCGGGAGCAAAAACGCCTTTTATGAACGGCGGTATGCGAATCTGACCGCCGTGAGCGTGACCGGATAGAACAAGATCGAATCCCATTGTGCTGAGCATCGGGAATTCTTCGGGGTAGTGGTTTATGAGAATATTCGGCATATCCGGTGAGATAAGAGAACGGCAGCGGTTTAGCTGATCGGCGCTTGATACACCGTCGATACCGTGTATGCGTACTGTCGAGCCGTTCGCTGTCAGGTCAAAGGATCTCCCGTCAAGAACATGAACGCCGAGACTGCGCATTTCGTTTTTTATTAGCGCCGCACCTTCATCGTACATATGAAATTCGTGGTTGCCGAGTGAGTAAAAGCAGGGGTAGAGCTCAACAAGCCGCTTTACGAGCAACACCGAGTTCGGCTCTCCCCATTCGTCATCGAACAGATCGCCGCCGAATATAACTGCATCCGGAGCATATTGCCGAACCGTGTTCACAAGTCCGTTCATATTTCTGCCGTATGGCGTGTTATGAACATCGGATATGAACGCGAGCTTTACAGCGCCGTCGAGCTTGCCGGAAAAGACCTTGTAATCCGAGACAGACAGTGTCTCGTTACACGCAAACGGTATGCCGATAAGCACTGCCGAGAGAATCGCCGACAGCAGTATGAATTTCTTCCTTGTCATCGGTAATTATTACTGCTTCGCATTTTTGAGGAGCTGTTCCCATTCCTTGATTATGGAACGATCCTCAAAATAGTTTATTCTCATTGATCTGCGGACACGGGCAAGTGTTGCGTTGGTTGTCTCGACAGCCTTCGCCGTTCCCGTGGAAATAATGTCGTAAACGGCTCCGATGTCCTGCTCCCATTTAGCACGCTCGGCTCTTATCGGGCTGAGTGTTTCTTCGAGAACATTTATAAGGAACTTCTTGCAGACACCGTCACCGAGACCTCCGCGGCGGTAGTGCTCCTTCATTTCCTCCAGATTTGCGTAATCCGGCAGGTATTCCGCGAAATGCTCGTCCGTGCAGAGAGCGTCGAGGTATGTGAACACAACGTTGCCCTCGGTATGACCGGGATCGCTTATCTGCAGATGAAGCGGGTCTGTGTACATCTTGCCGTTGACCTGCTTTTTAATGGTTGCCGCAGTATCGGAAAGGTAGATGCAGTTTCCGAGCGACTTGCTCATTTTAGCCTTGCCGTCAACACCGGGAAGTCTGCGCTGGAACTCGTTCTCGGGTATCATAGCCTTCGGCATAACGAGCGTCTCGCCGTATATCTTGTTGAACTTCTCGACTATCTCTCTTGCCTGTTCAAGCATCGGCAGCTGATCCTCGCCGACGGGAACGACATTTGCGTCGAATGCGGTTATATCCGCTGTCTGCGAAACGGGGTAGGTGAAGAAGCCTGCCGGAAGTCCCTCGTCCGTGAAGCCGCGCATCTGTATCTCGGCTTTTATTGTGGGGTTGCGGGAAAGTCTCGCCGTGGTTACAAGGTTGAGGTAGTAGAACGTAAGAGCGTGGAGAGCGGGAAGTGCGGACTGTACGCAGATAGTTGTCTTTGCGGGGTCAATGCCTACCGAAAGATAATCGAGAACGACGTTCACGATGTTGTCGCGTATTTTTCCCGGATCGTCAGCATTGTCGGTGAGCGCCTGATCGTCCGCGATAAGAATGTTGATCTCATCGAACTTTCCGGAATTCTGAAGCTCAACTCTTCTTTTGAGCGAGCCTACATAGTGACCGAGGTGCAGTCGTCCGGTGGGACGGTCACCCGTAAGAATTATGTTTTTCTCTTTCATTTTGTCCTCCAAAACTGTATTTACAAAAGATGTTTTATTTACCGCCGATTATTCGTTTTCCCCCGCCTTAGGCAGGGGAAAAGAGAAATTATGCCTTATAGATCGACTTTGCAACTTCGGCAAGAATATCAACACCGCGCTCGATCTGCTCGTCTGTGGGAGTGGAGTAGTTGAGACGGAAGGAGAGGGAAGGCTTGCGCTCGTCAACAAGGAACGCCTTACCGGTAACTATCGCTACCTTGCGGTCAATAGCCTTCTTTACGAAGTAGTCCATATCGCCGTCCGGAAGCGTACCCCAGATGAACAGACCGCCGTCGGGTTCCGTGAACTTTATGGACTGCGGCATCTTCATTTTCAGGTTCGAGAGCATGAGGTCACACTTCTTGCCGTATATCCTGCGCAGGTTTTCAAGATGCTCGTTGAAGTCGTATTCAGTTACAAAGCGGTGAACGATCATCTGCGAAAGGATAGAGGTATGAACGGTGGAGACCTGTAAAGCGCAGGTAGCCTTTGCGATAATGCTCTTTTCGGCGCACATATAGCCTACGCGCAGACCCGGAGCGACTGTCTTTGAGAATGTTCCGGCGTAGATAACGCGGCCTTCGGTGTCCATTGTACGGATAGCGGGAACATCGTCTCCCGCAAAACGGAGATCACCGTAGGGGTTGTCCTCGATGATATGGGTTCTGTATTTGTACGCGAGTGCGAGAACCTGCTTTCTTCTCTCGAAAGACATTGTTCTGCCTGTTGGGTTCTGGAAATTCGGGATAACGTAGATGAACGCGGTGCGCGGGTTATCCTTGAGCGCCTGTTCGAGCTTTACGGGATCAATGCCCTCGTCGTCCATAGGCACGCCTACGAGCTTGGAGTTGTAGGAGCGGAAGGAGTTGAGCGAGCCGATGAAGCTCGGTTCCTCGCATATAATGGTCTCGCCCTCGTTGCAGAGCACCTTCGCGGTCATTTCCATACACTGCTGAGCACCGGCTGTGATAATAACGTCGTCGTTGGCGTAGTTGAATATCTTCTTTCCTGCGAGATCGTCCTTTATCCAGTCACGAAGCGGAACATATCCCTCGGAAACGGAATACTGCAGAGCGGTGATCGGATCCTTGTCCATGATCTCGTTCATTATTGTTTTTATCTTCTCCACGGGGAACGCCTCGGGAGCGGGATTCCCTCCTGCGAAGCTGATAACGTCGGGGTAGGAAGTGAATTTGAGTATCTCACGGATTGCTGACGGCTGGAGTGTCTTTATACGGTCTGAGAATGCAAACATATTTTTCGGTGTCCTTTCTTATGATTTGCTGAAAACTAATATGGATTATTATACCACAATTCGCTTTAGATTTCAATACAAAAACGCGGTTTTTTGAAAATTCACCGCGTTTTTTCTTATATTGTTCCGAGTATCTTATACAGAAGCCTGTGCAGCTCCTTCGCCTCGTCGGGGGACAACGATACACAGCAGGCGATTTTCGGCGGTATATCCGCTGCCTGCTCCTTAAGTGCCTCTCCCGATTCGGTTATTTCCGCGATAAGCACACGTTCGTCCTCCGCGGAGCGCCTGCGTGAAACAAGCCCCTTGCTTTCAAGGCTTTTCAGTACGGGGGTGAGAGTTCCCGAATCGAGATAGAGCTTTTCGCCCAGCTCCTTGACGCTTACGCGCTTTTTATCCCACATGACCATCATCACTATGTACTGTGTGTAGGTGAGACCGATATTGTCGAGGTGCGGGTTGTATTTTTTGACGATCTCGCGTGAGCAGGCATAAAGAGGGAAGCAAAGCTGATTTTCGAGCTTCAGCATATCATAGTTCTTTTCCATTGTCGGCTCCCTTTATGCTCCGATGCTTTCATTGTAAGCCTGTCTTACCGCCTTCGCAAGCTGATCTGCGCAGGATGTGGGTCTGCCGTTGCAGGTATTTCCGCCGAGCTTGTCCTCGATCTCCTTTACCGTCATACCGTCAACAAGTATGGATACGGCTTTGAGATTTCCGTTGCAGCCGCCGGTGAACGATACGTTCTTCACAACGTCACCGTCGAGCGTAAATCTTATCTCGGTAGAGCATACCATTCTGGTTTTGTATTTGTATTCCATATAGGTTATACATTCCTTTCAATTAAATTGAGCTTTATTTAATTATACATCGCATGTTGACATTTGTCAAGCACTGTACTGTACAGATCGTTATTTTTCTAAAACAGAGTTTTGGGAGGTTCGCCTATTCTTTTTTGGGCTTTTTTATCCCGAGTATGATCTTTTCTAAATATGCGAGCACCGTTCCGGTAAGTAAAGCGGAAAGCACTGTACCTATGCCGACGCTTCCGAGATCTCCGAGCGTTATAAGGCAGAACACCGCCGAAAGCGTTACCGCACCGATATCAAAGCCTACCTTTACCTTCGGAAAGCTCCATTTGAACGAGGTGGAGATAGCGCTAACGATACCTTCTCCGGCAAGCGGTATTATATTTGCGGGTAGGTAGAAATGTATTCCCACAGCCACAAGAAGAATGCTTACGAGCTGAAAAATGAGCTGCAGCACGAATGAGTCCGTTTTCGGTATCATGTCCGCCCAGCCGTTGCAAAGCGTCGTAAACCAGCCGAAAACAATTCCAGCCGGTATCTGGAGCAGCATGAACGGGCGGAAATTTTTTCGCAGCAAGGCTATCTGGATAAGCACGAAAAATACGTGCATTATCGTCGTTCCGAGCCCCATATCGAATCCGCAGTAAAGCGTCACGGCATACGGTATGGTGCTCAGCGGCGAAACGCCGAGATCCGAAATGACCGAGAATGATATTCCCGCAGTCATTATAAACAGCCCGAAAAAGTAGCTTAAAAGCCTTTTTGGTAGGTTTTTCGTAAAGTTGTTTTTCTTCTCTGTCATATCATCTGCCGCAGATCTCTGCGATCGCCTCCGCGTAGATCACCGCGTCTTTCAGCAGTTCATCAACGGTTATAAATTCGTTTGCTCCGTGCATGTGGTAGTCTGTGTCGCCGCGCTCCGCACCGAACGCGACACCGCCGGGGACATTGTGTACATACGTCCCTCCGCCTATAGCAATGCAGTGACCTTTTTCGCCCTCGCAGCGCTCATATACTTTCAGCAGCTTCTGCACGAAGTCGCTGTTCTCGTCGGTTATATGAGGCTCGTCGCCCATATATCCGTCAAATGTGCAGCCCGCGTCTGCGAGCGCTTTTCTCTCTGCTGCTTCGACTTGTGCGAGCGTAAGACATACAGGAAATCTTACATCTATACAGCCGGTACAGCTCCCGTTCTCCATATTGAAAATGCTGAATACGAGTGTAAGCGCGCCGGACTTTTCATCGCTCGCTTTCAGCCCCGTGTGCGTTCCGTCCGTTTCACCGAACGGGAATGTGCGCTCCAGACCGCGCAGAATGTCTGTCTGACTGCCTTCTTTCAGCGGCAATGCACATAGCAGAGAAATCAGCGCGGTAACAGCGTTTATTCCGCTTTCCGGTGTTGATGCGTGCGCGGAACGCCCCGTGCATTTAACGGTTACGCTGCCGTCCGCGGTTTTTATGTCGAAACGTGCGCCGCTCTTGTCAGCGAGTACTGCGTTTTCTATATCTGACAGCAGGATATCCGCGATAACGCACTCAGCCTTGTCCGGTACGGCGTTCGGAATGCTGCCGCCGTGAAAGCTGATGATATTGCCGTTTTCAAAGCTGCCCGAAAAGCGCGATCGCATCATGCCTTTCTCGATGTTTATTATCGGGAACGAAGCGTCGGGTGTGAACACATTCGGCGGAAGCTTCTCGTCCGCAAGATAGATTTCGAGATCTTCCGAGCCGTTCTCCTCGTCAGTGCCGAATACAAGCCGGACGCCTGTTTTCAGCGGGATATTCAGCTCCTTCACGCACTTCATCGCGAGCAGGGCAGCGCAAAGCGGTCCCTTGTCGTCGATAACTCCGCGCCCGTACAGCACGCCGTCCTTCTCAATCATTCTGAACGGGTCTGTGAGCCAGCCCTCCTGTCCCTCGGCGGGAACAACGTCAAGATGACAGAGTATGCCAAGAGCGGGGGCTTTACCGTCCGGGCAAAGATCGGCGGTGCCGACAACATCACGGCATATCCGCGTGTCAAATCCCTCGCGTCTGCATATCTCCGCCGCTTTGTCGAGCGCTTTCTTCGGCATTTCACCGAAAGGCGCACCGGGAACGGGTTCGCCCTTGACGCTCGGTATCGACACAAGCTCGTCAAGCACGGACAGCAGAAAATCCTTGTTAGAGTAGATGAATTCCTTGATTTTTTCGTGCATATTATTCGCTCCCATTCTTCGGCAATTTCATTGATTTGGTGTAAATCCTTGAATCACAGCCTTGTATATCCTTACGCGTCTCGCTGAAAGTATATCCGTACTTTTCGTATAACCCGGTGTGACAGGTTGAGATATGTGTCGTGTCGTATCCCGCTTCCGCTGCCTGTTTTTCGGCGTATCGTATCAGCTCCCCGGCAAGGTGTCTTCCCCTGTATTCCGGGAATGTATATACAAAGCCTATCCACGGCGAAAGCTCGCAGTCCGGAATATCGTCCTTCTCCGCGAGAGTGCAGAAGCACGCGAGCCTGTCACCGTCGGTCATCATCAGTATTTTCGGGTCATTGCCGAGAAACTGTTCCGCTGTGCCGTTTTTAAGCAGGCTGTAAAGCAGCTTTCCCGCCTCCCATTCGCATTTGCCGAGCTCTTCAAGCCAGTGCTCTTTATCCGCGTTGCCGAAATATTCCGTTATCTCCATTGTTATTCCTCTTTCAGCCGTATTCTCATTATGTATTCTTCTTCGTTCTCGTCTATCGTCTCAAAACCGACATTTTTGTACATCTTCACCGCATAATTTGCTTTCTGCACGGCAAGTGAAGCCTGTTCATATCCGCGTTCCCGCAGTCTGCCGATCATTTCGCGCATAAGGCGTGTGCCGATGCCATGACCGCGGTATTCCTTGTAAAGCGATATCGCGAATGACGGGGTTCTGTCGTCTATATTTCCGTAGTCGTGCATTATCCTTGTCCATACTGCGCCAACGACTTTGCCGCCGGTTTCAGCGACAAGACAGATATCATCGGGCAGCTTCCCGAAATCACGGATATAGACCTGAAGCTCGTCCTTTTTTATTATGTCCCGCGGCGGAGGTTCTACGCCATCGGGTATGAATATCGCTTCATACAGAAAGTCTTCGAGCAGGGAATACTCGCTTTCTTTCAGTTCTCTTATTATATACTCCATGAATTAACTCCTAAACCGCGTCGTAGTTTTCCTCCAGCAGGTCTTTTATGCAGGAGAAACGATTTGTTTTCTTGTTGTTCTCCACCATTCTGACCACTGCCTCACGCGAGCCGACGATTATAAGTATCTCCTTCGCACGGGTAACGCCGGTGTAGAGCAGATTGCGGTACAGCAGGTTGTTCGAGTACAGTGTGAGCGGCATTACCACAGCCTTGTACTCGCTGCCCTGGCTCTTATGTATCGTTATTGCATAGGCGTGTTCGAGCTTGCCGAACATCTCACTCGTATAGACAGCTTTTCTGCCGTCGAAGTCGATATGCAGCAGGGAATTGCTGACATCTATCTCGTAGATAATGCCGATATCTCCGTTGAATACGCCCGTGCCGCTCTCGCCGCCGCGCTTCCATACAACGTCATAGTCGTTCTTTATCTGCATGACCTTGTCGCCCGTGCGGAACACGGTGTCAAAGAAGCGTATCTCTTTTTTCATGCGGGACGGAGGATTGAGCGCAAACTGGAGCGCGCGGTTCAGCTCCTTTGTTCCCGCCGTTCCCATTTTTGTAGGTGAGATCACTTGTATATCGTCTATCGGCGAGTAGTCATACGACTTCGGCAGTCGTGTTTTTACGAGATCGAGAACAAGGCTTGCGGTTTCCTCGTCTCCGACAGTCTGCATGAAGAAGAAGTCCTTCTTCCGGTTGTCGAGCTCCGGCATCTCGCCGCCGACTATCTTGTGCGCGTTGGTAATTATAAGGCTCTCTGCAGCCTGACGGAAGATCTCCTTTAGCTCAACCGTCGGTATCATCTTCGACGATATCAGATCACGCAGCACATTCCCGGCTCCGACGCTCGGCAGCTGGTTTGAGTCGCCTACCATTATCAGCTTGCTTTCGAGCTTTACTGCCCTCAGCAGAGCCTCAAACAACAGCGTGTCCACCATTGACATCTCATCTATGATTATTACATCGGCATTGAGCGGGTTGTGATCGTGGTGCTTGAATTTCGGTCTGCCGGACTTGCCCGAAAAATCCACCTCAAGCAGCCGGTGTATAGTCTTTGCGGGTCTGCCGGTCAGATCGGACATACGCTTTGCGGCGCGTCCCGTGGGAGCCGCAAGAACCAGCTTTTTCCGTTTCGCCTCGCACAGCTTTATTACTGCGTTCAGAGTGGTTGTCTTACCGGTTCCGGGACCGCCGGTTAGGATAAAGATATTGTTTCCCAGCGCCGCATTTATAGCGGCTTTCTGGAGCGCTTCATACTGTATGTTCTCCTGCCATTCTATCGCCGCGATATCCTCGGCGTAGTCCTTATTCAGCGGTGCGGAGAGCTTTAGCATAGCCGCCGTTTTTTTGGCGATATAGCTCTCTGCTTTGAAATACTCCGCAAGGTAGATATATTGCCGGCGAGCTGTCTCGTATTCGGAGAAAATGCCTTCCTCTATGCCCTCGTACAGCGCCTTGTCGAAATCCTCCTCATCCACGCGGATAAGCGGGCATACCACCTCGGTAAGGCTTTTGCGTGGAAGGCAGGTGTGACCAGCATTCGCGTTCTCCTTTAAAACGTAGGTTATGCCTGCTTTTATGCGATCGGAACTGAACATCGACAGCCCGAGATCACCGGCGATCCTGTCCGCCGAAGAGAAATCCACGTTGAAGTCGTCGCCGCACAGCACATACGGGTTTTCCTTTACCGTACGCACGCTCTCACCCTCAAATTCCTTCCAGACGAGCGACGCAGTGAGCGGGCTTATCTCGTATTTCTGCAGGAACTCGATTATCGAGCGTATGCCGTTCAGCTTGCGGAACTCGGTGCCTATGTACATCGCCTTGTCAACGCTTATGCCGTTGAGGGTTGACAGCCGTTTCGGGTCATTTTCGATGATATCCAGAGACTCCTCGCCGAAAGCCGCGGTGATCTTCTTCGCCATTGCGGGACCTATGCCCTTTATGACACCGCTGCCGAGATAGCGGCGTATCTCCGATGCGGTTGACGGGAGCTTCCGCTCACAGGTCACAGCCTTGAACTGTTTGCCGTACTTGGCGTTCGAGGTATAATTCCCGCGCAGTATAAGCGACTCACCCTCGACGATATCGCCGAGAGTTCCCACGACCGTCTCCGGTGCGCCGTTAATGTCCATGGTTATGACTATATACCCGTTTTCCGGGTTTTTATATACGACTTCTTCAGCCGTTCCTGTTATGGTTATGTATTCCTCTGTCTGTTCTGCGGGCATTATGTGACCTTCCTCTGCTTATTATCGAGATAAGAGTGTCGTAAAGCATCCCGATAATGATATAAGCGCCGAAAATACCGCAGAAAACTGTCATAAAGAACAGCAGCCAAGTCATAAAAGCACCCCCGGAAAATAATAGACAATTGTGGTAGATGCTATATTATATGCGCTTTGGCAGTCCGCGGTCATTGCGCTGTGACAATACTATCATTATACCGCGAAAACCGCGCATTGTCAACCGCGTGAGCCTGTCCGGAGAAGGGAATTGCAGAAAATAAGAAAATCGGTAATAAATTGCTTGCATTTTTTGGAGAATGTGGTATAATAGTAATGTATGTTTAAGTCAAAGAAAGGATACATATAAATATGAAACTCGGTATGGTAGGACTTCCGAATGTCGGAAAAAGCACACTCTTCAACGCGCTGACCAACGCGGGCGCGGAATCGGCGAATTACCCGTTCTGTACGATAGAGCCTAATGTAGGCGTCGTTTCGGTTCCGGACGAGCGTCTTGACAAGCTCGCAGAAATGTACAACCCGGAGAAATTCACCCCGGCAATGCTCGAATTTGTCGATATAGCCGGTCTTGTAAAGGGCGCGTCAAACGGCGAGGGCCTTGGCAACAAGTTCCTTGCGAATATCCGCGAGGTTGACGCGATAGTACACGTCGTCCGCTGCTTCGAGAACGACAATATCGTTCATGTGGACGGCTCGATAGGAGCAAAACGCGATATCGAAACGATAAACCTTGAGCTGATATTCAGCGATATGGAAATACTCGGCAGGCGTATAGACCGTGAGAAGAAGCTCGAAAAGGGCGACAAGTCCCTGCGCAAGGAGATAGAGTTCCTTGAAAGGCTCATGGCTCATCTTGAGGAAGGTAAGTCCGCACGTTCGTTCGGTTTCACCGACGACGAAGCGGAGATCATAAAATCCACTCCGCTTCTCTCCAACAAGCCCGTCATCTATGCGGCAAATCTTTCCGAGGACGACTTCCGCGGAGGATATGAAAAGAACGAGCAGTATATCGCAGTCAAGGCTGTCGCGGACGAGGAGAACAGCGCAGTGCTGCCGATATGCGCACAGATAGAGGCTGATATCGCGGATATGGACGCGGAAGAAAAGGAACTGTTCTTATCTGATCTCAACCTGAACGAATCCGGACTTTCGCGTATCATAAAGACAGGTTACTCGCTGCTCGGACTTATCTCGTTCCTCACGGCAGGTCCGCAGGAGGTTCGCGCTTGGACGATCACCAAAGGCACCAAAGCGCCGCAGGCAGCCGGAAAGATACATACCGATTTTGAAAAGGGCTTTATAAGAGCCGAAGTCGTATCGTTCGACGATCTCGTAAGCTGCGGCGGAATGACCGGCGCAAAGGAAAAGGGGCTTGTCAGACTTGAAGGCAAGGAATATGTAATGCAGGACGGCGATGTTGTTCTGTTCAGGTTCAATGTGTAATGAAGATCTATAAAAGCAGAAATCCGAATAAGCTGAAGATCGGCGCACTGTTTGTGATGCAGGTCATTTTCGGTGTGCTTCCGGCAGTTTTGTTCATAATTTTTGCCATTGACTACATGACATTCTCGGCGGACAATCCCGAAGGCGCGACGACGTTCACGAATTATATCGGAGCCTACATATCGGCGGCGGCGATAGTGCTCTGCGCGATCGCGTACTTTATCCTCGGACGCAGGTACAATGTTCTGCTTTCCGGCATAAAAGGCGAGAAATCGCTTGAAAAGATCGCAAGAAAACACAGGAACGAATTTGATATCTTTCTGAACTGCCCGATACAGTACAAGCGCAACCGTTCCGAGGTGGATATGATAATGCTCGGAAAGAAAGGTCTCATCATCATTGAGGTCAAGAACCATTCCGGCACAGTGACGGGCTCGGATACAGACGATAAATGGACGCAGTACAAGCATTACCGCGACGGTAAGACAACCGAGGGTGAGATGAAGAACCCGATCAAGCAGATCACACGCCAGCGCGATATACTGAAAAGCATACTGCACGCGCAGGGAATTGATATCTGGATAGACAGCATTGTGTATTTCTCCAACCCGCTGATAAGGCTGAAGCTGTCGCTCAAAAGCAAGAGCAGCTATGTCTGCGCCGGCGAAAAGGAGCTTGAAAAGCTGCTTGCAGGTTACAGCTCACCGAAGCCGATCAGCCCCGAAAATGTAAAGAAGATAAAGGAAATACTGCGCTCGCTCGTATGACCGGCGGCAGTCGGATACATTTTATGTAACCGCACTGAATATACGAGTGGTAACCTTTTACAAATATGTTACGGCTTTTTCGTTATTGTGTATAAACTTTTATGAGCAGGCATATTTTTTTGTATATTTTATTGACAAAAAGTTTGTTTTGCGTTATAATGCAGATGTAAGGAAAGTTTCTTACGAACCAATTAATCTAATAGTTTTAATTGCTTTTAGTTTTAGTTGTCTCCTTTCTTTTGTTCTACACATTATACATTATTTCAGTTTGAGAACCGAGTTTCGGTTCTCTCTTTTTTTGCTTTTCCTGCATAAATACAAATATCTCCCCGTCATAAATAACAGGGAGATATAACACTGAATTTAATTCTAAAAATAGACATCTTGGCAGCTATAATTCCGCCAGTCTGTCTAAATTTAGATCTAAAATTAGTAAAAAATCTGAAAATGCTTGTATCTCATCTCGTGTTTTCAATAATTACTTTCTTTTCTTCGTGAGAATAAGAGCGCCTGCCGCGAGTGCGGCGATACCGGAAACTACCGCAATATCTGCGATGCCTGTGTCCGGTGAGCCCTTTGTGCTGTCTGTTGCTGCGGTAACATCACCTGCTGCGGGAGCCGCTGCTTCCTCCGGCTCGTCAATCACAGCGTCGTCAACCGCAACGGGTATGTCTTGTTCGGGAAGTTCAGTCTCTATCATGGCAACCGGCGGAACAAGCGTCATCGTATCGGAGACAGCGCTTACTATATAGCTTCCTTCGTTTTCGGGAAAGGCGATCTCCGCCTTTCCGTCGTCGTCAGTGATTATGCCGGTCTTTTCGCCGTTCAGGGTTATCTCGGCACCCGCAACGGGAACGGTTATAGGAGCCCCTTTATCGTTTAATAATGAAGACAAGAGCTTTAATTCAAACGGAGTTCCGGGTGCTGCCACGACCATGATAGCAGCCTGATCTGCAAAGCCGTTAAAATAGCAGAATGTATCCGAATGGGATTCATTATCGGTGTAAACGAACGCGGTGATTTTATCGCCGTCAATTAGCGGGTCTGCAAGAGACATAGCGGAATATATATTGATATAACAGCCGCAGCTGCCGCCGTTCTCAATTCCCCAGAGCTTTGTGATCATCAGACAGTGATCTCCCTCGGCTGAACCGTAGCCCGCTTTCGAGCCGCCGTCATAATACTTGTCGTGTGCGGATATAAGCGCATCATTGACTGTTACCACGCCGTCGCCGTCCTTATCGGCATAATCCACCGGCTGTTGTGCAAGCACGAGCTTTCCGTTATCGTCGGATATGGTCACGAATAAGTCAGCGCTTGCGGAGAACGTAAACGCACCCGCCGCAGCAAAAGCGGAGATTAAAGATATGATTTTCTTCATAATTATACTTCCTCTCCTTACTCTATATGTATTTCATCATATTTTATCACAAACAAACAGTGCTGTCAAGCAAAATTGTTCACTTGATGCCGAAACATGAAATTGAAGGATAAATTTTACAACATATTGACAAAAGCACACGTTAATGGTACAATATATACAGCGCTTCGTTAAGGAGCAGGAAAGAGGAATGTGCTATGAAAAAGATGATAAGGATAGCCGCGGCGTTCATAATGTCACTTGTTCTCGTGGTGGGTACAGTACCCTCTGCGTCTGCGGCATCATCCACTTACTATATCAAAATATTGTCGAAAAACATCAATATCCGCAGCGGTCCCGGCACAAAATACAAGCTAATCGGCAAGACCGGCGGTGCCGGCTCGTTCAACTATCTCGGTGCGCAGTTCGATGATTTCGATATTCTCTGGTACAAGATCGAGGACGGAAAGTCGTTCACAGGCTGGGTTTCGAGCGACGTTTCGCGCCGTTATCTGAAAAAAGCCGCAAAGCCTAAAATACCGCTGCCCGAGGAATACGAATCCGACGGTACTGTGTTCTCCGATATTGAAAAGGTAGTTTATGATACCGCGCAGAGCTCAAACGCGATAGGTGTTCAGGTTGCTGCCATACGCGGCAGCGACGGGCGCATTTTCGACTGGACATACGGATATTCCAAATACGGCGAGAAGGATCTCGGAAATGCTACAAAGATAAGAGCCGCGTCCGTGAGCAAGGTTGCGATAGCTATATGCGCTCTGCAAATGGAAGAGCAGGGAATGCTTGACATTAACAAGAAGATAAGCCTTTACTGGGGCAAGAAGATGCCGAAGGCGATATCTCTCGCGACACTTCTCACCCACACCTCGACGCTCCGTTACCTCTCAATGCAGACCGATGCGGAAAAAATACTCGAACAGCTTACCGACAAGTCGAGCTATATAGACGGAAAAGTCGGCTCGTCAAAATCGTGGATGTATAACAACTACGGCACATCAGTTGCTGCGGCGACACTTGATGTCGCGTCCGGAATGGTGCTTGAGGATTTCGCGCAGGAAAACCTGTTCAAGCCGCTCGGCGTTGATATGTCATTCTTTGCGGGCAATATCGAGAAGCAGAACCGTCTGGCAACGCTCTATGAGGCGGATCACGGCGTTGAGCTTCTGCCGACGGAGGCAAAGTACATCGTTCCCGACGGTGAACCGGGTCATAATTCCGGCAACTATATCGGCGGTCTGACAGGTTCGGCGCGTGATATCGCGAAGATGCTCTATATGCTTGCTAATGACGGCAAATACAAGAAGCAGCAGATACTTACTCCCGAGTCGGTAGAAAAGATCGAAAAGCGCTATTTCTCCGCGGAGGAATACGGCGGCAAGTTCAAGCAGTCGCTTATTCTGCGCTACGGTGCGGATCGCTACGGAACTAAAGGCGTTTACTATCACACCGGCAATGCTTACGGCGTTATCGCGCTTGCTTCCTATGACCCCGAGACGAAGAATACCGTGATAGTGCTCACCACGGGTGCAAGTCACGAGCGCGATGATGACGGAGTATATAAGGTATGCTCGGATATTGCGGACGCGGTTTACAGGAACATAGATAATATCGAGGTGAAAGAATCATGACATCTAAAGGCGGGAAGAATGACGCCGGTAATGAGGTCAGGCGGTCTGTAAGCCGCAGGGCAGTGGTCATTCTTGTAATTTCAGCCGTTCTTCTGCTTACCTGCGTGTATTTTCTGGCAAACACGATGCTCGGTTTTACGGCGTACAGCCGCTATGATGCGCTGTGTGCGAAAGCGGGCTGCGTCTATGACGCAGCCGCTCATATCATAGAAACAGGTGGTATGAAACGCATGAGCACGCAAGTGCAATGCACGGGTTCGCGGAACGGAATAGACGAACATATAACGAAGTGTCAATTCCTTGAACGGGACGACTACGGAAAGTGGTATGCGATAGTCTGTGACGATAACGGCGAGCTGCTGTACACTCTGTTTTCGGAGTCGCGTATAGATATCAACAACATTGGACTGCCGGACAAAAATGAGCAGATTTCCCGTCTGGGCAATTTGTTCCTTCAGGGGACAGCGGTAGGCTTTTTTACGGGTCAACAAGATATTTCCGGTGAGCACTGAACCCGCATTGTTATGCGTTTTTTGGAAAAATATCCTGATTTTTTAAAAAAATTTTTAAAAAACACTTGACAAATCGAGTCGTTTTGTGTATAATAAGATAGTCGCTTACGGATGTGGGAGTTTAGCTCAGCTGGGAGAGCGTCTGCCCTACAAGCAGAGGGTCACAGGTTCGAGCCCTGTAACTCCCACCAGCGATATACGGCCCGGTAGTTCAGCTGGTTAGAACGCTAGCCTGTCACGCTAGAGGTCATGGGTTCGAGCCCCATTCGGGTCGCCAGCGCAAAGC
>JAFPUE010000128.1 GCA_017395555.1 Ruminiclostridium sp. | reverse complement strand
CGTCGCCGTCCATTTCGACGAGCGGCGTTTTCATCTGAATTTTAGCCATTATCCTGTATCCTTTCTTTACTGTCGGTTCTTATCACAACGCTTTCGCTTCCTTTGGCGTCCAAAGGAAGCGGGGTAAGAGCGCGAGAGGGGGGCAGCGCCCCGCTCTCGTGCGGCTCGCTTAAAGCGAGCCGCTGTCTCATCCGTTCTTCCTGGTGTAGTTGAGCAGTCCGCCCTCTAAGATCATACCCTTGCCGCGCTCGGAGAGATCGAGTGTAACGTGGAAGTGGGTACCCTTGGTGACGTTCTTTACGAGTATTTTGTCGCCGTGCTTGATAGCGGTCTTTACGCCGGGCAGCTCAAGCTGATCGCCCTGATCTATTCCGTTGTAATCCGCCTCGTCCTCGAACGTGAGCGGGAGAATGCCGTTGTTGATGAGGTTCTGCTTATGTATTCTCGCGAAGGACTTGCAGATTATCGCCTTTACGCCGAGGTAGAGGGGAGCGAGAGCCGCGTGCTCACGGGACGAGCCCTGACCGTAGTTCGAGCCGCCGACGATGATCGACTTTCCGGCTTCCTTTGCGCGCTTCGGGAACGTCTCGTCGCAGACGGTGAAGCAGTATTCCGAGATCGCGGGTATATTCGAGCGCAGCGGGAGTATTTTCGCGCCCGCCGGCATGATGTGATCTGTTGTGATGTTGTCGCCGACTTTGAGTGTTACGCCCGCGGCGATATTCTCTGCAAGGGGCTTGTTTATCGGGAAGGGCTTGATGTTCGGACCGCGCAGAATCTCCACATTCGGAGCTTCCTCGGGAGAAGCGGGCGGAACCACCATATTGTCGTTGATGACAAATCTCTCCGGCATCACATAAGGCGGCATTGCGCCTATGGTGCGCGGATCGGTGAGAACGCCGGTTATCGCGGAGATAGCAGCCGTCTCGGGAGAAACGAGGTAGATCTGACCGTCCTTTGTTCCGCTTCTTCCCTCGAAGTTGCGGTTGAAGGTGCGCAGGGAGATACCGTGGCTGTTCGGGGACTGACCCATACCGATACACGGACCGCAGGCACATTCGAGTATTCTTGCGCCCGCGTCGATAAGATCGGACAGAGCGCCGCACTGTGCCATCATGTTGTAAACCTGCTTTGAGCCGGGAGCGATAGCGAGGCTGACATCGGGGTGAACGGTCTTACCTTTGAGTATATGCGCAACTTTCAGAAGATCCTGCATTGACGAGTTTGTGCAGGAGCCGATGCACACCTGATCTATCTTGATATTGCCGATCTCGTCTATCGTCTTTACGTTGTCGGGGCTGTGGGGGCAGGCAGCGAGCGGAACCAGCTCGGACAGGTTGATCTCGACAACCTTGTCATACTGCGCGTCGGGGTCTGCCGCAAGCGGAACATAGTCCTCCTCGCGTCCCTGTGCTTTGAGGAACTGTCTTGTCGTCTCGTCGGACGGGAAGATCGAGGTGGTAGCGCCGAGCTCCGCGCCCATGTTTGTTATCGTCGCTCTTTCCGGAACGGACAGTGAAAGCACGCCCTCGCCGGTGTATTCCATGACCTTGCCTACGCCGCCCTTGACGGAGAGGGTCTGGAGCACCTTTAAAATGACGTCCTTTGCGGAAACCCAGTCGTTGAGCTTTCCGGTGAGCTTTATGTTCACGATCTCGGGCATGGTGATGTAGTAAGCGCCGCCGCCCATTGCCACGGCAACGTCGAGGCCGCCCGCGCCGCAGGCGAACATTCCGATACCGCCGCCCGTGGGGGTGTGGCTGTCGGAGCCTATGAGAGTCTTGCCGGGCTTTCCGAAGCGCTCAAGGTGTACCTGGTGGCAGATACCGTTGCCGGGGCGGGAGAACCAGATACCGTGCTTCTTCGCGACACTGCCGATAAAGCGGTGATCGTCGGCGTTCTCAAAGCCCGACTGGAGCGTGTTGTGGTCAATGTAGGCTACGGAGCGCTCGGTCTTTACGCGGTCAACGCCCATTGCCTCGAACTGGAGATACGCCATGGTGCCGGTTGCGTCCTGCGTTAAGGTCTGGTCTATGCGCAGTCCGATCTCGGTGCCTTTGATCATTTCTCCGTCGATGATATGCTCTTGGATTATTTTTTCGGTCAGTGTGAGTCCCATTGTGACTTCCTCCTGTAAGTTAGTATTCAACACTATATATTGTACTATATATATAGCAATTTGTCAATATTTTGACAACAAAAATCTTTCACGTTCTTTTAAATATATTCTATGAACAAAATGCACAATTTCACGATATCAAATTTTATGAACAAATTTCGCAAAAGCCCTTGACTAAACGATTTGCGGGTGCTATAATCATAATGTGAAAATGCGTTTACGGGGGTGTTTGCGCTTGAAAAAAATATCTTTTTTTTGCAGACTTGCCGCGGCTCTGACCGCAGCCGCTCTTCTCGCGTCCTGCAAAAGCGCGGAAACTGCCGTAACAACGACTGCAACCGCGGCTCCGGAGACCGTCGGGACCACCGTGCAGACCGCTTCCGCTCCTGTCCCGCAGAACTGGGATCACGGCGGAGTGCTGCTTGACGAGCTTCATGTGACCGCGGAGACCGCCGCGCCCGTTCCCGAGGGTATCATCACGGAACCCGGAGCGACGGAAAAGACCAAAGCCGTAACGACTGACGCACCGACAACGACTGCGGCGGCGACGACTGCTGCCGCGAAAACGACGACGGCTGCGGCGACTTCCGCAAAGACAACCGCCGGGACAAAGGCGGCGACAACTACCGCTGCGGCAACCGCAGCAGCCACGACTACCACCACGCCCGCGGCTACTATCGAGGTAAAGCCGTCGGTAGTGGAGCTCCCGGAGACGAAGGCCGCCGAGACCACAACCGCGCCGCAGCCCGACACGGCGGCTTCCGGCACAGGCACGGGCAGCTACAGAAAGAACAGCTATCAGGCGCTCAACCACAGCAAGGTGTGCGCCGTCTGGATATCCTTCATCGAGATCTACGATCACCTCTTCAACAAGTCCGAGGCGGACTTCCGTACCGCGTTCGGCGCGATGATGGACAACTGCAGGGACTTCGGCATAAATACCGTGTATGTACACGTCCGTTCGCACGGCGACGCGTACTACTATTCGTCGCTTTTCCCGTTCACCAAGCAGTTCAAAGGCACGCTCGGCACCAAGACCTCCTATGACCCGCTCGAAATAATGATCGCGGAGGCGCACAAGCGCAATATCTCGTTCCACGCGTGGATAAATCCGCTCCGGCTCTGCCCGACTGCCGAAATGGGGACGATCTCCGCCGATTACCCGATCGGTAAATGGTATCAGGGCGCTGAAAAGGGAACATACGTCGTGAACGTGAACGGAACGTGGTATCTCAACCCCGCTTACAAAGCCGTCCGTGACCTTATCGGCGACAACGTCCGCGAGATCGTCTCGAAGTACGACGTTGACGGCGTGAACATAGACGACTACTTCTACCCGACAACCGACGCGTCATTCGACAGCTCTGCCTTTGACGGAAGCGGCTACGGCGATCTGTCCGCGTTCAGGATAAACAACATCAACGAAATGGTTAAGGCGATGTACAACGGGGCGCACGAGTGCGGCTCCGCTCTGTACGGTGCCGCGCCGCAGGGCAACAACATCAACAACCTCGACGTACTGTACGCCGACACACGCGCATGGTGCAAGGGCGGCTACATCGACTACTTCACGCCGCAGGTGTACTACGGCTTCGAGAATTCCGGCGTTCCGTTCAAGACCAACGTGAACGAGTGGCTCGGCATTGTCAGCGGCACCAAGACTAAGCTGTACATAGGGCTTGCCGTTTACAAGGCGGGCAACGAGGACAAGTGGGCAGGCTCCGGCAAGTACGAGTGGCAGAACACCGACACCATGTTAAAGCGCCAGACCGAGTACGCCGACACGAGCGGCTGCTCCGGCATCGCCCTCTACTCCTACAACTACCTCTTCAACGCTTCCTACAGAACAGGTGCAATGAAGAGTGAAGCAGACCACCTCAAAGAACTGCTTAAATCATAAAACATCATTATAATGTATCTTTTCCCGCCGGAGGCGGGGAAAGGATACGAAAGACCATCATATATCGGTATTGGCTGATATTCAGAGGAAGTACGAAATGATATCAAAACTCAAACGTGCGGCGGCGCTGTTTCTCTCGTCTGCTGCGGCAATAACCTGTCTGACCCTGCCGGTTTCCGGCGAAAACGGGGAGGACGAGTCATATTTTACCGTGCTGCCCGAAGCGTCGGTGCAGGAGCTGCCTCCCGCAACCGCCGGCGTTCCGGGGGTAATGTTCACATTGCCTACGGATATGCGCGCATCGGTAATAACCCCGTCCGTCGATTTCTGCAAGGACCCCTCCGAGGACGCGGACGCGCTGGAATCCGAGCTTGACAACATCTTCTCGGAGTTTGCGGAGATAGGGCTCAATACCGTTATAATAAATACCGTCTGCGACGACAGCGCGTTCTATTCGCTAAGCGGCGACACCGACACAGACCCGGCTGCCGTGGCTATCGCAACAGCCTATAACTGCGGGATATCCCCGTATATCGTGCTCGATCTCGGGCATCTGCTCGCGGACTGCCGCTCCGGCGCGGACGCGATAGACACGCTCGTTTCAAGGGTCCACCGCTTCGCGCTGCGCTATCAGTGCGCGGGGATCATCCTCGATGACTACTACGCCCGCCGCAATGTCGAGAGCTTCGGCAGCTATATGAACAACGGCTCCGGCGTGGGCTATACGAACTGGCTCTACGACACCGCGGAGCAGTATTTCCGCACCGCCGCCGAGGTGATACGCAACACCGACAACTCCATTGCCGCCGGGTTCATTATCAACGATATGTGGGCAAATTCGGCGTGGAATCCCGACGGAAGCGAGACCGGCGACACCGTTCAGGCGTACTACGACGGCTATTCCGACACCAAGAGCTTCATCGAGAAGAACTACGTCGATTTCGTCCTCGTGCGCGCCTACGGCTCCGTGACATCTTCGACGCTCCCGTTCGAGAAGGTCACCGGGTGGTGGGGAGCACTCACCGATCGGTACGATATCCCGCTCTACGTTGTTCATCACAACGAGCTTCTGGGAACATCGACTGCGGGCTGGGGCGGGGAAGACCAGCTCTTAAAGCAGCTCACCATTGCCAAGAAGATAGACAGCTACTCCGGCAGCGTGTTCAATTCCTTCGGCAGACTTATGGAAGACCCCATGGGCTCCACCGAAACGCTCACTTCATATTTCAACGAGCAGATAAACGAGGGTACGCTTTTCGAGGATCTGAAAATGACCTCGCCCCACGCCCTCACCTATACCACCACCGAAGCCACCGTCACCTTCATGGGCAGCTTCGACAGCAATTTCCCGGTTTACTTCAACGGCGAGGAGATAAAGCTCAACGACGTCGGCAACTTCTATTTCGAGAAAAAGCTCGCGGACGGCTTGAACACGTTCACGATCAGCCATAAATCCAAGACCTATACATACAAAATTACCCGCAAGATCACCGTGCTCAAAGGCATCGGCACCGCGATCTCCGACGGCAAGACCCTCACCGTTGACGGCGGCACCAAGATCACGCTCACCGCGCGCGCATACAAGGGCGCGAATGTTTACGGAACCGTGAACGGCACCACAGTCGCAATGAAAGAGGCAGCCGGGACCGCCGACGAGGACGAGACGAACTCCTCGTATGTGAGATTTACCGGTACATACACCGTCCCGAACGGCATTATCGGACAGAAGCAGGAGCTCGGCAAAATACACATCTACGCCTCCTATTCCGGCTACAGCATGGATGTATTGGGCGCGTCCGTCATCGTGAACGCGGAGCCCGAGCCCGTTAAGAAGGAGGAAGCCGTTATCGTGACCGACGCGGAGGCTTCCGGAAGCGGAGAGACCTTTGCGACACTGACCGCGCCGCATACCGCAGCCGAGTCCGTGAAGTACGTCAAGACCCTTTACGACAACACCATAGTTTACGACGGCAAGACCGCCGACGATATCCCGTCCCCGATCTTCTCGCAGCTCCCCGCGGGCTCGCTGGAGGTCTATAAATCCACGTCCGGCGGCTACTACGTCACCGAGTCCGGAAAGCGTATCGCAGCGAGCGCGTCGGCGCTTGTTGACGGCACCGGAATTGACAGCAACAAGCTGTTCGTCAAGTCGATCGGCACCACCGGCGGCAAGAGCTTCATAAAGCTGCGGCTCGATCAGCGCACCGGCTTCAATATGCGGCTTGTCGGCAACAGCTACTATACCGCGTGGGACGGCGACTACAACGTCTCCGACTTCACCGCGACACACCTGTACATAACCTTTGAGAACGTGACCTCCGTGACCACGCTCCCGTCCTTCGAGTACAATCAGGTATTCAAATCGGGCAAGTGGGACACCGTCACCGAGGACAACGGCACCAAGTTCCGCCTTATCCTTGAGCTTCGCCAGCCGGGAGTTTATTTCGGTCACAGCGCGAAGTACAATTCCGAGGGTGATCTTATACTCTGGTTCCCCGTTCCCGTAAATTCGCTCAGCGGCATCACCGTTGTCATCGATCCCGGTCACGGCTACGGCAAGAGCGCGGACGTATTCGATCCCGGCGCTATCGGCGAAGTTGTGGAGCAGGAGGTTGTGCTTGCTATATCCAAGGAGCTTGAATCACAGCTCAAGGCGGCGGGTGCGAACGTCGTGAGACTGCCCACCGAGAGCACGTTCATGCTCACCAAGGAACGCCCGAATTACGCCAGACAGTACGGCTGCGACATATACATATCCGTTCACGCGAACAAGGCGACGGGTGAGGCGCGCGGCACCGAGGTGTACTACTTCACGCCGTACTCACAGCCGCTCGCGGCGTCGATATCCTCGGCGGTCTCGCGGTACTACACCACGAGCGTGTACTCGGACGGCGCGGACAAGAACCGAGGCTCGCGATACAGCTACTACCATGTCACGCTCCAGCAGGATTTCCCGTCCGTGCTTGTGGAGACAGGCTTTGTCGATAACATCATGGACGCGAAGGCGCTTGCTTCCGAGACGCACCGCAAGGGAATTGCCGCGGGCATCGTCACGGGCATAAAGAACTACATTGCGCGCAGCTCGATTTCTTACGCTTCCGAGGGCTATTCCGCGGCGGACAAGGACGCGGACAGCTTTACGGCGGAGGAGGTTGCCGACGGCGAAGCGGAGCAGCCCGACGAGCAGGAAGACACTCCCGACGAACCCACAGAACCTACCGAACAAACCGAGCCCACCGAACCCACAGAGCCCACCGAGCCCGGCGAGCAGGGCGAGCCGGAAAACCCCGAGCCGGGTGTTCCCGGCGAGGGCGGCGACGGCGACGATGAGGAGCCTGTCGAGGACATCGAGCCCGGTACGGGCGAGGCCGAGATCCCGCTGACCCCTGACGAAGAAGACATCGTGGACATAGAAGATAATGAATAATGAATTTGGTTGTAATCGCAGATAAACATAAAACAGACCGGTAGAACAAACTATCGGTCTGTTAGTTTTATTTTGAGTTTCGTCACGGTTCAGAATCGTCGCGAAGCGACACCAAAATTATTCACTATTCTTTTTTACCGTTCCTTTGATGTTGCGGCCTTCGTCGTAGGAGTCGAGGAAGTGGTGGTAGTCCTTGCCGATGTGGTAAGAGATAAGCGTTTGCAGGTTCACGTTCTCGACGCTGCGGAAGATGTGCATATCGACGGCGGGGTCAACGGCGCGGAGCTGCTTTAAGAGCTGCTTTATCTCCTGACGCTTGGAGCCGCCGTCGCCGTTTACGTCAATGTTCGCGGTGACGCTGCACGCGCAGTTCAGAAAGCTCAGCCCGTTTTTGTCGCGCCAGCGGATAATGTCCTCCTCGCGTATCATGTACATCGGGCGGATAAGCTCCATTCCCGGGAAGTTCTCGCTGTGCAGCTTCGGCATCATCGTCTGCATCTGCGAGCCGTACAGCATACCCATAAGTATTGTTTCGATAACGTCGTCGAAGTGGTGACCGAGCGCGATCTTGTTGCAGCCCAGCTCCTTCGCGTTCTTGTACAGATATCCACGGCGCATACGGGCACACATATAGCACGGGTTTTTGCCGATTATCTCAACCGCGTCGAAAATACGCGCGTCGAATATCTTTATCGGGATATCGAGCAGCGCGGCATTGTCGATGATGCGCTGTCTGTTGGCGGGAGCATAGCCCGGATCCATGACAAGAAACTCCGTGCTGAACGGCACCTTGCTGTATTTTTCGAGCTGCTTCATACACATCGCCATGAGCATCGAGTCCTTGCCGCCCGAAATGCACACGGCTACCCTGTCGTTTTCCTTTATCAGCTCGTAGTTTTTTATCCCTTCGAGGAAGCGCCCCCATATCGGCTTGCGGTAAGTGCGCACGATCGTGCGGGTGATCTCCTCTGCGCGGTTCTTTAATTCCATTAATAATCTCCTTATCATAAAAGGGCATCCTGTTAGGATACCCTTTTTCATTCTTCAATATTCTAAATCGTCATCCGTTATTTTATTCCACAAAAAAGAAACATAAATCGTCCGAGACCTTTATTGTTTTATCGTCGATATAATTGTATCCTCTGCGAAATTCCGCTTTCGGGTCGTATTCAAGCTCTATCGACGTGACCCCCAAAACGCTGTAATGCACAACTGTATAGCTGTGTCTTGCCGACACCCACTCTATCTCGTCATTCATTGCCTTTTCACGGGCTGCCTGAAGGTCCTTATCGGGTAAAATTCCGTTTTCCTTGTCGTACTTGTCGTTCAGCTCTTTGAGATAGCCCTCAAAATCAAAATTGTGCCACTGTAAGGTTCCGTCTTCATAAACCTCGAAGTATGACTGAGTTTTATCACCGTTAAGATAAAACCTACCAACCTTAAGAGCATTATCCACTACCGACTCCGTGACAACCAATTCCTCATCAGCAGTGCTAACTGTATTAATCATTGTTAAAAAAAATGCAAGACCAATATTAAATATCAAAAACAATGTAATCGGAATAATAATTTTTTTAGTCATGACAGTATCCTCCTAAAGAAACATTTCTCAATAACAATCAAATTACTTCAAATAAGGATAGGATAAATAATTAATAGTTAAACTTGGAGATAAATCAATGTCAGTTGTCATTATATTTACCTCGCCGTAGAAATAACCGTAATTAGAACCGTCAAGACCGGATTTATAACATTCATAATTGTTATTGGGATAATGAACTGACAATTGAGCGGGAGAAAATACAATTGCATCCGCATTAGAAGCAGTTAATAAATAGGTATTACCAGCTCCGTTATGCTTGTAAAATACACAATGCATAATTGTATCAGAACTATTTATATTTATATACACACTTGAGTTATGATTACCGCTTAAATAGAAAATACCTGAATATGTACTTGAATATATATTATATCCATCGCTGTTGTATGAAAGAACGGAAATTTGAAAAATTATTGATGCTAAAGCAAAAATGATAAAAATAGCCGATTTTTTTAACAACTTTCTCATAAAAAAGACCTCCTTTATTATGTTTATAATAACATATTTTTCCTATGATGTCAATACATTTTATAATAATTTACATTTTTTATATAATGTAGAACCAGTCGGTGTCGGCATTCACTCCGGCGTTCTTCGCGGCTTTCGGGTCATCGAAGTTGTAGCGAAGCTCCTGATTTACTATGCTTACCTTTGCGCCCGCGGGAACGGATTTCGTAATGAAGGCATTACCGCCGATAACGGCGCCCTTGCCGATGACGGTGTTGCCGCCGAGGATAGACGCGCCGGAGTAGATCGTCACGTTGTCCTCGATCGTGGGGTGGCGCTTCTTGCTGCGAAGGCTCTGACCGCCGCGTGTTGAGAGCGCACCGAGCGTTACGCCCTGATATATCTTTACGTTGTCGCCGATCTCGGTCGTCTCGCCGATAACTATGCCCGTGCCGTGGTCAATGAAGAAGAACTTGCCGATCGAAGCGCCGGGGTGGATATCAATACCGGTGCGGCTGTGCGCAAACTCGGTCATAATGCGCGGAATGAGCGGGACTTTAAGCAGGAACAGCTCGTGCGCGATACGGTTGACGAGGATAGCGAACAGACCGGGGTAGGAGTAGATGATCTCGTCCTTGTTGTAGGCGGCGGGGTCTCCCTCGAAGGAAGCCTCAACGTCCATTTCGATATACTCTCTGATCTTGGGCAGCTTACCGAGAAACTCGAATGTGATATCCTCTGCGCGCTTGGCAACGGTCATTTCGTCCGCGTCGCTCAGCTCCTCGTCATAGCGCAGGACAATGGATATCTGCTTTATGAGCTTGAAGATGATGTCCTCGGTGAGCATGGAGATGTTGTTGCGGACGGTGTAAACGCGGTAGGACTTGTTGCGGAAGTAGCCGGGGAAGATGATCTTGCGTATGTTGTAAAGTATCTCGACAACAACGTCCTTGTCGGGGTGATCGAAGCTCTTTACCTCGTCTATTACTCTGCCTTGCTCGTAGTCGTCGAGCAGCGTTCTGACGGCAGAATTTATCCTGTCTTCCAGATTATTCATAAATACCTCCGAAGTGTGTATTCTTTTGGCTGATAAAATGCGGGTCATCAATACCCATTAATATTATATGCTTTGTGTGGCAAATAGTCAAGTTTTCGATATATTTTCGGTTTTTATGACAAATTCGGGGCGGCTTTCTGCCGCTTTTTGTGTATTATCATTAAAAGCGCTGTCCGTATTTTCCCGGGAAAAAATCAATATGTGCATAAAGCCCGAAATGTTTAGGCTATACCGCACAAAGAGCGTGCGGAGATTGCGCAGTCAGATTTTTCGTCAGATTGTACAGAAATTTCGCAGGCTTGCTGGCGCAAGTCAAGAAATTTATGTGCAATATGACGGAATAATATGCAAGCAAGATGCGTACGTCTAT
>JAFPUE010000127.1 GCA_017395555.1 Ruminiclostridium sp. | reverse complement strand
GATCCTTCGCCGCGTCCTTTATTTTGCATTTCAGCTCTTTTGTTGCCATTCGTTTTCCCCCGGTCAATGAATGTTTTTTATTATCGAACCGTAAAGTCCGTCATCGAGAACGGCGAATACTCCCGTTCTCTTACCTGTTGCTTCTTTAAGCTCGTCGAGCGTTTCGGGTATCTCCGTCACCGTCACGTTCGCTTTTCCGCATTGAAATCTGACTTCTTTTTTCGTCTTTTCCGAAAGATCGGAAGCTATCAGCACTCCGCCCACCTTACGGGCGTTGTTCTTTACCTCTTCCATTGCCGCGTCGAAGCCGCTTGCCAGCTTCCCGGCGCGTCTGCAAAGTCCGAGCGTTGCGAGTCTGTTATTCATTCTGTATCTGCTCCCTCAGGCTCTCGTATATCTCCGCCGGTATCTGGCATTTAAGCGCCCGTTCGAGACTGCGTTTTTTTACTGCCTTCTCGAAGCATTCCTTGTCATTGCAAATATATGCGCCTCTGCCGGACTTTTTTCCCGTCAGGTCTATCGAGATGTCTCCGTCCTTTGACCTGACCACACGGAGCAGTCCCTTTTTTCCGAGCATCTCATCACACCCGAGACACTTTCTGAGCGGTACGTTCTTTCCCATATATCTCTTTTCTCACATATCCGTCCTTGCGGAGTTTTATCAGCCCTCGAAGAATCCGCTCTCGGGCTTTATGTCTATCTTGAATCCCGTAAGTCTTGCCGCGAGCTTCGCGTTCTGACCCTTGTTTCCGATAGCGAGCGAGAGCTGGTTGTCCGGTACCACTACCGAGCAGGCTCTTACTTCCTCGTCCGGGATATCCACGCTTATAACGTTTGCCGGCTTTAATGCCTGCTTGATATATTCCTTCGGATCGTCGCTGTACTTGACTACATCTATCTTCTCGCCGCAAAGCTCGTCGCATATCTTCGTTATGCGTCCTCTCTGCGGTCCGATGCACGCGCCGAGCGCGTCAACGTTCTCGTTGTTGCTTATTACCGCCACCTTGCTTCTCGAACCCGCTTCACGGCTGATGGACTTTATCTCCACCGTGCCGTCCGCTATTTCCGGTACTTCGAGCTCGAACAGCTTCTTGATGAGATCGCGGTGTGTTCTCGAAACACGCAGGGTAGGTCTTCTGTCCGCGGAGGAAACTCCCGAAACGAACACCTTTACGATGTCGCCCTCGTGCAGTACCTCTCCGGGTATCTGATCGTTCCTGAACAGCATTACCTCGCTGCCGTTCACGCTGACAAGCGCGTTGAGCGAGTCGGTCTCGATCTTCTTGACCTCGGCGGAGATCGCCTCGTTCTGGAGGTCACCCCACTGCGCAACGAGCTGTTCGCGCTCAACTTCCTTTATCCCCTGCTTTATGACCTGCTTCGCTGTCTGCGCGGCAATTCTTCCGAAGTGCTTCGTATCGAGCTTGAGCGGGCACATATCACCTATGTTCAGGCGCTTGCTTACCTCTTTCGCGTCCGCAAGGCTAATCTCGTTCGCGGGATCCTCAACTGCCTCAACGACATTTTTGAGGATAGCGACATCGAACCTGCCCTTTGCGAGGTCTATATCGAATTTTATATTCTCGCTTCTCGGATAGTCCTTTTTTATTGCTATCACGAGAGCTGCCTGTATCTTTTCCACGAGTATCTCAGCGTCGATGCCCTTTTCTTTCGCGAGCAGGCTGAGAGCCTCCATAAGCTCCGCTGTGTTGGATTTAGCCATTTTCCGTTATTCCTCCTGTTTTCTCATTTCGGTATATCATAGATCGGAATTGATCTTTACGCAGTCCGAAACTGCCATAGTTTCTTTTCCGTCCTCATTTTCAAGGGTTATCGCGTCGTTTTCCGCGTCGTATCCGGCAAGTATTCCGTAAACGCTGTATTCCTTGCCTTTTTCGTCCCGCTTGGTGACTCTTATCTTCTCACCCGTGCAGGCAAGAAAATGTTCGGGGCGTCTGAGCTTTTTGGTAAGTCCGGGCGAGCCGACTTCAAGAATATCGACTTTGCCTATGAAATCCTGCTTATCTATTATCTCGTTGATCGGGCGGGATATATCCTCGCACTCGTCGCTGTCGATACCGCCTTCCTTATCCACAAGGATGCGCAGGTACCACATAGCGCCTTCCTTTTCGAAGCATACGTCCCAGAGCTTAAGTCCGCACTTTTCTATCACGGGCATAACCGCTTCTCTTGCGCGTTCCTCGATCCTGCTGCTTTTTTCCGCCGTATCCGTCACCCCCGATGCTTTTTTATAACAATTAAGACCGGATTGTCAACCCGGTCTTACACTACGGACATTATACATCATCTTTGGCTTTTTGTCAATAGTTTGCCGGAAATTTTCTTTCAAAACCCGTTATTTTGACATTAATTTGCCGCTTTTCTGCTGTCTGCACCACGAATTATATGTATAATTTTAATAAAGTTGCGTTTAGCTCTTGTTTTTTCGGAAAAAAAGTAGTATAATAGATAAAGTTTATTATATGCCTCCTTAGTTAAATGGATATAACAAACCCCTCCTAAGGGTTAGTTATCGGTTCGATTCCGGTAGGGGGTGCCAGAAACGCCGCTTAACAGCGGCTCAGTGAATAGTGAATAATGAATAATGAATAATGAATAATAAAAAGCGAAGAGACTTTCTGCGGCGTTTCTTATTATTCATTATTCACTATTCACTATTCATTATTCATTTAAAACCGCTTGCGCAGGGACTTTCTGATTAAGAAGACAAACCGTGGCATAAAGGATTTTTATTACTTCGACAATTAAACAATTTCGCCGAATAATGAGATTTCTTTCTATTCTGTTTTATTGCCGAAGTAGTAATCCAGAAGATAAATCACGGCGTAAGACAACAAAATTCCCTTTATGAAAACAAGAAAGTCGGATAAAAGAAAAACAGGACTGGTATAATGAGATTCAAGATAAACCGGAAATACAAACAGATAGCCGTACTTGCGGTCATCGTCATAGTTGTGAGCGGATTCCTGCTCATGAGCGCACAGGCTATCCCGAATCTGCGCGAAATGTTTGATATGCTCGGTGAGACGCTCGCGCCGATACTCTGGGGTATCGTAATAGCCTATCTGATGAATCCCGCAGTCGATTTTTTCAGGCACAAGGTCTTCGGTAAATGGGCAGAGGCAAAAAAAGGTTCCAAAAAGACATACCGTCTTATCAAAAACCTTTCTATCGCGATAGTCGTTATACTGACGTTCGCTCTGCTGACCGGACTTGTGCTTCTTATTGTTCCGCAGTTTATACAGAGCTTATCCGGGCTCGCGACGAATTTCAACGACTATGCCGACAACTTCATGAAGTGGGCAACTGAAACGTTCGGCGATTACCCGCAGATAATAAGCATTATCGAAAACCCGATAAGCCAGATAGAGAGCTTCCTCACGACGAGCTGGTCCGATATCTCATCGCAGGTGTTTGCGTTCGGCTCGAAGATAGGCGGCGGACTTATCAGCTTCGTGCTCGGCTTCAAAGACTTCATTATCGGTTTTATCATCGCGGTATATCTCGTTTCCTCGAAGGAAATGCTCAAAGCGCAGGCAAAAAAGCTGCTCTTTGCGTTCTTCCGCAACAACACCGTGCAGTCCGTGCTTGATGTCTCGAAGCGCATAAACGATATTTTCAGCCATTATATAATAGGTATAATTATAGACGCGTTCTTTGTCGGCTGCATGACCTTCATCGGCGCTACGATAATCGGCACACCTTACCCTATACTTATGGCAGTCATAATCGCCTGCACGAACGTTATCCCGTTCTTCGGACCGTTCATCGGCGGTATCCCGGTCTGCTTCATAACCCTGCTCGCCGATCCGATAAAGGCTTTGTGGATTGGCATATTTATGGTAGCTATGCAGCAGTTTGACGGCAACATAATGGTACCGCTCATTCAGGGCGATCGTATCGGCGTACCGTCCGTATGGGTGCTGATAGGAATTATAGTGGGCGGCGGCTTGTTCGGCTTCGGCGGAATGCTGCTGGCGGTCCCGGTATTCGCAATAATCTATATGCTGTTCAAGGAGTTCCTTGAAGGACGGCTCCGTAAAAAGTCTCTGCCGGAGGAAAGCGCCGTATATCAGCGCAACGACACGGAGAAATACACGGACGACTATGTATATACCGACGAGGAGCGTGCCGCGGACGCAAAGTGGCTCGAAACTATAAACCCGAAGAAAAAGAAGAAGCTCGCAAACGCAGTCAAGAAGGAAATAATTACGATAGAAGAAAAAGTAAAGGAGCAGAAAGAAAAGAAATGATGAAAGAACAGCTTCAGAAAATAAAGGAACAGGCTTCCAAACAGATAGCCGTTGTGAAAGACGCAAAGTCTCTTGAAGATCTGAGAGTGCATATTCTCGGCAAGAAGGGCGAGCTCACCGCTATACTCAAGCAGATGGGTCAGCTCTCCGCGGAGGAGCGTCCCGTAATGGGTCAGCTCGCAAACGACGTGCGCTCGTCTCTCGAAGCGGCGATCAACGAGAAATCCGCGGCGCTCAAAGCTGCTGTCACCGAGCAGAAGCTGAAAACCGAGGCGGTGGATGTCACAATGCCCGGTAAGGTACGCAGAGTAGGTACCCGTCATCCGCTGAACATAGTTCTCGACGATCTGAAAGCGATATTCCGCGGAATGGGATACACCGTTGTTGACGGCCCCGAGGTTGAGGAGACAAAGTACGTTTTCGATATGCTCAATACCGATGAGGGACACCCTGCTCGCGAGCCCAGCGATACATTCTATATCACGGACAAGACCCTGCTCAGAACGCAGACCTCGTCCGTGCAGATACGCACTATGCTCAAAGAAAAGCCTCCGATAGCGATAATAAGCCCCGGACGCGTTTACCGTCCCGATGCCGTTGACGGCACGCACTCCCCGATATTCCACCAGTGCGAGGGACTTGTGATAGACAAGAAGATAACCTTCGGCGATCTCAAAGGCACGCTGGAGAATTTCGCGAAGAGCTTATACGGAAACGACGTAAAGCTCCGTTTCCGCCCGCACCACTTCCCTTACACGGAGCCGTCGGCGGAAGTCGATCTCAGCTGCTTCAAGTGCGGCGGCAAGGGCTGCCCGCTCTGCAAGTACGAGGGCTGGATAGAAATGCTCGGTTCCGGTGTCGTACACCCGCAGGTGCTTATAAACTGCGGTATTGACCCGAACGAGTACAGCGGCTTCGCGTTCGGTATCGGTCTTGAGCGTATCGCGATGATGAGATACAACATCGACGATATGAGACTGCTCTACGAGAACGACGCGAGATTCCTGTCGCAGTTCTGATCTGTGTGAACATAATCAAAAGTATTGCTAATAAGATAAACTGGAGTAAGAATTATGAATTTATCAATGAAATGGCTTAACGACTACGTTAAAGCCGATATGCCCATAAAGGACTTCGTCGCGGGTATCACCATGAGCGGCTCGAAGGTAGAGACTTACCACGAGATGCGCGGAGAAGTCGATAAGGTAGTTATCGGAAAGGTGCTCGACATTAAGAAGCACGAGGACAGCGACAAGCTTTGGATATGCCAGGTGGATATCGGCGGTGAAGCGCCCATACAGATAGTTACCGCGGCGACGAACGTCGTAAAGGACGCGTGCGTGCCGGTTGTTCTCGACGGCGGTACCGTTATCGACAAGGAACACAACACCACCGTCAAGATCAAGAAGGGCAAGCTGCGCGGCGCGGAGAGCTGCGGTATGTTCTGCTCGTTCAACGAGCTCGGCATGGACAACGCGGATTTCCCGTATTCCTCGCCGGACGGTGTGCTCATACTCAACGATGATCCCGATTTCGACAAAATGAAGCCGGGTGACGATGTGCTGAAAGCGGTGGGACTTGACGACATCAGCGTCGAGTTCGAGATCACCAACAACCGTCCCGACTGCCTGTCCGTGCTCGGACTCGCAAGAGAGGCAAGCGCAACCTTCGATCTGCCGTACAACGTGCAGGAGCCCACATTCACCGGTATCGACTGCGACATAAACAGCGAGCTTTCGGTAGAGGTTGAGAACACGAAGCTCTGCTCGCGCTATATGGCAGCGAAGGTCAAGAATGTAAAGATCGGTCCGTCGCCGCGCTGGATGGTGGAAAGACTTCGCGCAAGCGGTGTCCGTGCCATAAACAATCTCGTTGATATCACGAACTTCGTAATGCTCGAATACGGTCACCCGATGCACGCGTTCGACGCGAGATACGTTGCCGGCAACAAGATAATCGTAAGAAACGCGAAGGACGGCGAAGTGCTGAAGCTGCTCGACGAGGCGAAGGAGCCTGTGAAGCTGTCTCCCGAAATGCTTGTTATCGCGGACGCGGAAAAGCCTATGGCTGTCGCGGGCGTAATGGGCGGCGAGTACAGCGGTATCTGGGACGACACGACAGAGGTCATTTTCGAGTCCGCGTGCTTCGACGGCGTATCCGTGCGCAGAACGGCGAGAAAAGTCGGCGAGCGCACCGAGGCAAGCGCGCGTTTCGAGAAGGGGCTTGACCCGATCAACGCGAAGAACGCGCTTTACCGCGCACTCCAGCTCGTTGAGATGCTCGGCTGCGGCGAGGTTGTTAAGACCGTTATCGACGCGGATTACTCCAACAAGACACCTCATAAGCTCGTTCACGACTACAAGTGGGTCAACGAATTCCTCGGTGCGGAGATCCCCGAGGAGGAGCAGATCACGATACTCGAAAAGCTCGGCTTTGCTTATGACCGCACTGCACACGAGATCACGGTTCCGAGCGTGAGAATAGATATGAACCTCCCGTGCGATATCGGCGAGGAAATTGCGAGAATATACGGCTACAACAAGATACAGTCCACCATTCCGAAGCTCTCCAGCAAGAGCAAGGTAACAAAAGAGCAGAAGTTCACGGACAAACTCGTGAACATCATGATCTCGCAGGGCTGTCACGAGACGATGACGTTCAGCTTCATATCTCCCAAGAGCTATGACAAGATCAGACTTGCCGAGGACAGAAAGAGAAGCGTTACGCTGCTCCGTCCGCTCGGTGAGGACACAAGCGTTATGCGCACAACGATGATACCGTCCATGACGGAGCTTATCGTCCGCAATATAAACAACCGCACACCCGAGGGAAGATTTTTCGAGGTAGGGCGCGTATATCTGCCGAAGGCATCGGCGGAGGAGCTGCCGGAGGAGCGCGATGTGCTCTGTATCGGAGCTTACGGCGCGGAGGAGGATTTCTTCTCGCTCAAAGGCATAGCGGAGGCGGTATTTGAGGTTTACGGCATAAACGCGAAGTTTGAGAAAGAAGTAAACAACACATTCCACACGGGAAGATGCGCAAAGATAACCGCGGACGGCAAGTATATCGGTACTCTCGGCGAACTTCATCCCGCCGTTTCCGAGAACTACGGCGTTAAGGAGCGTATCTACATCGCCGAGCTCGATATAGCGGCAATGTGTGAGCTTGAAAACGACGATATAAAGTACAAGCAGCTCCCGAAATTCCCGGCGATAACCCGTGATCTGAGCCTTGTATGCGACGACAATATCACATCGGGCGAGATCATAGAGACGATACTCGCAAGCGGCAAGCACCTTGAACAGGTAACGCTGTTCGATATGTACAAGGGAACCGGCGTTCCCGAGGGCAAAAAGAGCCTCTCGTACAGCATAGTTATGCGCCGTGCGGACAAGACAATGGAAACCGAGGAAGCCGACAAGTCCGTAGAGAAGATACTTAAGGCACTATCGGAAAAAAATATAACATTAAGATAAATACAAGAAAAGAAAGGAAGATAAGAATGAGAAGATCAATAAGGAATACTCTCCTTACCGTGCTTTGCGGCGCGCTTATCGCGGGCTCCGCATCGTGCGCGTTCTCGCAGACATACCCGCTCACGATAGACGGCGAGAAGATAAGGGCGGGCATATATGTGCTCGAACAGCAGAATGCCGTAGGTGAAGCGGTCAGCAAGCTGAGCGACGAGCAGCCCGATCTCGACACGAGCGCGGACGGTTTCAGCTACCTCTCGCAGACAGTTGAGGGAAAGAGCTTTTCCGACTGGGTAAACGACAAGACGATAGAGAACTGCCGCAATTATGTTGCAGTCAACAGACTTTTTGACCAGTACGGGCTGACACTGCCGGAGGACGAGACCGCAAAGATAAACTCGAATGTAAAGCAGGCGTGGACAGAGGAGAATATGTATGCGCAGTATTACTACGGCGTTAGCATACTCGGCGAGTATTACGAGGGTCTCGGAATCGGCGAGCAGTCCTTCAAGGACGTTCAGATCGAGAGCTCGAAGCGCTCGCAGCTTTTCGATCACCTTTACGGTGAGGGCGGAGAGCTCGCGGCTACGCAGGAAGAAATAAACGCAAAGCTCGTTTCCGATTATGCGACGGTCAACTTCTTCCCCTATGAGCTCGAAAGCGGCGACAGCGCACAGGCTTTTGCCGACAGGATAGCGTCGGGTGAGACCTACGAGGACGTTTACCGCGATTACGCACAGGCGCTTGCATATCAGGACGCAGCCGAGGAAGCCGCACAGGCGGCAGCGGATGCGGCGGCAGCAGCCGAGAGCGCAGAGGGCGAGACTGCCGAAAACACAGACGCGGCAGCAGAAAGCACAGAAACTCCCGAGGTTGAAGTACAGCAGGTTGAGGTTGCAGAGAAGGATTCGCTCGTGCAGATAATCGAGAAGGACAGCGATGTTCCCTCCGAGGAGTTTGTTAAGCAGGTATTTGAGATGAACAACGGCGACGTCAAGGTCATCACCGTTAAGGAAGAGGGCGAGGATCACGAGCACGTTTATGTTGTACAGAAGCTCGATATTCTCACAATGACCGAGATCACAAAGGGAACCGTGGACAGCATACGCACATCTCTCAAATCCGACGAATTCACCGAAAAGGTAAAGTCAACGGGAGCGGGCTACTCGCTTACAGAGGACAGCTCGAAGAGCATGTATAAGATAGACAAGCTGCTTGACTTTTAATAATTGATAATTATTGTTATCCGCTACGCGGACGGATCTGAATCGTGACGTAATTCGGAGCGTTCCGATCAATCGGCAAACAGTATGAATAAAGCAACGCCTTCTCCGGTATTCCTGGGGGAGGCGGTATCTTTACGGAGAAGAATATGAGCGAAACAAGGATATATCTCGACAATGCCGCGACAACCAAGATAAGCGATAATGTGCTTGACGCGATGCTGCCGTGGCTGAAGGACGGATACGGCAACGCGTCCTCCGTCTATTCTCTCGGCAGGAAAAGCGCGATCGCGCTGAACAAGGCGAGGGCGCAGTGCGCGGAAATACTCGGCTGTGAGAGCCGGGACATATTCTTCACGAGCGGCGGCACCGAGAGCGACAACCAAGCCGTTTTCTCGGCGGCGGAGCGCGGAGCGGCAAAGGGAAAGCGTCACATCATAGCCTCGGCTTTCGAGCATCACGCTGTGCTCGAACCGCTGAAAGCCCTCGAAAAACGCGGCTTCCGCATTACATACCTGCCGGTTTACGAAAACGGCATTGTCCGCGTATCCGATGTCGAAAAATCGCTCACGGACGACACCGCGCTTGTCACGGTAATGGCGGCGAACAACGAGATCGGCACGATACAGCCGATATCCGAGATCGGCGCGCTGTGCCGTGAACGCGGGGTGATTTTTCACACCGACGCGGTGCAGGCATTCGGAAATATCCCGATTAATGTGCGCGAAATGAATATAGATATGCTGTCGCTGTCGGGTCACAAGATACACGCCATGAAAGGCACGGGACTGTTGTACGCTCGAAATTCCGCGGAGCTGCGTCCGTTTATCCTCGGCGGAGCGCAGCAGTCCGGCAAGCGTGCCGGTACGGAGAATATCGCCGGTATCGTCGGTCTCGCGGAAGCGGTGCGTGCCGCGGCGGAGAGTATTGCCGGAAAGAACGGAAAGCTGCTGCCGCTGCGGGATAAGCTGATATCGGAGATATCGAAGATAAGCGGCGCACGGCTCAACGGAGACCGCGAAAAGCGCCTCGCGTCGAACGTGAATTTCTCATTTGCGGGCATAGAGGGCGAAGCGCTGATATTGCAGCTTGACTTGCTCGGTATCGCGGTATCAAGCGGCTCGGCGTGTACGTCAGGCTCGCTCGAACCGTCTCATGTCCTGACCGCGATCGGGCTTGACAGCAGCGAAGCGCGGAGCTCCGTGCGCATAACGATGTCATCGTACACTACGGAAGCGGAGATCGACGAGCTGATACGCGTACTGCCCGGTGTTGTCGAAAAGCTGCGGGCGCTCACGGGCTGAAAAACAGCGAGCGAATGATATCGTAAAGCGCGAAGCGGTACTCTATCCCGTCGTGACGGTCAATAAGGCTGTCGGCAGTCATTCTGTCGGCGGCTTTTCTGTTCTCGTAAAGTGTCCGCGCAGGAAGCGTTCCCGTTACTGCCGAAGCCGCGCTCACGCACACCGACGGGTACAGCACGCACCACCAGTTTTTCCCGTTCCCGTCGCCGATCACGATACGAAGCGCGTCATATCTGCCGGACGGGAGAGTATAGTCCTCATATACCCTCGTCGGGAACTCGTCCTCGCATACAGTGCAGACCGCCGTATATTCGCAGCCCCGGCTCTGCAGAAATTCATTCGCCCGCTGCTCGATGTACGGGAGGTTGCGCTGTGCGAGTGCCTTTGTCTCATCCTTTGTTTCGCAGGAAGAAAACACCGTGCCGAGCTCATCGACTATGTGATCCCGCAGCTCGTATTTTATCCGCTGATCGTAGGCGGAGTCGGAGTTTGCGAGAATATGGAGCCTGAACGTGCGCTCCTTCATTTCGTCACATTCCTTCGCAAATCCCGCAAAAGCCGATATAAGTACCGCCGCGGCAGTGCCGAGAAGCATTGATATGTCGAGCAGCTTTTCCTTTGGTGTCATTTGTGTTACCCCCTTATGTCGTTTCGATTTTATTATTGACAGGACGGGGCGTGGATAATCGCCGCAGGTATTGAAAAGCTATCGGCATTGTGATATAATTATACATATGGGAACCTCTAAAAACCCATATTTAAAACCGGAGGGGATTTTATGAAAAAAAGAGCAATACTATGCGCCTCCCTTGCAGCGCTCATAGCTGCCGCCGGAGCCTGCGGCGGCTCGCAGATTACAGCCACTTCTGCGCAGACTACGACAGCAGCCGAAACTACGACTTCCGCAGCGGAGACAACCACAGCACAGACCACGGCTGCCGAAACGACAACTGCAACCGAGCAGGCAACTACTACAATCGCGGCGGAAACGAGTCCGGAGCCGAACGAGTCCGGCAATGCTCCCGATAAGCTTTATATCGACGATTTTGTTGACGAGCGCTTCCGCGACAAGATAGACTCTTTCAAGGCGCAGAATGACGAGTTTATGCAGACGAACAGGTTCATAGACTACGAGTTTATCAGCGGTCCAGAGCCGTCCGACATTCCCGCCGATGTGCAGGAGCGGGCGGTGCGCTTCACCATAGAAAGCGGCAGCTGCAAGGAAAGCGAGGAGAACATAGATACATTCCTGCAGGACACCGAAGGGAATACCGCATACACGAGCTTTGACGGAAAAGGTGTCGAATCGTTCATTTCCGACGGAAAGATAATTCCGAGGTTTGTCGCGGGTTGGGAGGACGATTTCGACGGTGACGGGAAGACCGAACGCTTCCTTGCCGTTCAATATCCGTACCTTTCATACAATCAGCACGCTTTTTTCCCGACGCAGCTGATATTTGAAAGCAGCAGCGGCGAGATGAGCATTGTCGATCAGGTGGATATCCTTAACGAGGAAATGGCTGTTATGCTCGACTACGGGGACTTCAAGCAGTTCTACCTCAGCGGAAACGGATTTATGGGCGTGTCAGAACACACCACGCTGTTCGGTGTGGTTGACGGCGAATGCAAGGAGCTGTATGCAAGCAGAATATGGTTCTACAAGCAGGGCTGCTTCCTGTCATATACCGGCTGGCAAGGTATCAGTCAGTTTATGATCTTCGACACGGAAACGAACGAATACCGTGAAATTACCGGCTATCCCGCAGATATCGACAAGCTGAAAAAATGTGACCCCGATGATGTTATCCCGATGTATATGCCGGATCCGGAATCGACATCATACCTGTACTATGCCGTAGGCGGCAGATTCCTTATCGACTCCGGAAGCGGAGAATGTTACAGATACGAGAACGGTAAATTCACGAAATGCGAATACGGCAGTACCGACGGTCTGACAATTTATCCGTTATTCAAAACGACAGAGGATGACGTCGGGGAATGGTTCGATGTCGATATCGCCGAAGCTCTCGAAAAAAGCGGTGCAACTTTCGACTGATGTGAATGAATAAAAAATAAAACTTGCAAGATTTACCGGTTTTTTGCAAAAAACTATTTGCAAAATGGCTGATTTATGGTATAATGGATAAGTAAATTCTATCCTGTAAACGAAAGGACAAACCATCATGGCAAGAATGAATGAAAATTTTTTGAATTTAAAGAAAAGCTACCTCTTTATAGAGATAGGCAAGCGCGTGCGTGAATACATTGCCGCTCACCCCGACAACAAGATAATCAGAATGGGTATCGGCGATGTTACACTGCCGCTCGTTCCCGCAGTAGTTGAGGCAATGAAGAAGGCTTCCGAGGAAATGGGCGTGAAGGAGACATTCCGCGGCTACGAGGACAGCGGTCTCGGCTATGACTTCCTGCGTGAAGCGATAGCGGGCTACTACAAGAAGAACGGTGCGGATGTCGCACCCGAGGAAGTGCTCATAAGCGACGGCGCAAAGTCGGACTGCGGCAATATCGGTGATATCCTCTCCGCTGACAACACCGTGCTTATCACAGACCCCGCATACCCCGTATATGTTGACGCGAACGTCATGGGCGGCAGAAAGGTAATATTCGCGAACTCCGACGAGAGCAACGGCTTTGCGGCAATGCCCGACAAGAACGTAAAAGCGGACATCATCTATCTCTGCTCCCCGAACAACCCCACCGGCTCGGCATACACTGCCGCGCAGCTTAAGGAATGGGTGGATTACGCGACAGCAAATGACGCGGTTATAATCTACGATTCCGCGTATGAGGCATTTATACACGATCCCGAGATACCGCACTCGATCTTCGCGATAGAGGGCGCAAGAAAGTGCGCTATCGAGATATGCTCGCTGTCCAAGACTGCGGGATTCACCGGCGTGCGCTGCGGCTATACCGTAATACCGAAGGAGCTTATGATCAAGTCCTCGGACGGCACGGAGCACAGCTTCCGCGATCTGTGGATACGCCGCGAGGGCAGCAAGTTCAACGGTGTTGCGTACCCGGTTCAGCGTGCGGCAGAGGCTGTATTCACCGAAGAGGGACAGAAGCAGACAAAGGCTGTTATAGAAAAGTACATGGAGAACGCGAAGATCATGGCGGACACGTTCGACGAGCTCGGTATCAAGTACACCGGCGGCAAGAACAGCCCGTACATCTGGTTCAGATGCCCGTTCGGCATGGGAAGCTGGGAATTCTTCGACAAGCTGCTCAACGAAGCGGAGGTAGTCGGCACTCCCGGCGAAGGCTTCGGAAAGAACGGCGACGGCTGGTTCCGTCTTACCGCGTTCAACACGCTTGAAAATACGAAGGAAGCCATGGAAAGATTCAGAAAACTCTGCGGAAAGTGAGTGTCATGGACAAACCACCCAACAAAGCGCTTGATATCACATTTGCGGTACTGCGTATCATAGCCGCTACCGCGTGCGCATTCCTGCTTTACACGTTTCTCTATACGATAAGTCTTAATCAGATAAATCACGGAAATGTGCTCGGAAGCATCTACTGCGGGAGCGTGATACTTCTCGTTATAATGTACCCGTTTTTAAAAAAGAAAAAGCCCCTGCGCATCACGGCAAAGGTCATTGCGGTCCTGCAGCTCGTCTTTGTGCTGTACTGCGGCGTAATTTCCGGATTTATCGTGTCCGAGATGTTCAGCGGAGAAGAAAAGGCAATCGCAGTGTCGTCACAGGGAACTCCGCAGACGGTGATAGTGCTCGGCTGTATGGTGCTCGACGGTGAGCCCTCGCCCATGCTTGCGCTGCGTATCGGCAGAGCGGAGGAATACCTGAGCGCGCACCCCGGCGCGGTATGCGTGGCGACCGGCGGGCAGGGCGAGAAGGAGGCTATGTCCGAGGCGGAGTGTATCCGCAAGTATCTTGTGCAGTACGGCATCGCCCCGGACAGGATATATGTCGAGGACACATCGACCAATACCGAGGAAAATATACGCTTTGCTGCACAGATGATCGAAGAGAACGGCTTGCCGAAGGACGTTGTCGTCGTCAGCGAGTGCTATCATATCTTCCGCGGCGTCCGGCAGGCGCAGCTCAACGGGCTCCACGCTTCCGGCATCTACCCCGACCCCGCACCTGTCATCAAGACCATGCCAAGCTATTGGCTCCGTGAGATCTTCGCAGTAACTCGTGATTTTCTGTTTTGAGAGAGATTTGAGAGATTCGAGACGGGGGCTCTGCCCCCCTCCCCCCCGCAATCCCCCTTTAAAAAAGGGGTCTTGACCCCCTAAATAAATCCCGTACCACGGAGATTTGAAAGTCACATCACATAATAACAGACCGCTGTAATTGTCAGTTTCAGCGGTCTTTCCTGTTATTGTTTTGTCCTTGCGATATCCAGCGCCCGGTAATACAGCTTATACAGCTTCTGCACGCTGTTTTCGAGGAAGTAGTAATGCGCGATATACGGTATCACGAGTCCGAGGAACAGCAGCGACAGCAGCAGGGCGGGGAGGGAATACGCGGTAACGAGCATAAAGAACGCAAGCACCGTCATTATCGCGAACGTCATCGTCACTATCAGATGAACGAGCCGCTCGTGCTGATAAAACCCTATCCGGGTCAGCATTTCCGACAAAAACACTTCGTCAATGCCGTCCTTGTCTTTAAGCCGTATCTCAACCTCGGACAGATACTCTTTAACTTCGTTTTTCACATAAAGCTCCTTATTTGTTTTCCCGCCGCTTTTCCAAAAAGCGGTGCGGGTAAAGAGCCCGAGAAAAGGGCAGAGCCCTGTTCTCGGCTTTGTGAGACAACTTGTTGGCTCACAAAGTGTCTATAAGCTCCAGCGACTTCTCCTCGTTCATCTTGACGCACATCTCAATGAACTTGTCGAGCGGAACGTCGCCCAGCTTCTTGTTGCCGCGGATATTCAGCGATACCGTGTTGTTTGCGGCTTCGTTGTCGCCTACGACAGCGATATACGGATCTTTGAACGCCTTGAAGCGCTTGATCTTGTTGTTCATGTTGTCGTCGGCGTAATCCGCTTCGACTCTGATGCCCGCCTTTTTCAGCGCGGCGAATACCTTCTTCGCATACTCGTTGTGCTCGGTTCTGATCGGCACCACAGCTACCTGATACGGGTTGAGCCAGAACGGGAACATTCCCTTGTAGTTCTCGGTGATAACGCCGATAAAACGCTCGAACGAGCCGAATATAGCGCGGTGTATCATTACCGGCTGCTTCTCGGAGCCGTCCTGTGCGATATACTTCATGTTGAAGTTGAGCGGGAGCTGGAAGTCAAGCTGGATAGTACCGGTCTGCCACTCTCTGCCGAGCGCGTCCTTCATCTTGAGGTCTATCTTCGGTCCGTAGAATGCACCGTCACCCTCGTTGAGCTCGTAGCCGTCCTTGCCGAATACGTTTTCGAGTATCTCCTTAAGGTCTTCCTCCGCCTTGTTCCATACGTTTATGTCGCCCATATAGTCGTCGGGACGTGTGGAAAGCTCTGCGGTGTAGGTGAGGCCGAATGTGTCGTAAAGCTCCTTCGCGATGCTCATTATATCCATGATCTCATCGCCGATCTGCTCCTCGGTAACAAGGATATGTGCGTCGTCCTGGCGGAAGAGCTGCACACGGAACAGACCGTTCAGCTCGCCGGATTTCTCCTTGCGGTGAATGGTATCCACCTGATTGATCCTGATAGGCAGCTCCTTATACGAGCGCTGTCTGTTCATGTAAACCTTTATGGCGTTGGGGCAGTTCATCGGTTTGAGCGCGTAGGTGTCGGGATCGTCCTCGTTCTCGCCGGGGATAATGAACATACCGTCCATGTAGTGAGCCCAGTGACCGGAGGTTACCCACAGTTCCTTCTTGGAGATAACGGGACCTGCGATCTCGGTGTAGCCGTGGTTCTCGTGGACCTCTCTCCAGTAGGAAAGCAGCGCGTTGAACAGCTTCCACCCTCTCGGCAGCCAGTACGGCATACCGGGCGCGGTGTGGTCAAACATAAAGAGCTCCAGCTCCTTGCCGATCTTCTTGTGATCGCGTTCGAGGGCTTCCTTTATCAGCTGCTTGTGTGCTTTGAGCGCAGCCTTATCCGGGAAAGCGTAAGCATAGATACGGGTGAGGCTGTCGTTCTTTTCGTCGCCTCTCCAATACGCACCGGAAACGCTTCTGAGCTCGAAAGCCGCTCCCATAAGCTCCTGCGAGTTGTCAACGTGAGGGCCTCTGCACAGGTCTATATAATCATCGCCTGTCCAGTACGCGGTGATAGTCTCATCGTCGGAAAGTCCGTCGATTATCTCTTTCTTGAATTTCTGCGAAGCAAATAATTCCGAAGCCTCCGCCTTGGATATCTCAACTCTCTTCCAGTCCTCGCGGCGCTTGATGATCTCGCGCATCTTGTCCTCTATCTTCGGGAAATCCTCGTTTGTTACGCTAACGCCCTCCGGGAATGTGAAATCATAGTAGAAACCGTCTGCGATCTGCGGACCGATCGCGTACTGGACTTCCTTGCCGTAGAGCTCGATAACTGCTTTTGCGAGAATGTGGGCAAGAGAATGCCTGTAAACTTCCAAAAACTGTTCCTTTTCCATAGTGAACCTCCTGACAGCCGCGTGAAATTTGATATTCCCGCTACCGGCGGGCATCGGAACGGCTTGTCGATAATAAAGCATTATACCATATATAAAAGGTTTTGTCAATACGGCGCAGCGCAAAGGAAAAAACGCGGCATCTGTCTTTGGTTGACAGCCGCGGTTTTATGTGCTATAATACGGACAAGCGGGTATATCCCTGCAAAACAGAATACCTGACCAGAGAAAGCGCGGAGCGTGATGCAGGCGCGGCGCGAGTATCCGGAAAGAACAGACCGAACGGCGGTCAATCCTGCTCCCGGAAGGGAGTGAGGCGTATGGTGTACATAACGTTGTCCGATCTTATACAGATCGGGATATACAATTGTGCATTGATAGCACTCGTGCTTGAAATATTTATACATTTCGGCAATAAAAGGAAATAACCGCCAAGGCGTCGTAAACCGGCGGTTATTTCTAATAATCCATATGGGAGCGACCGTCAAAGGTCTGCTCTTTCTGTTTATATTATAGCACGACGGTGCAGATTTGTCAAGCAAGAAAGAGAGATAAAAGGAAATAACCGCCCGGACGCGACCCTAGCGGTTATTTAATGTAATCTGTCGGGAGCGACCGTCAAAGGTCTGCTCTTTCTATATTATAAAGCAGCGGGGCAGATTTGTCAAGCGGGAGATAAACAGTATCTATTAAAATAGTATAATCCGAAAAAATTTTTGAAACAAGCGAAACTTTTTGCGAAAACCAAATGACTACACCAATGTAAGCAGCATTGAGGCAGTAAATTGCACGGTGCAAACGCACGGAAACGAGAGTTTCGGACGGTTTCAAAAATTTTTAAAAAAATTTAAAAAAGTCTGAAACTTTTTCGAGAAAAGCAATGACTACCTAAATGTAAACAGTCAAAGCCGAGGTTGAAAAACTGAGATCGGCGGATTTCAACAGTCACGAAGACTTGATTTGTGGAATTTGTCCTTACAAAACAGATAAATTTCCAAAATATGGTAAAAATGACTATTGAAAAAAGTTCAGAGATTATGTATAATAAACCGTAGGTAATGACAAAATTTACCGAAAATTTTTAGGAGGAATCAATCATGAAGATTAACAAGATTCTCGCAGCTGGCATAGCTGCAACACTTGCTGTAACTTCCCTCTCCGCTGTTGCAAGCGCTGAGACAGTTACCAAGGAATTCGACATGGCTAACACACTCGGTACAGTAGAGTGCAAGGGCAGCCTCGGCGGTAGAGAGCTTTCTCTCCTTGCTGAATCCGATGGCAACGGTGCCCTCATTCAGAACGCTGACCTCGCTGCAGGCAAGGGTACACCTGCTACTGTTGACCAGTTCGCATTCATCGAGGATGGCAAGTTCACAGGCAAGAACGGCCAGATCTGGCTCAGCAAGGTAACACTTAATGTTACAGGTATCAAGGGCCAGAAGAACACAACCACAAAGACCTACAGCTACGATTTCGATAACTTCGATTCGGTTACAGGCGAGCAGAAGTACGATGGTTCCGGTGACGTGTGGGTACTCGATTCCTATCCGGCAAACTCAGCTCCGCTGAATAAGCTTGATATTTCTCAGTTCGTAGAAGTAACAGCTATCTCCATCGACATCAAGACCAAGAACACAGACCTTGGTAAGGATGCTTACACAAACTGGGTTAACTGGGATTACACAGATTCTCTGACATGCCTCTATCCTTTCGATGACGCTACAGCTTCCGCTGTAGGTGTTGAGAAGGCTATCAACGATGCATTCCAGTGGTACTGCGGCGCTACACTCGAGATAGACAACCAGTCCACTAAGGACCTCTACGCATTTCTCGAGAAGACAACAAGCGACGGAACAATCAACAGAAATAAGGTACAGCTCCTTTCTTCTGCTGCAGCTTACACAGCTGGTACTCTCTACACAGGTAACGGCCAGGTAGAAGGCGACGCTTCCAGAAAGCAGTCCTACAACGATAACGGAACAGGTACAGCTCCGTTCTGGTTCGGTGGTCTCGCTTCCCAGTCCGCTGACTTCTTCAACAAGCAGACAAACGGTAAGATCACATTCCAGTTCACAGCTAAGACAAAGGCTGGCACAGATTGGCACAACGGCGGTATAGCTTCTACTGAAGTTGGTCTGAAGAGCTCTCTCCAGGGTACAAACATGGGTCTGTTCTTCAACTACAACCAGTCCACAGGTTCTCTTGTAAGCCTTGGAACAGTTGATTCCGACGCTCTCACGATCACATTCGATATCTCCGAGATACTCGACGATATGGGCGGTCTCACAAAGGGCAACATCTCCGATATCTACTACGGTATGAACAAGGGCGAAGAGTACAAGCTCGACGATTACAAGTCCATCCACGCTGGTAAGCCCGGTGACGCTATCACATACGCTCCTAACGGTGTATGGTACACATCCGATGATAAGCAGCATGCTATCGGTTACATCGTAGAGAAGGTTATCCTTTCTTACGAGGAAGGCACAGACGTTGAAGCTGCTGAAGAAGAAGTAGTTGACGAGCCTGAGGACGTTGAGGAAGAGGAAGAGCCTGAGGAGTTCGAGGAAGAAGAGCCTGAGGAAGAAGAAGAGCCTGAGGAAGAAGAAGAGCCTGAGGAAGAAGAAGAGCCTGAGTTCACAATCGAGCCTGAGGAAGAAGAAGAAGAGAACAACGGCGAAGTTGATATCATCGAACCCACAAACAATGCTAAGGCTGATGACGATGCTAACCCCGGCACAGGCGTTGCACTTGCAGTAATCCCTGCAATCGTAGCTGCTGCTGCTGTAGTAGTATCCAAGAAGAGAAAGTAAGTTAAACACTGACTTAATTTCGATTCGAGTTCAGAATTAAAACTGACCGGAACCGGTAACGGTTCCGGTCTTTTTTCGTAATAAAACATACAAATTCCTTAATAAAAAAACATTAAAGGCGCTATACGGTACTTGACAAAACAGGCAGAAGGTAGTATAATGTAAATTGCGGTAATGATACCGTTTACATTCCACCGGCAGGTACCTGCGTTTGAGAGAAAAAACCTGCCTATACGCCGTGCGATGCGGTAACATCGCAGCGGTGCCGACATGTGCGCTTGTGCCAATTGCGCCGATGTCAAATTATTTTAAGGAGGATAAATTCCAAATGAAGAAATTCAAGAAGATCGCGGCTTGCGCTGCCGCACTTGTATGCGCCGCTGCGATGACAGTTTCCGCAAGCGCAAAGCTTACAGTTGTTCCGCAGGACGGTTATACAAGAAGCTCCGATAAAATGTTTCTTGTAATGCTCTATTCTGACGGTACAAAGGACAAGGGCGAAAAATCGGCTACAAACTATGGTATTGATTTAACTAAAATCGGTACTATTGAGTACACTGTAACAACAGATGCAGATTTCACCGGTGCTTGGGGTGGAGCTATTATTCTTTCGTCAACCGGTACGGATTCCGGCTCGAAGCATAACTGGATAGCAAAAGAGTATTGGGGTGTTAATGATTCCGATCGTGGACTTGAAGCGGCTAATAAGACGATTAAGTTTGACAAGATCGCAGATAATACATATAAGGGCGTTCTTGTAGTTGATGATTCTAACTGTGTTTATGATGATTACTATTTTGTTCAGCTCGCAATCAATCAGTATGATGGTACACCTGATGTAGCTACTGTGAAGTCAATCGTAGTCAAAGATAAAAACGGTAAGGAAATGATATCTTTTGACGGCAAAGGAAAAGCAAGTCTTCCGCTTCTTGATACAACGGAGAAAGTAACTTCGGGAAAGACAGAGGAAACAACAGCTAAGGAAGAAAAGCCTGCTGAGACAACAACAGAAAAGGCTAAGGAAGAAACCAAGAAGACAAAGAAGACAACCAAGGAAGAGGAAAAAGCTCCCGAGGTTGCCGAGGAAGATGTTGAAGAAGAAACAACAGCTGCTGACGAGGAAGAAGAGTGGGTATCCACATTCGATCCTTCCACTGTTGCTTTCGACGAGGATCAGGCTCCTTACTTCGACGGTCTGCAGTTCTGCCTGCGTGCAGATAACGATGCTCAGGCTTCTCTTGAGAAGGACTTCGGTTTCGATATCACACAGGTTTACGGAATCCGCGTATTCGTTGAGGTTGATCCCGAGGACGTTGAGCACGGCGCTTGGTACGGCGGCTCCGTAGGCGCTAACTGCCAGAGCAGAGGTTGGTATCAGCACAACTACGCTAACGGCGACGGCGATGAGCTTACATACGACGAGTCCGAAGGCTCCATCACATTCATGGACAAGGAGCCCATTTTCTCCGCTGACGATGCTTACGCATTCGCATTCTTCCAGCAGTGGGGTACACCTATCGCTCCCACAAAGTTCGAGCTTCTCGACAAGGACGGTAACGCTCTTGACTTAATGGGCGGCGCTGTTTCGATCGAAGAGCCCGAGCTCATCGCTCCCGCTCCCGCAGCAAGCGAAGTAAGCGCAGTTTCCGACAACGCTAACCCGAACACAGGTATCGAGGACGTTGCTGCTGTTGCAGGTATCGCAGCAGTTGCAGCAGGTGCTGTTGTTCTCGCAAGAAAGAGAAAGTAATCGGATAACCCGAAATAAAAACTCCCGCAGAGCTCTGCGGGAGTTTTTTGTGTTGTGCTTTTTATCAGGCTGCCGGTTCTGCTGCTGCCGAAGTAGTAGTTTCAGCCGCTTTTGCTGCCGCTTCCGCAGCTGCCTTTTCCTCTGCAAGCTGTTCGTCGAGAAGATCGGAATATTTCTTCTGCTCATAGTCAGTCGGGATATTGAAAATGTCATCATTTATAATAGCGTTTTCCAATAAATCAACTCTTGTGACGGTGTCGCCGCTGACGGAATATGCGAGCTTTCCGGTCTCGGTATCGAAGTAGTGGAACACCTGTTCGTCTCCCGTGGTGATAATAACGCGGTCATAGACATTACCCTCGTATTCCGCCTGATCGCACCAATAATGCGACTCCATAACATCATCAAGATATATCTTGGAAAGACGGGAATCCGATACCGCGCCGGCTACCATTTCCTCGCCGCAGTCGTAGGTGAATACGGTCTTGCGGGCGTGCTCTACCTGATAGATCTTATCGCCGCTGTAAACGACATCTATCCGCGCACCGGAGGGATCAATGGAATAGAGCGCCTGATGCGTATCGTCCTTGATATATAAGCCTGTTTTCCATTCTTCGCCGTTCTGTGTGACTGTTGATTCAAACGACATCGGGAGCGAGCGGCGCATATCAAGGTATTTCTTGAAAGCGGGTGCGTTGGTCTCGAAATATTTGAGTGACTCCTCTGTGGTGTCCTCGCGTTCGGGAGCTTCCATTACCATGCTGACTACGCCGTTTTCGTCAACCGACGTTACTGCTTCGCTTCCCGAGGTATTTGCCGCAGCAGTTGTTGCGGCGGAGGTCTGCGCGGGTGTGTTATTGCCACCGCAGCCGCCGGCTGCAAGCACAAGTAATATGGCAAGTAATGCCGCTGTTTTTTTCATTTTGTTTATCGTCCTTTCTTTTCTTCTTTATCTTTTCCGTACATATCTATAATATACCGCAAAACCGCGTTTGCGTCAATATTATTTTTGTTTTACTGTACAGTTTCCCGGAAATATTATGAACTGTTGCATATTTCGGGGCATGTCAGACGCATTTTCTGCATATCAGTCAAGCTCAAACGCGCCCGTATAGAGCTTGTAATACCTGCCCTTTTCGGAGAGCAGCTTTTTGTGGTTGCCGCGCTCGATTATACGTCCCTGTTCAAGAACCATTATAACATCGGAGTTCTTGACCGTGGAGAGGCGGTGCGCAATAACGAATACAGTCCTGCCCTTCATGAGGCTGTCCATACCCTTCTGCACGATCTCCTCGGTACGGGTATCTATGCTCGATGTAGCCTCGTCGAGTATCATTACCGGCGGGTCTGCGATCGCGGCACGCGCTATTGCGATAAGCTGGCGCTGTCCCTGCGAGAGCTGCGCTCCGTTCTCGGTCAGCATGGTATCGTAGCCCTGCGGCAGACGGCGTATAAAGTCGTCCGCATTCGCGAGTCTTGCCGCCGCGTAGATCTCCTCGTCCGTTGCATCGAGCTTTCCGTAGCGGATATTCTCCCTTACTGTACCCGTAAAAAGATTGGTGTTCTGGAGAACCATTCCGAGCGAACGGCGCAGATCGGCTTTCTTTATCTTGTTGATATTTATTCCGTCGTAGCGTATTTTTCCGTCCGCGATATCGTAAAAGCGGTTGATCAGGTTGGTGATCGTGGTCTTGCCCGCTCCGGTGGAGCCTACGAACGCTATCTTCTGACCCGGCTCGGCGTACAGCGTTACATCATGCAAAACGATCTTGTTCTCGACGTAGCCGAAATCCACCTGATTCATCGTGACCTCGCCCTTGAGCGGTGTGTAGGTCACTCCGCCGGTGCCGTGCGGGTGCTTCCACGCCCACATTCCGGTATGCTCTTCTGTCTCGGTTATCTCGCCGTTTGCGTCTGTTTTTGCGTTTACGAGCGTTACATATCCGTCGTCCGTCTCCGGCTCCTCATCTATAAGCTCGAATATACGCTTCGCTCCGGCAAGCGCCATGATAATGAAGTTGATCTGCTGTACTATCTGGTTTATCGGCATCGTGAAGCTTCGGGAAAGCTGTAAGAATGACGCGATTCCGCCTATTTTCAGACCGCCGACACCGTTGATCGCAAGCAGACCGCCGAGCACGGCGATAAGCGCGTATTGCAGATGTCCCAAGTTGTTGTTTATCGGTCCGAGAATATTCGCGAACGAGTTCGCCTCGCGTGCGTTGGTGTAAAGCTCCTCGTTGAGCTCGTCAAAGGCTTCCTTCGCAGGCTCCTCGTGGTTGAACACCTTTACTACCTTCTGACCGTTTATCATTTCCTCGATGTAGCCGTTTACCTCCGCAATAGAGGTCTGCTGCGCCATGAAGTATTTGCCGCTCTTGGATGCTATCTTTCCGCTTATCATCATCATAACCACAAGCGAAACAATGACAAATCCGGTAAGCGGGAGGCTCAGAACGCACATCGCCACAAATACTGACACTATCGTTATCAGTGACGAGAACGCCTGCGGTATGCTCTGCGAGAGCATCTGGCGCAGCGTATCGATATCGTTGGTGTAGTGGCTCATTATGTCGCCGTGGGTGTTGCGGTCAAAATAGCTTATCGGGAGCGACTGCATCTTTTCGAACATCTCGTCGCGTATGGATTTCTGAACTCCCTGCGATATCGTGACCATTATGCGCTGCTGCAGGAATGAGCAGATAATACCCGCAATGTAGATGACCGCCATTCGTGCTATGACCCACAGAAGCGGGACAAAATCCTCGCTTACTATCGTCTCGCCCGCCAGCCTTCTTTCAAGAAGCGGAGTGATGTGACCGTCGATAAGTTCCTGAAGGAACAGCGAAGCGGCAACACCCGCGAGCGCATTGATGATGATGCACACGAATACAAAGAAAAATCTCAGCTTATAGCCCTTGAATATATATCCGAGCAGCCTTTTCAGCGTCTTCGGATCGAGCTTTGCGCCGCTTCCGACAGCTCTCGGTCCGCCGGGACCGCCGCGCTTTATCATCATAGTCTGCCCTGCTTCGGGCTTTCTTCTTCTCGCCGGCATTACTCCTCACTTCCTTTCTTCTGTGATTCATATACCTCGCGATAGATGCTGCTGGTATTCATGAGTTCTTCATGTGTGCCGAAATCAACGACTTTTCCGCCGTCAAGCACAAGTATCTTGTCCGAGTCCATTACGGAGGAGATACGCTGCGCGATTATGAGCTTTGTGGTATCGGGTATCTGCTCTCTGAACGCCTTTCGTATATTCGCGTCGGTAGCGGTATCTACCGCGCTCGTCGAGTCGTCGAGTATCAGTATCTTCGGCTTCTTCATCAGCGCTCTTGCAATACAGAGTCTCTGCTTCTGTCCGCCGGAAACGTTCGAGCCGTCCTGCTCTATGTAGGTGTCATACCCGTCGGGGAACTCCCGTATAAATCCGTCTGCCTGTGCCAGCTTGCATGCTTCGATCATTTCCTCGTCCGTCGCGTTGAGCTTGCCCCACTGCAGATTGTCCTTTATTGTTCCGGAGAACAGCGTGTTCTTCTGGAGAACCATTGCCACCGAGTCACGGAGCGTTTCGAGATCGTACTCTCTTACGTCCCTTCCGCCGACAAGTATCGAGCCTTTGCTTACGTCATACAGTCTCGGTATGAGCTGCACGAGCGTGGATTTTGACGAGCCTGTACCGCCGATTATGCCTATCGTCTCGCCCGAATTTATCTTTATATTTATATCAGAAAGCGCGTAATTCCCGCTTCCCTTTTTGTATTCAAACGATACGTTCCTGAATTCGATCGAGCCGTCTTTCACATCGTTCGACGCGTTGTCGGGGGAAGACAGATCGCTTTCCTCGTCAAGCACCTCGCAGATACGCTCGGCGGAAGCTCTCGACATCGTTACCATAACGAATATCATCGAAAGCATCATAAGGTTCATGAGTATCTGCATGGCGTATGTGGTCATGCTCATGAGCTCGCCGGTAGTGAGGGAGCCGTCAATTACGATCAGGTTCGCGCCTATCCATGCGAGAAGCAGCATACCGCCGTAAGCGCAGAACAGCATAAGCGGGTTGTTGAATGCAAGAACCTTCTCCGCAAAAGAAAAGTCATTATAAATATCACCGGATATTTTTCTGAATTTCTGCTTTTCAAAGTCTTCCCTTACAAACGCTTTGACTACGCGCATACCGCTGACGTTTTCCTGTACCACGTTGTTGAGCGTGTCATATCTCTTGAACACGCGCTCAAATACGGGGTGAACGGTTTTCATTATAAGCAGCAGACCTATGCCGAGTATCGGTATTGCAACCAGGAACACGAGCGAGAGCTGCGCGTTTACCATAAACGCCATTATCAGCGAGAATACCAGCATTATAGGCGCTCTGACGGCAATACGCAGTATCATCTGATACGCGTCCTGTACTCTCGTAACATCTGTCGTGAGGCGGGTAACAAGGCTCGCGGTGGAGAACTTGTCAATATTCGAGAACGAGAAGTTCTGTATGCGGTAGAACATATCCTTACGCAGGTTGCGGGCAAATCCCATAGCAGCCTTTGCACCTGTTTTTGCACCGGCGAAACCGGCGAACAGCGACAGTACGCAGCACACAACGAGTGCTCCGCCCATTATCAGTATGTAATTCATATCGCCTGTGCCGTTGTTGCCGTTGATACCGTTATCGACGAGCATTGCCATGAGCAGCGGTATGATAACTTCCATAATGACTTCGCCTATCATGAATACAGGCGTTAACAGTGATACGGTTTTGAACTCTCTTACGCTTCTGAGCAGTTTCTTTATCATATATTCGCATCAGCCTTTCCAAAAATCATACAAATAAAGTTTAGCAAAAATCGGGTTATTTGTCAATGACTTTCACATATTATTCATACGATTTTCTCATCACATTGACGGCGGATATTTGTCTATTTTTATAATCCCAATAACAAAAGCGTCCCGCTTTCTGAAAAGCAGGACACTTTTTGCTTTTTAACTAATTCCCGTGTTACGGTCATTCGCCGCGGGGCGTTCCCCGCCGCGTCAGCGCAGAGCTCAGGTGTTATCTTCCACCCATTTAGCTGCCATGAGCGGGGAGAGGGTAACGTCAAGCTCGCCAAGTTCGGGTTCAAACATTACTTCGCCGACTGCGTTGGAGCTGCCGCCGAGGATATCGTTTGAATACTGCGAGCGGTAGCTGATGTGGCAGAGAAGGAACTCGGGCGGGATGACATCTACCGACTGTATCCCTTCAAGCCACTTTATCGGTGACATTCCGCCTATGGTGACATTTGTTATGAGCCAGCCGCCGGATATTGCGGCATCGTTAGCGCAGAGGTAAAGCGAGAGTCTGAACAGCTTTTCGCTGTCCTCGGTGAGTATCTCCACCTCGAAATCCTTCAGTCCGAAGCAGTTTATCGCGCGGGACTCGAATCCGCATACCGGACAGCAGCCGCCGTAACCGAACAGCTTGCCGTTGATGTCCTTTGCGAAGTAATTGCGGTAGTTCTTGCTTTCCGCAAACTGAGCGGCTGCACGGCTCTGCGCGCGCAGGTACGCAAATTCGTCCTTTGTTATAGCCGGCAGCGGCTTGAGGATGAACGGTATCTGATCCGGAATAACTCTGTTGGGCTCCTGCGCGGTCATATAATGCTTGCTGAGAAGCTGCTCGTTCTTTCCGGTGATAACGTACTCGGCAACATCAGCGAAGTCCGGCTTGGTGCAGTCGGAGCGCAGGAAGACGTACTTCTTTGCCGCTTCACGCATTTCCTGCGTGATCTCCTCGCCTATCTCCACGATCTTGACGATCTTGTCCTCGTCGCCTACAATAGCTACTCTGTCGGTTTTGAGATCGCATACGAACAGTCTTGCGACACGCTCGTTTATTACCGTAGAGGGAAGCTCCTCGCTTCCGAACATCTTCGCAAGAAGCTCGGGGTCAAACGCATAGCGACTCTTTGTGTGCTCGAAGTCAAACTTCTTGCCGTTGAGCATACCGCACTTTATCAGCGTTCCGAAATCACCGATTATATCAAGCATATCCGCGTTGGTGATGTTCGGCGGGATCATGAACTGCTTGCCGTAAGCGCTGAAGCGGTAGCGCTTGTTGATATCGAGCTGGAGCGTAACCTTGCCGCCCTGCTCCTTTATCTCTCTGAGGAACGTCATCGTATCCTTGCCCTGCGTAAACGTATTTATGAGCATGGAAACGACTTCGTTGTAATTCTGGTGCGTATCGAAACGGTGCTGACGCTTCTGTATCGCGTGCATAGCGTTGTCGATATTCTTGATGTCCATCTTGGACACTTCGTAACGCTGCTGCTCCTCGCCATGAGAGATATAGAACTGATAGTATTTCATTACTATCTTGTAGTCCTCATGGTATATCTCATCGTACATAGCAAGCAGACGTTCGAGCTCATCGTCGTTGTGGACGATGCTGTCCTTCATGAACTCTCCCGCCATTTTAGCCGCCACGGAGGTAAAACCGTAGTACAGCATATTATCGGAAACGTTCGGTGTTACCTTCGAGGAAACATAGAACGTCATTCCGTTGTGCAGGAACTCATAAAGGTACTCTCTGCCGGTAGCCGAGGAATCCTCGTTCTCCCACTCGTATCCGACGTAGATGATACGCTCTTCCTCGTCCTTGAGCTTCTCGTGCATATCGTTGAGAGCCTGCTTGATGTAGGTGTCATAAGCGGTGCCGTTGGTGTGCTCAAGCTGCGGAACGTGCTCGGCGTTGGCCAGAAAGCCGCGCTCCTTGAGCGTTTCGTAATCCGTGGTAAGGCGCTCCTCGGGGTATATGAGCGAGATGCTGTTCTGGAAGGGAGACTGTATCTCCTTGCCGAATTTGCTTGTTTTGATGTAGTTCTTGAAGAACTCAAACGCGTAGGATTTCGGATAGAAGAAGTAGTATCCGTGCTTATCCTTGACCTCCTGCATAGTGAGCACGAAATACTGCTTGTAAGCGGCGATCATATCGCGCAGATCCTTCTGGATATGCTGCGTTACTTCGTTCTCGCTGTCGTGGCGTATTCCGGTTCTGTGCGGAGTGATATACTTGTTCGGGACGCTTATGAAGAACGCGGAGAGGTGCTCGTTTCTGAACGCCTCGTTGTCCTCCTTGTAAAGACCTGTGAGCTCGTATGTCGAGAAGTAGTTGTACTTCTGCATGAGCAGCTTTACAATGCTCGCGCGCTTTGTTCTCTCTACAGCGTAGGGTATCAGGTACGAATAACCCTCCGACTCGTAGCAGAGGAAGTCTATGATGCTCTTGCCGTTCTGGAGGAAGCGGATAGTCGCGTTGTCGTCGCCCTCCTTCTGGTACTGCATTATCTTATAAACCGACTTCATCTCGCCGTCAACCATAACAGCGATATTGAATGTACGGTCCTTTGACTCTTCGAGCTTGCGCGGGTCACGGATATCGAGGACTTTCTTCCTGTTGAACGCGAAGCAGAGCTCCATAAGGTTCATATAGTCACCCTTGTTGTCCGTAAGGGTGAGGAAGTTGTCCATTATCGTCTGGAACTCTTCGCCTCTTACCTTGAACACGATCTCGGTGCCTATAAACTGCGTACCGAACAGGTCAAGCTCAAGAATTTCGAGAGTACCGTTGTTGTTCTTTATCTTGAAGCTGAAATTGTTTGATTTGAGCGAAAGCCACTCAACGTTCAGGAAAACGCTCTTTGCGCCGACACCGAAACGTCCTTCACGGGTCTTGGACTCATCGACCTCGCCTCGCCCGAAGCTCAGGTAGTAGAGTATCTGATCCATGGTGAAGCCGACTTCGTTGTAGGTCAGGCTTACCTGATGCTGCTTGGTGCTGAAATTCATTATGACCTTTACGTCCTTTGTCTCATAAGAGCAGCCGAACGTATTCTGCAGCAGCTCGCGGAGTATGCTCTCCTTCGGATAGTCATTGATGCTGAGCAGGGTATTGAACACTGTTCTGCCCTGGAAAGCCTCGTTGAAATAATCCTTGAAAGGCTCACTGTCGGAGCTTCCGGTGAACAGGGCGTTCTGCACCTTTTTAAGGGCGGCATCGCGTTCTTCGATATTGCCTTCGTCGTGCGCAACATAAAAGTCGCCGATACACTTTTTCAGCTCGTTAAACCTGTATTCCTGCGCCTTGCTTTCTTCATAGCTCATCTCAGATCACCCCTTCGTTGTAAGATTTTAAGAATTCTGCGTAAGAACCGCCGACTTTCAGCGCCTTATGCCAATATACCCAGATATTGTACAGTACCGCGGATTTGAGCGCGTCGGGTATTTCCGCTATGACATCTCTTATCGGAGCAAAGCCGTTCTTTCCGCTCACAGCCTGTTTCAGCTCGTTCTGTGCGTTTCTCAGACCGAGGTTGAACGGATTCCCCTCAAGGAAGCTCTCGAACTGCTTGAATTCGCTGTTCTGTGCGGTTTTATGCGGTATTGTCTTTACCGACATATCCTTGTCGAAATATGAGAAGCCGGAGCGTATCTGCTTTACCTTTTCGGCTATTTTAGCGGTAAGCGCAGCCTTGTCAACATCTTTGCTTGCGATAAGATCGCTGACTCCGAGCGCCTTTGCGAGCGTTTCGAGCTTGTGCTGCGAATAGCTGTGTGTGGTTGCGGCGTTCGTTAGGTTTCTTGAAGCGGGGATATTGTAATCGTGGCGGAACTTCGCTATGGTGTCGAAGCTTGCTCCCACCGCGGCAGTATAATCCGCGACATACTTGACATCTATCAGCATATCGGTGAGTATCTGCTCTATGCCGTCAACAGCGAAGAGCACATTCTCCGACGGAACGTTCATTCTGAACGCCTTGTAGAGGTTTCCGGCAATTACCTTGCCGAGCACTCTGCTGTCGAATATGCCGTTGTCGTCGAGAAATATGATAAATTCCGGAGCTGCGCCGCCGGCGGAAACTCCTCTGCGCACATAGCGCTGCTGGAGCTCAACCGGGCTGTCGGGAAGCTCGTAGTTGATTATGTGTGTTATGGGGCGGAAAATGCCGATGCTCTCGCTCTGTCTGTCGGCAGCGAGGAGCAGCTTTATCGGGCTCGCGGAACCGGCCTCGTACCACTGCTTGAGCTGCATCATATCGAACCTTGTCTTTTCGAGGTAGATAATGTTTGAGGTCTGATCGCGGTAAACCACGGAGAGTATCTTTTCGACGTAGCTTACGGTAGCTTCGGACTTGAAATACACGACAGCGGTCTTGTCGTCCGACTTCATAATGCCGTCTATGACTTCAAGGAACTTCGCGAGCTTCTTGTCCTTCTTTATGAGAACTGCCGCGTCGTTCTTTGTATATACTGGCTTGCGGTAGATGTTCTTTTCGGGGAGGTCATACTCTTCGAACACGTTTCCGCCGTGCGGGTAATGATTGCCGCCCTGATCGTCTATGTGCAGATTTGCGGGAATATCCGACTCCGGGAAAGCGTAGCTGACTATCCTGATATTTCCGGTATTCGCTTCTTCCTTCGGGTAGTTGGCGAGCGGAGAATTCATTGTGAACGACATAGCCTTCTCGTCAATTGCGAAACTGTCAACGGCGGAAGCGCGTGAGCTGTCGCTGAGTACCGCCTTGACAATATCCTTGATACCGTCGGGTGCCTTTGTGTATTCGGACGGATAGGGAGCGAAAACAAGCAGCTTATCCGCTTTCATGCCGAGGTTCTGTGTATATATGGACGGGTCAATGCCGTCTGCCGCTCCGGCAGCGTCGATTATCATGAGATCCCAGAGTATGCCGCTTTTTCTTACTGTCTCAAACGCGGAGCCTTCACTTTCTGTGAGCACCTTTTCGTCAAGCAGCATAAGGTTTGACATTTCGGGGCTGAAGAACGTAACGGCATCGTTTGCGGAATTTACGAATTTGAAATCAAATCCCGCACCCTTCAGCAGGCAGAGATACCAGCTTTCCTTACTGCCGTCCGGGCATACGATAAGGATATTGGGCTTTTCCTTCTTATTCGCGGTATCTATAATGCACATCTGTGCCTTATCGGTCTTGCCTTCGCCGTAACCGCTCATGTCAATGCAAAAGCCGAATTTGTCTAACTTTTCGGGAATACTGAAATAAAAAGGATTATGTTCCAGATTGCCCGAGGTTATCCATTTTATGTCATTCGCGTTCATGCAACCACCCTTTCGCCGCCCATGTCCGGGCGCAGTGTCAGTTATAATGTCTCAAAATACATTATAACTCTTTTCGCGGCTTATTGCAACATTTTTTTAGCCGGTAAAGTCAAATACCACGTTTTGAACAAATTTAACATCATTTTTTTGTTCAACTGTTCATAACACGCGCTTATTTGTGTTTACGTTTACAGCATTATGACATACGGCGGTCTCTTTTTGCAGCCGGTGTAACCGGGGTGTTACCGGCTGCATGAGCCTTCACGCGCCGGGAGTGTGCCGATGCGGACAGATACAGCATATAAACCAAGAAATTGAGGATTTCATATATCACAAGGCAAAAGCTTTTGTTTCATTTCGCCCGCGGATAGTCTTGTTTTCCTTTTGACATTTTCTGCCTGCGTGTCTTTTAGCTAATCTGACGAAAAATTCGACTGCACAATACAAGCACAATCTTTGTGCGGTATAGCCTAAATGCTTTTGCTGTACATATATCAAATTCTGTATTGACAAATAAAAGTAAAAGTGATATAATTTATCGGTCACAGAAACAGGAATACTATATATAAAAAGGAAGATAAGAATTGAAAAGAGAAGATCTGAGAAATATCGCAATTATTGCGCACGTAGATCACGGCAAGACCACGCTCGTTGACGAAATGCTCAAACAGAGCGGCGTTTACCGCGAAAATCAGGCTGTCGTGGAGCGCGTAATGGACAGCAACGCCCTTGAACGCGAGCGCGGAATTACAATACTTGCGAAAAACACGTCCGTTACCTACAACGGCGTGAAGATAAACATTGTTGACACCCCCGGCCACGCGGACTTTTCCGGCGAGGTTGAGCGCATACTCAAAATGGTGAACGGCGTTCTGCTGCTCGTTGACAGCTTCGAGGGAACTATGCCGCAGACGAGATTTGTGCTCCAGAAGGCACTCGAACTCGGACACAAGGTCATCGTTGTCGTAAACAAGACCGATCGTCCCGACGCGAGACCCACAGAGGTTGTGGATGAGGTGCTGGAGCTGCTGCTTGACCTTGACGCGGACGATGAGCAGCTCGAAAGCCCGGTCATCTACTGCTCCGGCAGAAACGGCACGGCTTCGCTTGACCCCGAGGTACAGGGCGAGAACTTTATCCCGCTTTTCGATATGATACTCGAACATATCCCGGCTCCCGAGGGTGATCCCGACGGCGAGCTGCAGCTTCTCGTGTCGTCGATCGATTACAGCGAGTATGTCGGCAGAATAGCGATCGGACGCATAGAGCGCGGTGTTATAAAACAGAACCAGGAAGTCACCGTCTGCGACTACCACGGCACGACACAGCCGTTCAAGGGCAAGATCGTGAGCCTGTATGAATTTGACGGACTCGGAAAAACTCCCGTTCAGGAAGCGTCGGTAGGCGATATCGTCTGCTTCTCGGGCATAGAGGGAATAACCATCGGACAGACAGTATGCTCGTCCGCTGCGGTAGAGCCGCTTCCGTTCGTGAAGATAAGCGAACCGACTGTGGAAATGACCTTTGCGGTAAACGACAGCCCGTTTGCCGGAAAAGAGGGCAAATTCGTCACCTCCCGCCAGATACGCGAGCGCCTTGAAAGGGAACTTCTCAAGGACGTATCTCTGCGCGTAAAGGAAAGCGATGTGCGCGACGCGTATGACGTTGCCGGCAGAGGCGAAATGCACCTGTCGATACTGATAGAGACAATGCGCCGCGAGGGCTACGAGCTTTCGGTAAGCACCCCGCGTGTGCTGTTCAAGGAGATAGACGGCGTAAAGTGCGAGCCTATGGAAAAGCTCGTTATAGATGTTCCCGAGGAGAGCGTCGGCGCGGTAATGGAGAAAATGGGCGTCCGCAAGGCGGAGCTGCTTGAAATGCACCCCGTCGGCTCGCGCACAAGGCTTGAATTCAAGATACCCTCCCGCGGACTTTTCGGCTACCGCAGCGAATTTCTCACGGACACAAAGGGTGAAGGTGTGCTGAACACACTGTTTCTCGGCTACGAGCCGTTCATGGGAGATATCCCCGTCCGCACTACCGGCTCTCTTGTCGCGTTTGAGACCGGTCCCGCCAGCGCATACGGAATATGGAATGTACAGGATCGCGGCGCGATGTTCATTGACCCGGGTATCGACGTGTACGAGGGTATGATCGTCGGCGTATCGCCCAAGCTCGGCGATATCACGGTGAATGTGTGCAAGAAGAAGCACCTCACAAACACCCGTGCAAGCGGCAGCGACGAAGCGCTCCGCCTCGTTCCGCCGAAGCACATGAGCCTTGAAGAAAGCCTCGAATTCATCTCCGATGACGAGCTCGTCGAGGTCACCCCGAAATCAATCCGTCTCCGCAAGCGTATCCTCGATCACGAGCTCCGCGCCAAAGACGAAGCCAAGAGAAGAAAGAGCGTATAAGAGAGCTTTGAGAATTTTGAGACTTTTAAGACGGGGGCTCTGAGTCTGTCGGTCAGCTACTCTGTCACCTGACGGTGACACCTCCCCGCAAGCCCCCTTTGGAAAAGTGGGCTTGACACCCCAAACAAATGCTGTATTTCAGAGCGTTCTGCTATGGGCAGCTCTTGACTGAAACGCAGTGAGGTTGGCGAAGACTCCGTTTCCAAAAATAACAATAACCGCACAGACTTACAATCTGTGCGGTTACTTTTTTTACCATAAATTGCAGAGAATAACTAACCGAGTGTGCTGTCGTTGCCGTTTTATATGCGCGCATCGTGCGCGCTCTTGACGGCAACTGCCATCGCCTCGTGCAATGCACCCGCCCATAGAAGAGTGTCGCTACGCAAAACGCCGCGGGGCGTTCCCCGCCGCCGGCTTCGGCGTCAGTACTTCCGGAAGCTCTGCAGCAGGAGCATTATCAGCAGCCACAGGACATTCCAGCCTATGATGATCTCGGGAGTAAAGACAAGCGTTATCGGCGAGAACGCGAGGAATATCATAAACAGTGTGCCGACAATCAGGCTTAATATCAGCGATACGCGGGAAATGCTCACATCTTTGAGCAGCTTCTTCGACGCATTTATGCCCTTTGCGAGAGATACGAAGCTGCCTGTTCCGGCAAGAGCTCCGCAGCCGTTGGCCGTGTACGATGTACACTCACTGTAAAGCCCGTGCAGGCTCGAACCGATTATCCTTACGCGCTCCGGATCGAGATCGAACAGATCGGTTATTCTTCCTATCGTTATCAGCGAATCGGTGGTCTTGATAACTACCGATGCTCCGCGGCTTGTGAGCTCCTTTATCTCGGAGCGGACGGACGGATTGGCTGTAAGCCTTATGAAGAATATCACCGCGAGCTCACCGCCTACCGCGAGGTAAACGCTGTCGGAGCCGTTGCGGGAGAACTTTGCTATCGCGCTCATCTCCGGCACCTTTATGCTGTGATGCTTCATGTGCTCACGGCTGCCCATTATGATGCGCTTGTTCTCGTACCAGCCCATAACGCCCATATTGTCCTCGTAAACACAGCCGTCGATCTTAAGCAGCATATCGCGGTTTGCGCCTATCATATCGAAGAACAGTCCCGAAAGCACGGAATCGCAGTTCACAGCGAGGCTTGCCGCAAGTATTATCGCCATATCGAGGGATATGTTGTTGATCGAGTTCTGGAGCTTGCACGGCTTAATGTTTGTACACTCTATCGCCGATTTCGGGAAAAGCGTTGCCGCGTCAACAAGCACCGAGTTTGTTTCGCCGAATTCCTCGGCGGAGGTATATCCGAGCAGTGCGCTTCCGTGTTTGAGCAGGGCTCTCGACGCGCGTCTGAACGGGTTGTTTACCATAAACATCATCGAGAACGGCGACAATACGCACACAAAAGCGACGAATACCGAGGTTGCCCAATAGATGTTGTTGTTGAAGACCTGCACGCCGTTCACTTCCGTTCCGTTCGGTATGAAGTAAACGAGCAGTCCCATTATAACGCCAATGGCCAGCGAGATCGGGACGAGCTTCTTTGCAACTCTGTCCGCCATATCCTCGCAATAGCTCTTTTTGAGGAAGTCTGTGAACAGCTCGGTCTTGCGCATCGTCACGAGATACGGGAGCTCCGAAACGACGCCCTTTGTGAAAGCCGAGGCTTCGCTCTGTCCGTCAATGATCTCCGCGTAATATCTGCACGCGTCCGACATGATAAAGTGGTAGTTCTTCTTCGCCCGCTTTATCATACTCAGCTTTCCTACCGAGTTCAGCAGCAGTCCGAGCAGCGCAGCGGGTATATAGATGAATGCGCGTCCCTGCTGGAGATCGTTTGTGTCCATCAGATGAACTACGGAAGCGAGCAGCGAGAGTGTGCAGCTAACCGCGCATACGCTGTCACAGTCCGCCTTGCCCTTGAATATCTTTCCGAGGCCGCTTATCATAACGGAGGAACAGAGTATCATTCCGAGCACTCCGCCGATAAGGTTCGCGAAAACTATTCCGTCGTTGCTCAGTATGCCGAGCTCGTTGCCGAACATACCGATCTTCTGGTTTATGAATACCTTTTGTATGATATTGACCGCAAATACCGCGGCGGTCACGATAAACAGGAGAATAAATCTCAGCCGCAGGCTTTTCTGTGTTTCAACAAGGTCTGTCCAGATGCCCACTTCGTCATCGGGAGCCGGCTCCTCGGCAGAATCGTCGTAATAATCGAGATCGTCGTCCGAGATGTCTTCAAGAACGAAGTTTGACAGTCTGCGCTTGCGTTTTGTGGCAAGCTCTTTTAGCTTCTGCTCCGCTATCTCCGGGTCATTTTTCGGTATCTCACCGGTTTGCAGTGACCTGTTGACCGCGGCTTCATATTTGAACGTATTTGTCGGAATGACTATCTTGTCGAAAGGCCCTGTGTCATACGCGGAAGCGGGGTTTGTGTCCTTTAAATCCGCGAGCCGCTTCTGCTCTATCGTGCTGTTTATCGAGCGCAGCAGGCGTTCTTCCTCTTCCGAGTGCTTGCGTACCTCTTTCGTGTCGCCTTTCGGGATAAATTCCTTTATATCGTCCTTCAGCTCGAAGGTCTCATCCAGATTTATTGCGTATCCGGTGCTCTGCGGCTTGTCCAGATCAGGCATTATGCGCGTTGCGCCGCCCACTATGCGCTCTATTGATCTCGTATCCTCCAGAGTGGGCTCCGCGGCGTGAGATTTTGCGAGCTCTTTCAGCAGTATCGCGTCAACGCCCATGGTGTCGCCCGAAAGCTCCGACGCGGTAAGCGTTTCGATCTGCTGCGTGTATTCCGACTTCTTTGAGAGATCGTATGGATTGATCGCTTTCAGGAAATCGTCCGGGTCTTCAAGCTCCGTCTCCTTTATCAGCAGCTTCTGCGAGTCTATCTCGATCTTCTGCTGACGAAGCACCTTTTCGAGCTGTATTTCTTCCGTGGTGGGTTCGCCCGAGGCTTGCTCCGACTGTTCCGAGGCATTCGGCAGCTCGATCGGAACATCCTGCACGATCACGCTCTTTGTGGCGAACCGCCGTTCCTCTTCCTCGAATTTGCGGCGCTTCAGATCTTCCTCTGCCTGCCGCAGCCGTTCCTCCTCGGTGAGAACTGCCTTATCCGTCTCGTCCGGTTCCGTATCGTCGATATCCGGCTCTATATCGGGAGTGAACGGCTCTATCGCAGCTGCCTGCGCCTCGGCAAGTCTCCGGGCTTCTTCTTCCTGCCGCAGTCTTTCTTCCTCGGCAAGCCGCAGAGCCTCTTCCGCCTTCCGCTGCCGTTCTTCCTCGGCGATCCGGCGGGCTTCTTCTTCCTGCCGCGCCCTTTCTTCCTCGGCAATACGGCGGGCTTCTTCTTCCTGCCGCGCCCTTTCTTCCTCGGCAATACGGCGGGCTTCTTCTTCCTGCCGTGCCTTTTCTTCCTCGGCAATGCGGCGGGCTTCTTCTTCCTGCCGTGCCTTTTCTTCCTCGGCAAGCCGCTGCGCTTCTTCTTCCTGCTGTTTTCTTTCTTTTTCGGCACGCTGGCGTTCTTCGGCTACGCGCTGCTTCTTTGCAAGCTCCTCGCGCTTCTTTTCTTCGGCAAGCTGCTGCTTTTCCTCAAATTCGGCACGGCGCTGCTCAGTTTTGCGCTTCTTTTCCTCAAGATCGGCGAATACAAGCGAATCCTCGGGCTTTGTCTTTCTCTGCCCGCGCTCTCCGAACACATCTATGTAGGGATCCTCGGACTGCCCTCTTCCCTTGCTCTTCCGCGGCTCACCGAGTATATCGTTCAATATGTCATCAACGTCATCCGACGAGCCTGTTACGCTGTCCTTATGACCATACTTGTCGAGAATGTCGTCAAGTGAAAAATCCGACATCTGAGCTGTCTCTCCTTTCCTGCATTCCGCAGTTGATCTTTAATGCCTGCTCCGCACGAATTCGTACATCAGTATTCCCGCGCTCACCGAGGCATTCAGTGAATTTATCTTTCCGTACATATCAATTGATAGTATCATATCACAGTTTTCGCGCACAAGTCTTCCGAGACCGTTGCCCTCGGAGCCTATAACAAGCGCCGCAGGTCCGCTGAGATCGGCTTTGCGGTACGGCTCGCCGTCCGCTTCGGCTCCATATACCCAGATTCCCTTCGACTTGAGCAATTTTATCGTTTCAACGAGATTGGAAACTCTCGCTACCTTTACCCAGCTTGCGGCTCCGGCAGAGGTCTTGAATACCGCGGCGGTAAGTCCCGCGCTTCGGCGCTTTGGGATTATCACCCCGTCGGCTCCGGCAGCTTCGGCTGTCCTGATTATCGCACCGAGGTTGTGAGGATCCTGTATCTCGTCGGCTATGATTATAAACGGGGGAGTGCCCTTTTCCGCCGATACGGCGAGGATATCATCCACGTCAGCGTATTCCGCAGCCGCAACTATCGCCGCAACTCCGCCGTGCTTTCCGCCCGCCGACAGCTCGTTCAGCTTCTCCGGCGATACGTCCTTCACCACAGCGCCGTTCTCTTTAGCGAGCGCGATCAGCTTCCCGAGACCGCCTGCGCCCTTCTGTATGTATACGGTATCTATCCCGCTGTCGGAGCGCAGTGCCTCCATAACAGCGTTTCTGCCGTAGATTATCTGTTCTTCCATAAGTGTATTTTTCTCCGGACTGTTCGAGTCTGACTTGGCAGACAGTTATTCATTGTTTATTATATCATATAACATAGACCGATTACAATACTTTTTTGAAATTTTTTAAAAAATATGTTTTTGACTCTTGATTTTTCAGCGCGGTTGTGATATAATATTTAACGATGTGGGCTCGTAGCTCAGCTGGGAGAGCGCCGCGTTCGCAACGCGGAGGTCAGGAGTTCGATCCTCCCCGGGTCCACCATAGCAAATCCGCTCAGGCAAAGGCTTGAGCGGATTTTCACTTTGATTATATTGCCTACACAAATGTCCCAAAATCGGGATTTGTTGACAATTTGTTGACACTAAAAAATTTTTGATGACCGATAATACG